>CAXAVJ010000001.1:0-127779 GCA_963972065.1 uncultured Rhodospirillaceae bacterium
GCAGGTCACCGCGCCGCCTCCCCGATAAAAAATCGGGGGCCGCGCTTTCTGGGAGGGGTCTATGCCAGTCAAACGGGATTTGAAGACCGACGCGCTGCTGAAGCAGGTGTCGAAGCTGATGCGGGCGGGCGCCAAGGGCGCCAAGGCGACGGCCCTGGTCCATTACGCCGACCAGTATTTCGCCCATATGCCGCCCATGGACATCCACGTCCGCGACGCGGCGACCCTGGCCGGCATCGCCAAAAGCCATTGGAAGACCGCGGCCCTGCACAAGCCGGGCAAGCCTTCGGTGCGGGCCTACAAGCCCGACGCCAAGAAGGACGGCTGGACCGCCAACCGCACCGTCGTCGAGATCGTCACCGAGGACATGCCGTTCCTGGTCGATTCCGTGTCGTCGGAAATGAACCGCCGCGGCCTGACCGTGCATCTGGTGGTGCATCCGATCTTCAAGATCAAGCGCGACGCCCAGGGCCGCCTGCAGCGCGTGCTCGATCCCGGCGAGCCCGAGGACGGCGCGCGCCTGGAATCCTGGATGCATATCGAGGTCGACGAGGAAACGCCCGACGGCCAACGCGAGATCGAAAAGGGCGTGCTCAAGGTCCTCGAGGACGTGCGCCTGGCGGTTCAGGATTGGCGGCCGATGCGCGAACGCATGGCGCGGATCATCGACGACTTCCGCCACACCTCGGGCCCGGCGCCGCAGGAGGAAGCCAACGAGGTGCGCGAATTTCTGCGTTGGATCCACGACAACAACTTCACCTTTCTGGGCTCCCGCGACTACAAGATTTCCGGCTCGGGGCCCAAGACCACGGTCGCCGTCGACAAGAAATCGGCGCTCGGCATCCTGCGCGACCTCGACATGTCGGTGCTGACCTATGCGGCGGACAGCTCCAAGATTCCGCCCGAAGTGCGCGCCTTCATCTCCGATCCCGGGCTGATCGTGGTCACCAAGTCGAACCAGCGCTCGACCGTGCACCGGCCCGTGCACATGGACGCCATCGGCATCAAAAGCTTCGACAAGACGGGCAAGGTCACGGGGCTGCGCATCTTCGTCGGCCTGTTCACCTCCGCCGCCTACAACCGCAGCCCGCGCGACATCCCGCTGCTGCGCCGCCGCCTGCAACAGGTGCTCGACCGCGCCGGTCTGCAACCGGGCAGCCACGACGGCAAGGCCATGACCAACATCCTGGAAACCTATCCGCGGGATGAGTTGTTCCAGATTTCCGAGGAACAGTTGCTGGACACCGCCATGGGCATCCTGCATCTGCAGGACCGTCAGCGCGTCGCCCTGTTCATGCGCCAGGACAATTTCGGGCGTTTCGTGTCCTGCATGATCTACGTGCCGCGCGACCGCTACACCATGAACATGCGCGAACGCATGCAGGACATCCTGTGCGAGGCGCTGAACGGCCGGGTCTCAAACTTCTCGACCGCCCTGGGCGACGCGCCTTTGGCGCGGGTCTATCTGATCATCGCGACGGAGCCGGGGAAGCTTCCGGCCTATTACGCCAAAGGCCTTGAAAGCAAGCTGACCCGTGCCGCCCGGACCTGGGCCGACGACCTCGCCGAGGCGTTGGCCAAGGCCTACGGCGAGAAGGAGGGGCTGCGCCTGACCCGCCGGTTCCAGAACGCCTTCGGCCCCGGCTACACGGCTCAGTACTCGGCCGAGGACGCGGTCAACGATATCGAGGTGATCGAGGAATCCCTGACCGCCGACCGTATCGGCCTGCATCTCTATCGGCCCGAAGGGGCGCCCGGCAATCAGGTGCGCTTCAAGGTCTATCATCCCGATTCCGCCGTGCCCCTGTCGGACGCCCTGCCCGTGTTCGAACACATGGGCTTCCGGGTGATCGACGAAAATCCCCACGACGTGTCCTGCGACGACGGCAACGGCGGCGGCGTCAAGATGCTGATGATCCATGACTTCGGTCTGGAAACCCGCGACGGCGGCGACGTCGACATCCCCGCCATCAAGGCCAAGTTCGAAGACGCCTTCGGCCGGGTGTGGCGTGGCGAAATTGAAAGCGACGGCTTCAACGCCCTGGTCGCCCGCGGCGGCCTGGATTGGCGCGAGGTCCTGATCCTGCGCGCCTATTGCCGCTGTCTGCGCCAGATGGGCATTTCCTATTCCCAGACCTACATGGAACAGACCCTGGCCAAGCATCTGGGTCTGGCCAACATGATCGTGCAGTTGTTCACGGTCCGCATGGCGATATCGAAACAGACGGCGGCGGAACGGGACAAGAAAGCATCGGCCCTGCACGCCAAGATGCGCGACGCGCTCGAGACCGTGACCAGCGCCGATGAGGACCGCATCCTGACCCGCTTCATCAATCTGGTCGACGCGACCCTCCGCACCAACTTCTTCCAGCCCGCCGCCGACGGCGGCCACAAGCCTTATGTTTCGTTCAAGTTCAATTCGCGACTGATCGACGACCTGCCCAAGCCCCGGCCGCTGCGTGAGATTTTCGTCTACAGCCCGCGCGTCGAGGGCGTGCACCTGCGGTTCGGCTTCGTCGCCCGCGGCGGTCTGCGCTGGTCCGACCGGCCCGAGGATTTCCGCACGGAGATTCTGGGATTGGTCAAGGCGCAGCAGGTCAAGAACGCGGTCATCGTGCCGGTCGGCTCCAAAGGCGGCTTCGTGGTCAAGCGTCCGCCCACGGAAGGGGGGCGCGATGCCTTCATGGCCGAGGGCATCGAATGCTACAAGACGCTGATCCGGGGGCTGTTGGACGTCACCGACAACCTGAAGGGCCCCCGCGTGGTGCCGCCGAAAAGCGTGTTCCGCTGGGACGACGACGATCCCTATCTGGTGGTCGCGGCGGACAAGGGCACGGCGACGTTTTCCGACATCGCCAACGGGGTGTCGATGGATTACGGCCATTGGCTGGGCGACGCCTTTGCCTCCGGCGGGTCGGTCGGCTACGACCACAAGGGCATGGGCATCACCGCCAAGGGGGCCTGGGAATCGGTCAAGCGCCACTTCCGCGAAATGGACACGGATATCCAGACCCAGGACTTCACGGTGGTCGGCGTCGGCGACATGTCGGGCGACGTGTTCGGCAACGGCATGATGCTGTCCAAGCACATCAAGCTGCAGGGTGCCTTCAACCACATGCACATCTTCGTCGATCCCAACCCGGACCCGGCCAAGAGTTTTGCCGAGCGCGTGCGCCTGTTCAACCTGGGCCGCTCATCCTGGTCCGACTACGACACCAAGACGATTTCCAAGGGCGGCGGCATTTACGAGCGCAGCGCCAAGGTCATCAAGCTCACGCCGGAGGCCCGCGCCTGTTTCGGCCTGACCAAGGACGCGGTGTCGCCGAACGAGCTGATCCAGGCCATGTTGCGGGCCCCCATCGACCTTTTGTGGTTCGGCGGCATCGGCACCTACATCAAGGCGCAGGCGGAATCCAGCGCCGACGTGGGCGACCGCGCCAACGACGCCATCCGCATCAACGGCCAGGAGGTTCAGGCCAAGGTCGTCGGCGAGGGTGCGAACCTGGGCTGCACGCAAAAGGGCCGCATCGAATACGCCATGAAGGGCGGGCGGATGAACACGGATTCCATCGATAACTCCGCCGGCGTCGACTGTTCGGACCACGAGGTCAACATCAAGATTCTCTTGGGGGCCGTGATGGCCAAGGGTGGGCTGACCGAGCCCCGGCGCAACAAGCTGCTGGCCAAGATGACCGACGAAGTCGGGGAACTGGTGCTCAAGCATAACTACAACCAGACCCAGGCGATCTCCTCGATCCAGGCCAAGGGGGCGCATACCCTGGACAACCAGATCCGCCTCATGCGCTTGTTGGAAAAGCGCGGGCTGTTGGAGCGCGCTGTCGAATTCCTGCCCGACGACGAACAGCTTGCCGAGCGCGCGGCCCAGCACAAGGGCCTGTTCCGTCCCGAACTCTCGGTGCTGATCGCCTATGCCAAGAACTGGCTCTATGACGAACTGTTGAAAAGCGACCTGCCGGACGATCCCTTCCTGTTGGATGAGATCGTGCAGTATTTCCCCTCGGACCTGCGCCAGAAATACCTGCCGGAAATGAAGACCCACCGCCTGAAGCGCGAAATCATCGCCACCCGGGTCACCAACTCCATGGTCAACCGGGTCGGCGATACCTTCGTCACCGAGTTCATGGAAAAAACCGGCCGCCAGCCGGCTGAGATCGCCCGCGCCTATACCATCGCCCGCGAGGTTCTGCGCGCGCGCCTGATCTGGGCCGAGATCGAGGCCCTGGACAACAAGGTGCCGACCCGCGCCCAGACCTCCATGCTGGCCGACCTCAACCGGCTTCTGGAATGGGTGACGCTGTGGTTCCTGCGTAATGGCAAGAAGGGGCTCGACATCGGCGCCCACGCCAGCGAATTCGGCGCCGGCATGGCGGAACTGGCCGATCACATCTCGGCCGTGGTGCCCAAGCATTACATCGACGACATGAAAAACCGCGCCAAGCCGTACCTTGACGACGGCGTGCCGACGGCGCTGGCCCATAAGGTTGCCCATCTGGTGAACCTGTATTCGGCGCCCGACATCGTCGGCCTCGCTAATCGGCGCAAGATGGACGTGCGCGAGGTCGCCAAGGTCTACTTCGCGCTCGGCACCCGGTTCCGCTTGGGCCGCCTGCGCGCCGCCGCGTCGAACCTGGAATCGGAAGACCACTGGCAGCAGTTGGCCGTGGCCGCCCTGGTCGAGGAGGTCTATTCCCACCAACTGGCCTTGGCCTCCAACGCCCTCGACCATCTGGGCAAGGCGGGCAAGGACACGGACAAGGCGATCGCCGCCTGGGTGGTGCGCAATCAGGCGGCTGTCGACCAGACGGAGGTGCTGTTGAACGAGCTGTGGACGACCGAAGTCAACGACCTCAGCATGGTCGCCGTTGCCTCGCGTCAGCTGCGGGCCCTGGCGGATGCTCAAGCATAGAAAAAAGCCCGAAATTTAAGGAATAATCAAATCAAGGCATGTTTCTTGATCTTAAATTCCGGGCGTGTAGAGGCATTTTCGCCGTTGAAATTCCACCCTTATTAGGGGACAGTCCCGCATGACTTTCCCCGACGAAAAATTCACCGACATGGGCGCCTTCGCCGAGGCCTATTTCCAGGCGTCTCAGGTTGCCCAGGCCTCCGTCGATCGCGTGGCGCTGGCCAAGGCGGGTGCCCTGCTGGCCGGCGCCTATGCGGCGCGCAAGACCATCTATGTCTGCGGCAACGGCGGCTCGGCGGCGATCTCCAACCATCTGGTCTGCGACCATCTGAAATGTATCCAGACGGACACGGACCTGCGCCCGCGCGTGGTGTCGCTTGCGGCGACGATCGAGACCATCACCGCCGTGGCCAACGACATTTCCTACGACGAAGTCTTCGTCTATCAGCTGCGCACCCTGGCCGATCCGGGCGACGTGTTGATCTCGATCTCGTCGTCGGGCGATTCGGAAAACGTGGTGCGGGCCTGCGCATGGGCCAAGGACAATGACCTCGCGGTGATCGCCATGACCGGATTCGCGGGTGGGCGCACGCAAGGGCTGGCGGACGTCAACCTGCATGTGACGGGCGACAATTACGGCGTGGTCGAGGATACCCATCAGGCGCTCATGCATATCCTGGCCCAGTTTATCCGCCAGGACCATATGACCGCGGACCTCATCAAGAACCGCAAGTTCTGACGCCAAGTCCTTCAGGCAAAAGAAAAGGGCCGCTGACGCGGCCCTATTTGTTTTGCGCAAAACAACTTTCGCGGACCCATGGTCCGCTTTGGTTTTGCGACAAGCTGTCCCTGGATGGATTAGTGGCGGAAGTGGCGCATGCCGGTGAACACCATGGCGAGACCCCGTTCGTCGGCGGCGGCGATGACTTCGTCGTCGCGCACGCTGCCGCCGGGCTGGATGATCGCCGTGGCCCCCGCGTCCGCCGCCGCCATCAGGCCGTCGGCAAAGGGAAAGAAGGCGTCCGAGGCGACGACGGAGCCGATCGCCCAGCTGTCGGCGTCACCGGCAACCCGGGCCGCGTCCTGGGCCTTCCAGGCGGCGATGCGCGATGAATTGACGCGGCTCATCTGCCCGGCACCCACACCCACGGTGGCCCCGCCCTTGGCGTAGACGATGGCGTTGGATTTGACATGCTTGGCGACCGTGAAGGCGAAGGTCAGGTCGGCCATTTCCGCCGTTGTCGGCGCGCGTTTGGTGACGACCTTAAGGTCCCCGACCAGCCCCGCGTCGCGGCCCTGCAGCAGATAGCCCCCGGCAAGCGAGCGCACGGTCATGCCGGGCGCAGACGGGTCGGGCAGGGCGCCGGTGACCAGCACGCGCAGGTTCTTCTTGGCGGCCAGCACGGTCTTGGCGCCGTCGTCGATGGCCGGCGCGATGACGACCTCGGCGAACAGGTCGGCCACGGCTTCCGCCGTCTTGGCGTCGAGTGCCCGGTTGACGGCGATGATGCCGCCGAAGGCACTTTCCGTGTCGCAGGCGAGGGCCCGCTGATAGGCGTCGAACAGATCATCGCCCAAGGCCACGCCGCAGGGGTTGGCGTGCTTGACGATGACGCAGGCGGGCTGATCGGAAAATTCAGCGACCAGTTCGAACGCCGCGTCCGTGTCGTTCAGGTTGTTGAAGCTGAGCGCCTTGCCCTGCAGCTGTTCCGCCGTGGCAATGCCGGGCCGGGCCGGGCCGCCGGCATAGAACGCGGCTGATTGATGGGGGTTCTCGCCATAGCGCAGGACCTGACGCCGTTCGCCGGCGAAGGTCAGGCGGGTCGGGAAGGTGTCGCCCAAGTGTTCCGCGAACCAGCCGGAAATGGCCGCGTCATAGGCTGCCGTGCGTCCGTAAGCCGTGGCCGCCAGATGTTTTCTGAATTCGGGCGTGGTCGCGCCGCCATGGGCGGTCATCTCGTCCATCAACTTGGCGTAGTCCGCCGCATCGACCACCACGGTAACGTCGCCGTGGTTCTTGGCGGCGGCGCGGATCAGGGCCGGGCCGCCGATGTCGATGTTTTCGATGCAGTCGTCGAATTCAGCCCCTTTGGCCACCGTCGCCTCGAACGGATAGAGGTTTACGACCAACAGGTCGATGGGCTGGATACCGTGATCGGCCATGGCCTTTTGATGATCGGCGTTGGCGCGCACGGCCAGCAGGCCGCCGTGGATCATGGGTTGCAGGGTCTTGACCCGGCCGTCCATGATTTCGGGAAAGCCGGTGAAATCGGACACCTCGATGACCGGCACGCCGGCGTCCTGCAACAATTTGGCGGACCCGCCCGTGGACAGGATCTCGACCCCTTGGGCGGCCAGGAAGGCGCCCAGCTCGGCCAGGCCGGTTTTGTCGGAAACGGATATCAGGGCGCGGCGGATCGGCTCGGTCATGCTTGCTCGGCTTTCTTTTCCTGGGGGGGCGGGGGCGGGACGGCGATGGTGCCGGTGAACTCGGGCACCAGGGCGCCGACAATCGCGGCGGCGGCGGCAAGGTCGTCCCGGCGGCAGGCGTCGGCGAGGCGGTGGAAGGCGGCCTCGACCTCGTCCAGGGTGACCAGGCGGGGCGTCGCCAGCAGCACGCCCGGCTGCATCGTCGGCACCGGCGCCTCGTCGCCGTGGAAGATTTCCTCGTACAATTTCTCGCCCGGGCGGATGCCGGTGAATTCGATCTTCACGTCCTGGTCGGGGACCAGCCCGGCCAGGCGGATCATCTGGCGCGCCAGATCCACGATCTTCACCGGCTTGCCCATGTCGAGCACGAAAATGCGGCCGTCGGCGTCGCTTTTGACGCCCAGCGCCGAGGCCGACAGGACCAGCTCCACCGCCTCGCGGATGGTCATGAAATAGCGCGTCATCTCGGGGTCGGTGACGGTCAGGGGCCCGCCCTCGGCCAATTGTTTTTGGAACAGCGGCACGACCGAACCCGTGGAGCCCAGCACGTTGCCGAACCGCACGGTGACGAAGCGGGTGCCGCCGCCCGAGGCCTTTTGACGGCTTTCAACGTCCATGGCCTGACAGACGATTTCCGCCAGCCGCTTGCTGGCGCCCATGACGCTGGTCGGGTTGACGGCCTTGTCCGTGGAGATCATGACCATGGCCTTGGTCCCGGCGGCGCGCGCGGCGCGGGCGACACACAGCGTGCCGAGAGCGTTGGTGTCCAGACCCTCGGCCATGTTGTCTTCGACCAGGGGTACGTGCTTGCGCGCCGCCGCGTGGAACACCAGTTCCGGGGCAATGTCGGCGAACACGCGGGCCATCTGGTCCGCATTGCGCACATCGGCCATCACCGCGCGGCGCGGGATGGCGGGAAAGCTGCGGGCAAGCTCCATGTCGATCTCGTATAGCGCGAATTCAGACAGATCCAACAGCACGATGCCTTGCGGCGAAAACTGGCAGATCTGGCGCGCCAGTTCGGCCCCGATGGAGCCGCCGGCGCCGGTGATCAACACCCGGCGGCCGCCGATCAGGCTGGCCATGGCGTCGCGGTCCAAAGGCGTTTGCGGCCGGCCCAACAGGTCCTCGACGGCGACCGGGCGCAGGTCCAGCTTGTCGGTGATGCCGTCCTTGAAATCGGTCATCTTGGGCAGGCGGGCGAGACCCAGGCCCAGGCGGTCGGCGTCGGACAGCAATCCGCGGACGATCGCGCCGTCCATGGACGGCCGGGTCAGCACGACCCGGCGCGGCTGATCCGGGGTGCCGGCGAAGCGGCCGACGGCGGCGGCCAGGTCATGCACCGTGCCGACAACCTCAATGCCCCGGATATACTGGCCGACACGGCCCGGCCGTTCGGACAGCAGGCCGATGGCCCGGTATTCGGGCTGATCCGTCGCGGCGAGGGCACGGATGAACAATTCGGCTTCGTCGCCGGCGCCGGCCAGCAGCACGGGAATCCGTCCTTCCTTGGCGCCCTCGGACGGAACCGCCACAGCCCGGTCCTTGAGGATGCGGTGGACGAAGCGGGGACCGCCCAGCATGCCGATCAGCAAAATCCACTGAATGGCGAATACCGAGCGGGGAAAATCTTCCAGCCGAACCCAGATGAACATGGCAAGCAGGAAGATCAGGACGGCGAGGCTGACCGCCTTGGTGATCGTCAACAGGTCGTTGATGGAGGCATAGCGCCAGACCCCGCGATAGAGGCCCGCGACATAGAAGACAACGGCCGCCGCAAGGGTGAAAAACCCGCCGGCGATCACCATCACATCCGCCGGCAGTGTCCACATACCGTCGCCCAGACGCAGGTAGAGGGCGAGCGGGAAGGACAGTCCGGCCATGAAAATGTCATGGCCGTAGACGATCCATCCCCGGGGGGGAATGCGGCGGTTGGGCAATTTGAACAAGGCTAAATCCATTGCCTGTGATGATGCCGACGCTGGGCGCGGTCCGGCATGACGTCTTTCGCCCCTGCTTTTACCATCACTGCCCGGAACCTCAAGGGTTCGCGGCACCGCCCGGATGTCGGAACAGGGCCAACAAGCCGCCCGTCGCCCCCGTGGCGAGGGCCAGGGCAGGCCACGGGCCGGCCCAGGGAACAAGGGCCGCCGCCGCAATCAGCAGGGTGTTAAGGCCTAAAATCAGGAACGACACCCGGGCATGGCTGCGCCCGCCCTTGGTGGCCTGCTGGTAGAAATGGTCGCGATGGGCCCGCCAGGGGGCTTCGCCCCGCAAGATCCGCCGTACCAGGGTCCATGTCGCGTCGGCCAGATAATAGGCGGGCAGGATGAACGCCGGCGCCCAGGCGCCGGCGGCCGCCATTTCCAGCAACAACCAGCCGATGAGAAAGCCGAGCGGCACACTGCCGACATCGCCCATGAAAACCTTGGCCGGATGCCAGTTCCAGATCAGGAAACCGGCGGCAGCGGCGGCCAGACAAAGCCCCAGTCCAGCCTGGCCCGGCGGCACCAAGCCAAGGCCCGCAAGGACAACGACCCCGACCCCGATGCCCAGGCATTCGACGCCGGTGATGCCGTCGATGCCGTCCATGAAATTGAACAGGTTGATGAACCAGACCCAGCCCAGGCCGACGCCAATCAACGCCACGGGCGCGGGAACGGCGTCCGGCAGCCAGCCTGCCAGGGCCGGGTTCAGGGACAGGATCCAGGCGACCGCGGCGACATGGCCTGCGAACCGAAGCCCCGTCGGCACGCGGCGAAAATCGTCGATCAGGGAAATCGCGGCCAGACCCAGAGCCGCCAGGGCAAGGGGCCAAAGACCGCTGCCGCCCAGCCACAGCCAGGCCGGGACCAAGGCGGCCACGATCAACAAGCCGCCGCCCACGGGGGTCGGACGGTGATGGCTGCTGCGTTCGTTGGGATGGTCGAGGAGACGAATGTGCTGAAGCAGGGCAATCAGCGGCTTCGTGCCGAGCGCGATGACGCCGAACACCAGGGCGGCGGTCAATGTGGTGTCGAAGATCAAAGCCATGGCGGAGTTTACGCCTGGCCCGACGCGGGCGGAAGGGCGGGGCCGCCCAGCACCTCAGCGTACAGCCTCTGCACGGCGGCGGCGATCCTGTCCTGGGACAACCGGGCCTCCACATCCCGCCGCGCCGCGGCCCCGTACGACCGGCGCAGTCCGCCGTCGGCGGCCAGGCGGCCGATGGCATCGGCCAGGGCCTGTGGGTCCCGGGGCGGTACCAGCAGGCCGTTCTCGCCGTCGCGGACCAGGGCACGACAGCCCGGCACGTCCGTCGCGATCAGGGGGCGGGCGCAGGCCGCGGCCTCCAGCAGGCTTTTCGGCAGGCCCTCACGGTAGGACGGCAGGACGGCGATATGGGCCCCCGCCCAGACGGCGGCGATGTCGTCCCGTTCGCCGGCCCACTCGACCAGACCTTCCGCGACCCAGGCGTCGATCTGGTCCTGTGTTACGGTCGTCGGGTTGCCGGGGTCGGGGGCGCCGACCAGGACCATGTGGATGTCGCATCCGCGATCCTTCAGTATCCTGGCCGCCTGGACGAATTCCTTGACCCCCTTGGTTTTCAGCAGCCGGCCCACCAAGACGGCGCGCAGGGGCGATGCGGGGGGGTCGGGCGTTACCGGAAACTGGGCCAGATCGACCCCCGAACCCGGAATAAGATGCATATGGCCAGCCCGGCCGATGCCGCGCGCCGCGAGGAAACTATGGTCGTCTTCGTTCTGCACCAGCATGTGGACTTGTTTATGGCCGCACAGGCGGCGGAGCACCCCCATCAGCAGACCGCCCAGCAGGCGGCTTTTCAGGGATCGCTTTGCCCCATCGTCGGTGAACAGGATGCCGAGCCCGGTGAAGGCGTTGATGACCGCGACACCGCGTGCGCAAAGCCGCGCCGCCAGGGTGCCATACAGGATCGGCTTGGCGGCGACGTTGTGGATCAGTTGGGGGCGAAAGCGGCGCAGGATGCAAATCAGGGCCGCGAGGTAGCGCAGATCGCCGATCGGGGACAGGCCGGCGCGTTCGACCGGCGTGTGAAACACCGTGATGCCGAGGGCGCGGATGGCGTCGGCATGGTCCGACACGCGTGTCGCCACGGCGACCTCCAGCCCCATGTCCAGGGCGGCCCGCGCCATGGGCAGGCGATGGCGCAGAAACGCCCAGTCCTCGGTCACGATGAACAACAGTCGCGGGCGCTGGGGCCGCATGTCCGGCATGGCGATCAGCCGGCCCCGCCCGCCGTCACAGCCGCCACAGCTCGACCGTGGACGGGCGGCCGTCCCGCGCCAGCCGTGCGCGGACGTCGACGACCAGGCCGTCGTCGGCGGCAAGAAGTCCGGCGATCCAATCCCAGCCCCTTGCCAGATAGGCCTCATGCGGGACGGCCAGAATCACGGCGTCCGCTTGGCCAAGGGCATCATCCGCCGCCAATTCCACGCCGAATTCGTGTTTGACTTCCGCACGGTCGGCCATCGGATCGTGCAGCGTCACGTCGGCGCCGAAGCGTTCCAGCTCGTGCGCGATGTCGATCACCTTGGTGTTGCGCACGTCGGGCACGTTCTCTTTGAACGTCAGACCCAGGATGGTCACGCGAAACGACTTGATGCCGCCTCTCTTGGACAGGCGACGCATGGTTTCGCGGGCGATGAAGGGGCCCATCTCGTCATTGATGCGGCGTCCGGCCAGGATGACCTCGGGCCGGTAGCCGGCCATTTCGGCGCGATGGGTCAGATAGTAGGGATCGACCCCGATGCAGTGCCCGCCGACCAGACCCGGCGTGAACGGCAGGAAATTCCACTTTGTGCCGGCGGCGGCCAGAACATCGGAGGTGTCGATGTCCAGGCGGTCGAAGATCAGGGCCAGTTCATTCATCAGCGCGATGTTCAGGTCACGCTGGGTGTTCTCGATCACCTTTGCGGCCTCGGCGGTCTTGATGGTGGGTGCCATGTGGACGCCCGCCGTGACGACGGCGCCGTAGGTCTCGGCGACGATGCCGGCGGTTTCCGCGTCGCAGCCCGACACGACCTTCTTGATGGTCTCGAACCGGTGTTCACGGTCGCCCGGGTTGATGCGTTCCGGCGAATAGCCCACGAAGAAATCGCGGCCGTAGGCCAGGCCCGAGCGTTCCGCCAGGATCGGCACGCATTCTTCTTCCGTCGCGCCGGGGTAGACTGTCGATTCATAAACGACGATATCGCCCTTCTTAAGGACAGCGCCCAGCGTTTCCGTCGCGGCCGTCAGCGGCCCCAGGTCCGGTCGCCGAAGGCCATCAATCGGCGTCGGCACGGTGACGATGTGAAAATCGGCCTTGGCCAGATCCGCCGGGTTGTCGGTGAAGGTCAGGCCGGCGGCCTGAAGGTCGGCGGCGGTGACTTCGTGCGTGCGGTCGTGGCCGGCGCGGAGCTCGTCCAGCCGCGGGGTCGAGATGTCGAAGGCCACGACGGAAAACCCGGCGCGCCCGAAGGCGACGGCGACGGGCAAGCCGACATAGCCGAGACCGATTACGGAAATGCTGCGTTGAACTGTCATATCTTGGCTCTTAGCCCAATCCGGGCGGTTATAACAACTAGGTTCCGCATCGCGCGGCTAACGCATAAGATCGCCGCGCACCGCCGACCGCCCGACCCCGAACGACCGGACCTTGAATATGCCCAACGGTTCCAAGACCGCGATTGTCATTTCTTCGGACGCCAATTACTTCGATCTTCTCATGGGAACCGTGCGTTCCCTGCGGGACCGGGCGCCGGAATTGGATGCCGATCTCTGCATTCTCGATGTCGGGCTGACGGCGAATCAGGTCGTGGCCCTGAAGGATATAGCGGCCTCGGTGGTGACCGTCGGTTGGGATTTGGACTTTCCCGGCCGCGACCGCACGCCGGGATATTTCAAGGCGATGGTGTCCAGGCCCTGCCTGCCGGCCCACTTTCCCGGCTACGACACCTACATGTGGATCGATTCCGACGCCTGGGTGCAGGACGCGTCGGTCATATCGCTGTTTCTCGACGCCGCCGCCGACGGTGCGCTCGCCATCGTGCCGGAAATCGACCGCGGGTATGTCGCCCATTACAAGCGGCCCCGGCCCTATTGGCGGCGGCCCAGCCACCGCATGTACCGCTGGGCCTATGGCTGGAAGGTGGCCGACCGTCTGGGCCGCAATCCGATCCTCAATTCCGGCGCCTTCGCACTGCGCGGCGACGCGCCCCATTGGCAGCTGTGGCAGGCGGCGCTCAAGGCCGCGTTATGCCGCTGGCGCCTTCGGCCCGGCATCCGTGATCTCTATGGCCGGATTTCCGAACAGACGGCGCTTAACTACGTGGTGTTCGGCGACAAGGCGCCGGCGACCTTCCTGCCGGCCTACTGCAATTGGCTGTGCGGCCATGGGACGTTGAAGTTCGATCCCGTCCGCCGCCTGTTCGTGGAACCCCATGCACCGCATCAGCCCCTCGGCATCGTGCATTTGGCAGGCGATGGCGTGCAAAACAGGGTGTTTGACATCGTGCAGACCGATGGCGGCAGTATTTCCACCGGGCTTAAGTATCCGGAAGTTGCACCGCTGATCGCGCCGTCCGGTTAGGCGCCGCGCCGCCGCCAGGCCGCCCACAGGGCCAGGACCGCGATCAAGACTGTTCCGGCGATCAGCCCGAAGCCCGATTGCAGGGCCGCATAGGGGTCTGCGTAGAGCAGCCGGAACGGCAGATAGAACAGCCAGGCCGCGCGCAGCGTCTGCCCGAGCCAGCCCGAACTCTCCGTCAACCATCCGTCGAATAGCGCCAGGAGCGCGCCGAACGCGGCGAAGGTGATCAACACACCGAGCGTTCCCAAGCTGTAATAGCCGAACGAAAACAGATCGACTGGAATCCAGGGAAGCAGCTTCACCTGTAGGCTCAAAATCATCGGTGGTAACGTTTCGACACCGGAGAAATTGGGCAGCATGTAGGCTAGGCCCAGGGGAAGATCGATAAAATAGCGGAAACCGATGATCTCGGGCACAACAGTCAGGGTATGTGCCGAAACGATGTGTGGGAAGCCAAAGTCAGCCAACGCAAAAACAATATGATCATTCAGGGCGCGTTGCATATTGGACAGGATGGTAATGATTTCGCCAAGTGGGTCGTGACTGAAGGAATGCGATGTATTCAAAACGATCAACGCTGCCGCACCGACAACGGCGAAGGCAAAAATGGCGTGCCCTTTTGATTTGGCGAGAAAGCCCAGAGCTAAGACCGGGATAAAAATAAAGGCGCCCAGTTCCAGGCGACCGCCGACGTGGAGAATGCGCACGAGGGCCACGAACCATACGGCTGCTGCGAATGTTATGACCAAGTATTTCCGCCACCCCGGCAATCGGAGGGCGCCGGAAATCAGGATCAAAAAAGCCGTTAATCCGACCTGCGCCAGGACTTGAAGATACCCCCACTTCACAGTGATGTTGCCAGTGCGCACATGGATTCCGTTGTCGACTAGGTTTCGCAGGCCGGTGAATTGCGATGCGTATACGGCCATTGCCACTGTTGCCGCGATCCCGAGACCGAAGCCAATTATCAACAACCAGGATCGCGGCAGTTCGGCACTGATGAGCGGCGGGACAGGTGCGCGCCGCATCAAAAAATAGCCTACCAACATTGAACCATAGGCACCGAACAGGATGATGCCGGCATTGACGAACGCGCCTTCTGGAAGATTCAAGTGATCCGCGAGATCGATCAGGTACAGCCGAATGCCCCAGGGGTTCGGGTCGGCCGCACCGCGTGAGCCCATTTCCCAGGGGGTTCCCGGCAAAAACCATAAGAGGAACGCCGGCAGGCAATAGCCCGCGGCGATCAGCGCGTGGGCGGCGGTCAGGAAGGTAAACCGCCGGACCCGGCGGAAGTGCAGAATCTCCACCGCCGCCATCAATGCCATCAGGGCGCCGCTCAGGGTCAGAATGAAGATCACGGCGCAATCCTGTCCGGTGGCGCGGGCCGCGCCCAGGGAAGTATCCCCGTGCGGCGGTTGACGATGAATGCCGACAGAGCGGCGCGGAACACCATGGCCACCCCCGTCGCGACGGCGGCACCTTCGATGCCGAGGAGGGGAATAAGGATCAAGTTGAGGATCAGGTTGATGCCCAACGTTAGTGCGGATACCACGGCATTCGCGCGTTCAAACGGGCCGACCAGAAAGAACATCTCGACGGCCCCCATGGCGGAATAGGCAAAATATGCCAGGGCAAGGATTACGATGACCCCTCCGCCGGGCAGGAAGTCTGTGCCGAACAAGCCGAGGATCAGGGAGCGCCCCGGCAGGATCGCCGCCAGCATCGCCGCGCAGGCCACAATCGACAATAGCGTCGCCACATTCATGCGGCTCTGAAGCTCGGCGGTCTTGCCTTCGGCGAACAGCTTGGCCGCCATTGGGCCGAACCGGGCGCGCACGGCAACCACCGGAAAAATCGCCAGCAGCGCGACCTTGGCAGCGGGGGCATATAGCCCCGCCTGCTCCGTGCCCAGGATATGACCGATCATCAGGATATCCATCTGCGTCAGCAGGATGGTCAGGCCGGTGACAAGGACATAAGGCAGGCTGACCTTCAACCAGTCCCGCCACGGCGGCACGGGGCCAACCTCGGCTGCCGGTTCAGCCAGTATGCCGGACCGCGCATAGGCCATGAGAACGATCAGTATGCCCAGACTGACGCACAGGTTCACCGCCATCACCGCCACCGCATCAAGCGCCATGGTCTGGGCCAGGGCAAAAACGGCCGCCAGTAAAGCGAGAGGGCGGGCAACCTCGAACACCAGAGTCGATTGAACCACGCGCTCAAGACCTTGCAATACGGCCGCCCGTTGCTGGATCAAGGCCATCACCACGGTCAGTGCCAAGGCGCCGTACAGGGTGCCGCGCATTTCCTCGGCCGTTTGCGGCAGCGTCCAGGTAACAGCCGCCCAACCGACGACCACGACGAACGCCCCCAAAGTGAGGATAACCCGGTTGGAGAATCCGACGACTGCCGTCATGGCCGCGCGGTTGCCTTGCGCCCGGTACTCGGCGATGAACCGGACCATGGACAGGTTCATACCCGCCTGGATGAGGATGAACAGGATGCTCAGCCAGGACAGAGCGAAGACGTAAGTGCCGTAGGATGCGACGCCGAGCCAACGGGCGAACAGCACGTGCGACACAAAGGCCAAGCCGGCGCCGGCCACATTGACGGCGAGAATTTTCGCGCCATCGACGAACAGAAGGTCACGCGTCAAGGCGCGGATTGCCGGGGCAAGGCGCATCAAATTCCGGGAACTCGGTCCGTCAGACGCATCAGGACGTCCTGGGTCGCGCCCGCGCGGATGTCCCAGGAATGGGCGGCGACGATGGCGTCGCGGCCCCGGGCCCCCATGGCCTTTACGCTTGCCGGATCCGCAGCCAGGTCGGCGACGGCGCGGGCCAGGGCATCCGGGTCTTCGGCCGGCACGGCCAGGCCGCAATCGTTGTCGCGCACCAGATCGGCCTGTCCCGGAAAGTCGGACACCACGGCCGGTACACCGCAGGACAGGGTCTCGAACACCTTGAGCGGATAAAGCCCCGTGCCCGTGCGGTCGCCCAGATTGTTCTTCGGCACCAGGCCGCAGATGCTTCTGGCGACGATGCCCGGCAGCACACGGTAAGGCTGACGCCCGAGGTCGCGGATGCCCGGGTCCGCCGCCGCCGCCGCCTCGACCACCGGGCGTTCGGGCCCGTCGCCGACGATCACCAGATCGACACCCGAAGGCCAGGCCGGGGATTGCTTCGCGGCCAACAGCGTGGGAATGCCCTGCCAGCGGGCCAGCCCGCCGAAGAACACGGCGTAGCGTTCCGGCAGATCGACGTCACAGGGGGCGTCCGGATGGAACAAGTCCGTATTGGCGCCGTTGGGCACCACATCGACCGGCGTCGCCACACCTTGGTCGCGGACCCAGTCGGCAAGCTGCGGCGTTACCGTGATCAGGCGGTCGGCCCATTGGAACTGCTTGCGCCACATCCATTTAATGATGCCGGCCAAGGGCCGCGCCCAGGCATAGGCAATGGCGACGTCTTCATAAGGGCCGTTGATTTCGTGCACGATGGGCGCAGCGCGCAGCCGCGCCCAAAGCGACGCCGGAAAGGCCAGGAAGTGGGATCGAACGTAGACCGATTGTCCTTCCTCGAAGGCCCGCATCACCCGCCATTGCAGGCAGAGATATTCCATCATCCGCCGCGCCAGGCCGGGCCGTTTCCAGTGACCGGAATAGGACGGTACGAACAAATCGACGGTCCAGCCCCGGCGCTGCAGCCCGCCCACGATCTCGTGGATATGGGCATAGGAGGCCTGCCCCTCGCGGGGGGCTTCCAGGGCGAGATAGAGAAGATGCTTGCGCGCGGTCACGCCGTGCCACCGTCCTTGGCCAGATAGGCGGTGATTGCCTGGGCGATGCGCTGCGCCGCGTTGCCGTCGCCGTAGGCGTCGATGTCGCGGCGCGGTGTGTCCGTCTCCGGCGATTGCCACAGGCGGTTCCATCCGGCGTCGACGGTCTCGGTCCATTCCGTTTCGTCGCGCAGGGTGATGCAGGGCACGCGGTGGAAATAGGCTTCCTTCTGCAGGCCGCCGGAATCGGTCAGCACGCCCGCACTCGCCTTCACCAGATGCGTCATCTCGAGGTAGCCGAGCGGCGCCGTCACGGTGATGCCGTCGAGGGTCAGGCCGGCCCGCTGGAGGGCCGCCTTGGTCCGGGGATGTAGCGGCAGGACGACCGTGCCCGGCCGCGCCTTGAGGAATTCGATAACCTTGGCCAACTGCGTATCGTCGTCCGTGTTCTCGGCCCGGTGCACGGTCGCGACTTCGTACTGGCCGGGGGTCAGGCCGAGGCGCTGGACGACGTCCGAACCTTCCGGTCGTTCGGCGGCGGCGAGGGCGGCGTCGAACATCACGTCGCCGACCAGCATGACGCCGGCGGAAATACCTTCCTTGGCCAAATGAGAGACCGCCTGCGGCGTCGGGCAGAACAGCAGCGCCGCCAGATGATCGGCGACGCGGCGGTTGATTTCTTCCGGCTGGGTGCGGCGGAACGACCGCAGGCCAGCCTCGACATGGAACACGGGAATGTCCAACTTCGCCGCGACCAATGCGGCGGCCAGGGTCGAATTGGTGTCGCCGTAAATAAGAAGTCCGTCGGGCCGGTCGGCGGTCAGAACAGGTTCCAGCGCGATCAGCATGCGCCCGGTCATATCGCCGTGGCCGCCGCCGCTGATGCCCAGGTTGTGATCGGGCGTCGACAGGCCAAGCTCACGGAAGAACACGTCGGACATGCCGTCGTCGAAATGCTGACCCGTGTGGATCAGGGTTTCCTCGATGCCCGCGTCCCGGAAGGCGCGCGACACAGGTCCGGCCTTGATGAACTGGGGGCGCGCCCCGACGACGGTTGCGATGCGGGTCACGCGCCGACTGCTTCTTTCAACGCGGTCAGGATGCGGTCCTGGGTCGCGGCGTCCAGATAGGGATGCATGGGCAGGCTCAGCACGTCATGGGCCAGGGCCTGCGATACCGGCGTGCCGTTTCCGGCGCGGGGATAATGGGCATAGGCGGGCTGATCCGATAGGGCCACCGGGTAATAGACCGCTGTCGGCACGCCCTGGTCCTTCAGCGTCGCGGCGACGGCGTCGCGGTCGGCAACGCGGATCGTGTACTGGGCCCAGGCGCTGACCGCGCCGTCGATCACGGCGGGCGGCGTGGCGATGCCGGCAAGGCCCTCGGCATAGCGGGCGGCGACGGCTTGGCGCTTTTCGATCTCGTCCGCGAAAATGTCGAGCTTGGCCAGCAGCACGGCCGCCTGGATGGTGTCCAAGCGCGCGTTCAGGCCGACCGCCACGTTGTCGTATTTGTTGGTGCCCTGGCCATGCACGCGCAGGCTCCGCATGCGGGCCGCCAGGTCGGCGTCGTCGGTCAGCACCGCCCCGCCGTCGCCGTAACAGCCCAAGGGCTTGGCCGGGAAAAAGCTGACGGATGTCGCGTCGCCCCAGGACCCGACCGGCTTTCCGTTCAGAGCCCCGCCGTAGCTTTGCGCGGAATCCGCCATCACCTTCAGGCCGTGGGCGTCGGCGATCTTCTGGATCGCCGGATAGTCGGCGGGCTGGCCGAACAGATCGACGGGGATGATCGCCTTCAGGTTCAGGCCCGCGTCCTTGGCCGTGGTGATGGCGCTTTCGACGCTTGCCGGGTCCATGTTGAAGGTGTCGGGCAGGACGTCGCAGAACACCGGCGTGGCACCGGTCAGCGCCACCACTTCGGCGGTCGAGGCGAAGGTCATGGCCGGCACGATGACCGCGTCGCCGGGCCCGATGCCCCAGGCCATGAGCACGAGCAGAAGCGAGTCCGTGCCGCTGGAACAACTGACGCAATGGGCGGCGCCGCCCATGTCGGCCAGACGTTTTTCCAGTTCCGCGACCTCGGGCCCCATGATGAAGCGGCCGTGGTCGAGAACCTTGGCGATGGCCCGGTCCACCGCGTCGCCGAGGCGCGCGCGCTGGGCCTGAAGGTCGATGAAGGCGATGGGAGAGGCGCTCATGAGGTGATTTCTTTCAATGTGCCGGTATCGGTGACTTTATATTTACGGCCTTCGCGCGGACAGACCAGATCGTCGCCCAAACGCTCGCCCGCATGACTGACCCAGCCGATGCGTCGGGCCGGAACGCCGGCCATCAGGGCGTGGGCCGGAACGTCGGAGGTCACGACCGCACCTGCCGCGATCATGCAGTAATCGCCGAGCGCATGACCGCAGACGATGGTCGCGTTGGCGCCGATGGTCGCCCCCTCGCCGACCGGGGTTTCCCGGAAATCGTCCTTGCGGTCGACCTCGGCGCGTGGCGTCAGGACGTTGGTGAACACGCAGCTTGGCCCGCAGAACACGCCCCGCCCCAGGGTCACGCCCTTGTAGACGCTGACGTTGTTCTGGATCTTGCAGTTGTCGCCGATGGTCACGTCCGGCCCGATCGAGGCGTTCTGTCCGACCACCACGCCGGTGCCGATTTTGGTTCCCGGCAAGACGTGCGAGAAATGCCAGATCCTGGTGCCGCTGCCGATGGTCACGCCGTCGTCGACGACCGCCGTCTGGTGAACCTTGGCGCCGGGAAACCGGCCCGTGCCGATCGCATCGCGTGTCGCACTCATGTCCGTCTCCGCCCGTTCCAATACGCTCAATACCCGCATGCCCTCGGCGCCGTCCGTGCGGGGTGTTGCGCCCGTCGCGACGCAGTCCAGGAAATGGCCGCACTCCATCGCCAAGGGTTCGCCCTCGTCCAGGGCGACGGGCATGGCTTCGGCCTTTTCCGGCGTCGGCACGCCGTCACGCCAATCGATGCGGTGAGGATAAAGCAGCAGTTTGCGTTCCCACGGTTCGCCGTCGTTGAACACGGCCATGGCCTTGTCGCCGACCACGACCAGTTTCTGTTCCTTAAAGGGATGCAGCCAGGATACGAAGACATGGGCCTGCACACCGCCGGGGAAGGTCAGATGCGTGGTCGTGACGTCGGCGATGACGTCGTGCAGGTAGCTGCCGCCCTCGGCGCGCACGGCCGTCGGCGCGTCGCCGACCAGGGCCAGGATCATGGAAATGTCGTGCGGCGCGAAGGACCACAGCGCGTTTTCCTCGCGCCGGATCTTGCCCAGGTTCAGGCGGTTGGAATAGAGGTATTGCAGTTGGCCCAATTCCCCCGCGCGGACCATTTCGGTCAGCTTGATGAAGGCCGGATGGTACTGCAGCAGATGGCCGACCATGAGGATGCGGCCGGCCGCCTCGGCGGCGGCCAGCACGCCCTCGGCCTCGGCGACGGTCAGCGCCAGGGGCTTTTCCACGAACACATGCTTGCCGGCCTTCAGGGCCTGGATGGCAAGGGCGGCATGGGCCTCGGCCGGGGCGGCGATGACGACACCCGAAATGGCGGGATCGGCCAGGATGGCGGCATAGTCCTTGACCGGAACATCGTAGGTTTCCGACATCGAGGCGGCCAAATCTGGGTTGGCGTCGGCCACGGCGGCCAACGCCCCCAGCGCATGGAAATTGCGCACATGGTTCTTGCCCCAATGGCCGCAGCCGATGACGGCGACTTTGGGTGTCGTGGGTGTTTTGGAAGCTGTCATGCGGGATGGGTCATTTCGTCTCTGGGGTGATGGTCACAGCGGCGAACACGGCGTTCAGGCCGGGGCATTGGGTGAATTCATGCACCGTGCCGATGTCTTCCAGCAAGGCTTTCAGCCGATTTTCCGTGAAATAATGAAAATGCAGGCTGTCCAGCGGTTTTCCCGCTGCGAGCTTTCGTTCCCGGCGCGTCAGGTGCCAGGCGACGCGCGGCCAGGTGAGGGCGCCGTACAGCCAGAAGGCCAAAGTCCGGGTCAAGGCGTTGCGATGCTTTTGGCACAGATCGATTATCCGTGTGGACAGTTCGGAACGCGCGATCAGGGGCGAATCATGCAAACCGCTCCAGATGATTACGCGGCCTCGGCCGGTGAGTTGCGCGGCCAGGGCCAAGGCGGCCTTGGCATCCTCGAAGTGATCCAGCGAGGTCGCAAACACTGCCAGGCCGAAATTTTCGTCTTTTGGCTGTTCGGCCAAATCTTCCAGGCGCCCGCAGATGAAGGCGTAATCCCGGTTCGGGTTTTCGTTCAGGGGGTCGAGGCCCGCGTAGCCGATGGTCATCGCGATGTTGCGGGCATAGGGCGGCAGGGCGGTGCCGATCCCGCAGCCCAAGTCGATCATGCTGCGCTCTCCCCAAATTCCAGCCCATTTGGCGATGAACCCTTCGAACATCGACATGGTTTCCAGGATCGCGGGGGGGTAATCCCCGGCCTGATGGTGATCGCGGTATTCCTCCAACGACGCTTCGGTGATGCGCCGCCATTCTGCGCTGCCTTGTTGATCGAGGTGCAGGGTTCCCCGTTCGCGAAGCAGCGCGCCGATTTTCAGGGGCAGGTTGGGGGAATCGGTCATCGCGTCACGCGGCAAAGGAGACGTGGTTGATTTCGGCCCAGCGGATCAAATTTGCCGCCCGCCAAACATGTTGCGGCATGGCCCCGCCATCGGCGACCAGCCTGTCGATCTGACGGCTCAGGACCGCATGGTTGATGGCCGGCACGGCGCGGGCCCCGTCGCCGCCAATCAGGGATTGCAGCCAACCGCCGGCTTCGCGCAGCCATTCGTCCTGCGGGGTGATGAAACCGATCTTGTCCCGCCGATCGAGGATCGGGTCGGGCACGAGCCCGCGCATCGCGGCGCGGAACACGGATTTGGTCTCGCCCCGGTCGGAGACGAGGAATTCTTCGGGCAGGCTATAGACGAAATCGACGATTTCTTTATTGAGGAACGGCACTCGGCTTTCGACGGCGTAGGACATGGAATTGCGATCCTGATAACGCAGCAGCGCCGGCAGGACGCGGCTCGACAGGCTTTCCGCCAATTCACCCATCAGCACGCGCGCCCTGCGGGGCTGTTGCGGGGCCCGGGCGGAAACGCCCCGGGCCTCCAGCCAGTCCCCATTCATCCAATCGGGCACAAGGTCTTCGCCGATCAAACGCCGGGCCGCGCCCTGCATCTCGCCGGGTAGAATGAACCGCGCCGCCCGCGCCAGCATCCCGGCGGCACCGGCCTGCCTCCGGCTTGCGTTTAGCAAGCGCAGGGCGCTCAGCGCGTTTCCCCGGCGTAGCATGCTGGCCAGGCGCGCGGCCAGGAACGGCACGTATCCGGCCAGGATTTCGTCCGCCCCCTGGCCATCGAGAGTCACCTTGATGCCCTGGCTTCGGACCAGGGCGTAAACCCGGTTCTGGGCGAAGATGCTGGTCGATCCGAAGGGTTCGCCCTGGGTTCGGATCAGGTCGTCCAGCCCACCGGCCAGGGACGCCCCGTCCGAAGTCGTCTTGTGCATGGTGGCCCGCGCGGCCCGGCCGGCGATGTCGGCCCAGTGCTCTTCGTCATGGCGGCTGCCGGGGGTGACGAAGGAAAAGGTGTGCAGATCCAGGTTGTCGCCTTCGATCTCGCGCATGGCGCAGACCACGGCGGAGGAATCGATCCCGCCCGACAGGGCCGCGCCGACCGGCACGTCGGCCCGCAGGTGCAACCCGACGGAACGGCGGAACAGGCGGCCCAGCTCGGCCGCGGCCTCGTCGAAGCTCAGGTTGGATGTTTGTTCGGTGCGCGGCCGCCAATAGGTTTCGGGCACGGGGGCGGCGACATGGTTCAGGTCGATCGTCGCGAAGGACGCCGGCGGCAAATGATGGATATCGCGGAACAGGCTGCCCGTTCCCTGGTCGGTCAGCCCGAACCGCAGGTAATCATACAGCGCCTGCGGATCGACGGTGCGGGACAGACCCGTCAGTTCCAGTAATGCTCCCGGCTCGGACGCGAAGGCCAGGTCGCCGTCGCGCAGCGACCAGACCAGCGGCTTGATGCCGAACGGGTCGCGGCCCAGGGTCAGCGTCCGGGCCGCCGTATCGACGAAGGCGAAGGCGAACATCCCGGTCAGGCGGGGCAGGGTCCGCGCCACGCCCCAGCGGGCCAGGGCGATCAACAAGACTTCCGTATCCGACTGGGTGCGGAATATCGCGCCCTCGGCTTCCAGTTCCTGCCGCAGTTCAAGGTAGTTGTAGATCTCGCCGTTGGTGATCAGGACATGGCGGCCGTCGGGCGTGACCATCGGTTGGTGGCCGCCCGGTCCCGTGTCGATGATCGACAGGCGGCGGTGGGCCAACCCGACCCTGGCCCCGGAGGACAGTGCCGCGCAATCGGGTGCGGCGGCGATGCCGCCTTCGGCGGTCCAGGTACAGGCCCCCTGGTCGTCGGGGCCGCGATGGGCGACGGCGGCGGACAGGCGCGCCAATTCGCCCGCGTCCACGGTGCGGTTTGGTCCGGCGATGATGCCCGCGATCCCGCACATGCTCAGGCGCCTCCCCAACGGCGGCGCCAGGCCTGAAACATCAGCACGCTCCACAATTCGGTCGTGCGGTTGCGCGTGCCGGCCAGATGCTCGCCCCAGGCATGGCGGATCGGCGCCGGGTCGAGCAGGCCGCCCTCGGCCAGCGCTGCCGGCGACAACAGATCTTCTGCCCAGTCGCGCAATGGGCCCTTGATCCAACGGTCGACGGGAATACCGAACCCCATCTTCGGGCGCTCGGTAAGCTGGCGCGGAACATAGCGGTCGAGCACCCGGCGCAGGATCCATTTTCCCTGGCCGTCGCGTACGCGCATATGGCGCGGCAGGGACCAGGCGAATTCGACGACACGATGATCAAGCAGCGGCACGCGGGCTTCCAGCGATACCGCCATCGAGGCGCGGTCGACCTTGGTCAGAATGTCGTCGGGCAGGTACATCAGGCTGTCCAGCAACTGCATGCGTTCCATGAATTTGGGCACGTCTTCCCGTACGCTGTCATCCCAGGCAATGGTCGGTGTTTCCACCGCTCCGGGGACCACGGCCGCGGGATCGCGCCAAGCCGTGATCAGACGCCGGAAAAGCGCCATGTCATCGGGCTGCGCCAGAACATCGGCCAGCTTGTGCACTTTCTGGCCGGGATGGCTGAGGCGCCTGGCCACGGGTAGGTTCTTCAGCAGCCGATCCCAGCTGTCTTCGCTTAGGCAATGGAGCATCCGCGCCGTGCCGGCGCGCAGCGGGCGGGGAATGCGGCCGGTGCGCCGGCGCAGCAGATCACCCCAGGCATAGCGGGTGTACCCGGCGAACACTTCGTCGCCGCCGTCGCCGGAAAGCGCCACGGTGACGTGTTGGCGGGTGAGGGCGGACACCAGATAGGTCGGGATCTGGGATGAATCGGCGAACGGCTCGTCATAGAAGTCGGGCAGGCGCGGAATGACGTCGAGCGCTTGGCCCGGATCAACGTAAAGTTCCGTGTGGTCGGTGCCCAGGTGCCGGGCGACGGCGGCGGCATGGGGGGCTTCGTCATATCCGTCTGCGTCAAAGCCGATGGAAAAGGTTTTCACGGGCACGTCGCTGTGCGCCTGCATCAGGGCCGCGACGGTCGAGGAATCGATGCCGCCCGACAGGAACGCGCCCAACGGCACATCCGCCACCATGCGCCGTTTGACCGCGTCGCCGATCAGGGCGTCGGCTTCGTCAACGGCATCTTGATCGCTCAGGCCACGCGGCGCGGACTGTCCATCATGGGCGATGCGCCGCAGGTCCCAATAGCGTTCAACGCGGGCGGGCTGATCGGCGCGCTTGAACAGCAGGCAGCCCGGCTCCAACTTGAAGACGTCTTTATATATGGATGCAGGGGCCGGCACGTAGTTGTAGCGCATGTAGGCGGCGAGGGCCGCCGGGTCGACCTCGGGCCGAAAGGCAGGATGGGCATGGAACGATTTCAGTTCCGATGCGAACAGGAACAGGCCACCCGCGTCGCCCCAATACAGCGGCTTGATGCCCAGGCGGTCGCGGGCCAATACCAGGCAGCGTTCCTCGCGGTCCCAAAGTGCGAAGGCGAACATGCCGATCAGCTTTTCGACGGTCGCGCGCACGCCCCAGCAGGTGAAGGCGGCGAGCATCACTTCCGTGTCCGAATGCCCGCGATAATCCGGCGCCGCACCGGCCGCCGCCAGGTCGCGTCGCAGATCCTCGGCATTATAGACTTCGCCGTTGTAGACGATGGTGTAACGCCCGCAGGCTGAGGCCATTGGCTGCGCGCCGGCGGGGCTCAAGTCGATGATCGACAGGCGGCGATGACCGAGGGCGACGCCCGCTGCGGCGTCATGCCAAAGGCCGTCGCCGTCCGGTCCTCGATGAGCCAGACGGTCGGTCATGGCGCGCAGGCTCTCGGCCAAGGGCGCGCGGCCGCGCGGGTCGAGAATGCCGGTCAGGCCGCACATGATTTCAGATCGGGATCGGATTTTGTGAGAATGTCAGGATCAACCGGCAACGACGTCACGCAGGATTGCTTCGACGCGTTCCAGTTCCCGGGGAAGGTTGGCCTTTTCCGAAACCAATTGCTTTCCGCCAGCGATGATCGAATTGCGTAGCGCCTCGTCCGAGGCAATAAGGTTCAAGCCATCGGCAATCGACTTAGGGTCATCGGTCGAAAATAGACAGTTCTTTCGATCCGTGAAAACGTGCCGTATATCGGGAATATCGGCAATCAACACCGGCGTGTCGCAGGCCTGTGCTTCCAAGACCGTTTGCGGGGTGCCATCGGTGTAGGCGAGGCTGACGATGACGTCAGCTGCCGACAAAAGGCCCGGCATGTGCTCTTCGGTTTGCGGCGCGATATAGACGACATGGGCGCTGATGCCGAGATCGCGGGCTAGAGTCTCTAGTTCGCGGCGGTAGCTCAGGTCTTGTTTGAATTCGGATAATGCGAGAATCGCGTTCGGGTGTTTCTCGAGGACCTTGGGAAGCGCCTGGATTGCCAGATGTTGACGATAGAGCTTTTCAAAAGGACGCGGGCTGAGGATGACCAGGGTATCCTCATCAACTCCCCAGTGGGCCCGCCATTCGCGCCGTTTATCTGTATCGCGGTGATAATTTTTTGGGTCGATCCCCCAGATCACTTCTGAGACACGCCCGGGATCAATCCCAAGGTCGAGAACCGTCTGCGCTAGATAGGGCGACTTCACCGTGACGGCTTTGGCCGCTTTCAAGGCGAAACGGGTCAACCAGGCGCGCAGGGGGCCACGACGTCCTGTTGCTTCGATCAGGATATCCGACCCCATGGCATTAATGGCAAAGGGCCGGCGGCGCAGCAGAGCCGCGAGCCAACATTCGTACTCTGCCGCATAATGGGCATAGAACACGTCCGCGCGTTGCCGCCAGATCATCCAGGCGAGGGGGAACACGATCAGGGCCTTGTTAATGAAATTGAACGGCGTATTGAAGCCTTTCGGCACCAGGATGGGAATCTCGTTCGTCGATCCGGGAACGCGCGAAATCATCGTCACCATATGGCCTTGGCGCGCAATGGCGCGGGCGCGCGTCACTACATGGGTGTCGCTGGCTGAGCCGAGAATACAGATGTTCAGTTTTCCCGCGGGGGCCAATTGCCGAACCTTGGGTGTCAGGCCGCGGCGCAGTGCTTGCAGGCTTCTTTGCACCCGCCGCCAAATACGCCCCAGCGGCGCATAGGATGGATACTCCGAATGATGATGGGTCGGCGCGGATAGGATCCCTTCGAATTCATCTTCGCTCAATTCCAACTTCTTGCGGACGAACTCCATGTCTTCCGCCAATTCTTCGGTTGGATACATGGGTTTATCCAGTTCGGCCAACGCCTGAGCCCGGCTGATCTGGCTGGAGAGAATGAGTGAGGATAGATGTGCGCGGCGTTTGTCGTATCCGAATCGTTTGGGAAGCCAGTAAGCCTGAAAGAATTTCGTGAAGCGTGATTCGAAGTGCTTGGCGCCGTACTCCTGCCAGCCGACCTCACGGGACAATTCTGCCTTGGCTTGGTCTTTCGTGTAGTCGACGAAGTCCAGCGGGTTGACGATTTTCATGCCGGGCAGGAATCTGATCGGTGCCAACCGGGCATAGAGAAAACTTCGGAAGACGGACATGATCGGCAATGTCTTCAGGGGGCGGGTTCCGAACCGGCGATGGATGGCGCGAATGTGTTTGTCATCGCGGGCGGTGTATTCCCAGGATTCAGGGAGGACGCTTTCGGTCGCGATGTTATGGCCCGATAGGACGTAGCGGATTTTGTTTTCGGCGGTGAAGCTGAACAGTTTGGCGAAGATGGCGTGGTCCTGGGGCGTGTCCTGGTTGGCGACGCCTGATTTCAGGAACGCGACCTGGAGGTCACGCATCTCTTCCCAATCGATGACGAAGGTATAGAGATCGATGTTCAGCTTCTTGACCAGGTTTTCGATGTTGCGTACGGCGTGGGGCGAATTCCAGCCCGTGTCGACATGGACGGCGAGCGGTCGCAGGCCCCATTCTTTCGCGGCGAGATAGGCCAGATAGGATGAATCCGCCCCTCCCGACAGCCCGATCGTGCAATCGTACTCGCGACCCTTGCCCCAGGCCTTGATCTCCGCGAGCAAGGCATCCAGGTGCGGTTTCCCCGCCGGGCCCGGCAGCCAGTTCGTGCCGACCAATTGGTCGAAAGCATGACAATGGCTGCACACGCCCTGGTCGTCGAAAACGATTTCCGGATCCGATGTGTCCATGACGCACCGGGTGCAAACTTTGTATTCGATGTCGGTCATTTATTCTTCCGGTGTGAAGATGCTGTTCAGCTCATCTTCGCTGGGATAGCTGATTAGTACCGCACGGTGCTTGCCTTGAAAAACGAAGTACGCGCCGGCTGAGACGGCGGCGGCGCCGGCGTTGATGGCTGCGCGAAAGTCAGACGGCCCGCTCGCGCCGCCGCAGGCAACGACAGGCACGGAAACGGCAGCGGCGACGTCGCCGATGAGGTCCAGATCGTAACCGCTCATCGTGCCGTCACGGTCGATAGTGTTGATAAGGATTTCGCCGACTCCGCGGTTTTCCAGTTCACGTGCAAGTTCCGTCGGCTTCCGCCCCCGGCCCTTGGTGCCGTTATGGGTGAAAACATCGTATCCGCCGAGCATCTTCTTTTTGACGTCGATGGACGCGACGATGCTCTGGGAGCCGAATTGACGGGCTGCATCCTCGATAAGACCGGGCTGGTCGAAGGCAGCGGCGTTGATCACGGCCTTTTCCGCGCCGAGAAAAAACAATCTCTTGATCTGGTCCACCGTCGTGATGCCGCCGCCATAGGCAAAAGGCATGAAGCATTCGGATGCCAGGTCTTCCAAAAATTCGAAATTCGGGCCGCGATTCTCGACGGTGGCGCCGATGTCCAGGACCACAATCTCGTTGGCTTCCTTTTCATTGAACAGCCGAACCGTGTTCATCGGATCCCCGACATAGACGGGATCCTTGAACTTGATGGTTTTGTACAGGCCGCGCCCACGCAGCAGCAAAACCGGAATGACGCGGGGCAAATTCATTCAGGCATGTTCCGCGAAACTGCGCAGCAGTGCCGCGCCGAAGCGATGGCTTTTTTCCGGATGGAACTGAACCCCCCAGATATTTCCGCGCGCTACGGCGGCGGCGAACGACTTACCGTACACGCAGGTCGCCGTGACGTCTTCGGGCCGGTCACATTCGAAATGGAAGGAATGCACGAAATAGAACCGGGGCGTGTCTTCGCCGCCGGCAAACAGCGGGTGTATCCTGCCGCCCGGCATCGTTGGCGCAACCGTGTTCCAGCCCATGTGCGGAATCTTGATGCCGGCGTCACGGGGAAAGCGAACGACATCCATGTCGATCCACCCCAGCCCGGGCAGGGACCCTTCCTCGCTGCGACGGCCCAGCATTTGCGCGCCGAGGCAGATGCCCAGGATGGGCTTCCCCGCGTTGAGCACCTGTTCGTTCAAGGTATCCATCAGGCCGCTTGCGGCCAGCGCCCCCATGCCGTGGTCAAACGCGCCGACGCCGGGCAGCACGATCTTGTCGGCGGCTTTAATCGCCTCCGCGCTGTCGGTGATTTCCGCCTGAGCCCCGACCTTGCGCAGCATGTTCTTGATGGCGCCCAGATTGCCGATGCCGATGTCAACGATGGCGATCATGTATTCGCGGCTTCCTTCCCGATGACGCTCTGGCCGATCTCCCGGCGCCGTGCCGTGCCGGCGACGCCGTTGGAGCCGAGGCGAACGTCAATATGGTCCAGATCGCAATCTCGATGCCAGCGTTCGAAGATGGCAGGCGTCTGCGGCAGGTCGAAACTGGGCGACAACATGTCGAAGGTGTCGAGGATCGCCCATTCACGCAAGGTCGCATCGTCGGCGGAAGGCATGTCGTCGATCGGATCAGCGACCAGCAGGCGCCAGATGATGGCTTGCCCATAGGGCAGGTGACGCAATAGGCGAACCAGCGGCCACATCAAGGAGACATACCCCTTGCACCAGCGGTACAGGCGTTCAGAATCCATGCCGCGGGTCAGGGGGCGCACCCAGTAGCGCGTGTTCAGCCAATAATAAGTCAAAGATTTGAGGTAAATGTCTGTCGCCAGATGGCCGCCTGGCTTCAGCATGGTGACGAGAGCTTTGAACGCTCTTTCCGGGTCCGGCGTGTGTTGCAGCACGCCGTAACAGAGTACCCGGTCGAACAGCTGTTCAGGGAACGGCATTGTGTAGATGTCCGCCTGTACCAGTAACAGGTTCGGGTTCGTGCCGTTCGATTTTTCGTTTGCCTCGACCGCATCTGAATAATCGAATGAGATCACCGTCGCCCCCGTACGCAGAAGCGGTTCCGTGAAGCGGCCCGATCCCGACCCCGCCTCCAGAACCAGTTCCCCTTGCAGTTCACCGGGCCATCCGGTGAAACGGGAGAGGCGTTCCTCAGACACGTTATGTCCGGATTCGGAATCGTATTGGGTCCGCGCGTGCAGGTTCCATTCGAAGCCGAAATTTTGCGCGTAGTTGTCTGACGAAACGAAGCGCGGAATAAAATTCACGATGGGGTATGAAAGGCTTCCGTCGTCGCCTGCGGGCACAAGCCGCCCGGAGCGGATACGACCGTCTTCCAAAACGGCATCCGATAATTCAAGCGATGCGCCCGTGGCTGGGCAGCGTAACAGGCTTAGGTGTTGTGGATGCACGGGCGGTGTCGTCCTTGTGTTATCCGGCAGGCAGTCACGACTGTCCCGCCCGCTTCGCCGCGATGGTCCAGACAAGGCGGGAGAACGTGCAGGGGGCCTGGACGAAGGCGCGGATTATCCAGGCGCAGGCTTGCATTGGCGCATGCGCGCGCGCGTACAGTGCTGCCAAGCGCAACGATGTCAATGCCCTGTAGCGGAGCAATCCCCGGCGCACGGCGGCAGGCAGGTCAGGATAGGTGAGAATTTCCTGGAAAGCAGCCGCGGCCTCCGTCTCCCGGCGCAGTCCCCAGGCCGGTAAAGACGTGATCTGGGAGGGATGACTTCGGATCGCCACAAGCGGCTCGGGCAGGCATCCCAGCCGATGATGTCGGGCCAGACGAAAATAAAGCAGATAGTCCATGCAATAGGCATATTCCCCAGGGTAGCCGCCTATCTTCATCACATCCTGACGGCGGAACATGATCGACGAATGCGCGATGATGCTATCACGCGCAAGGGCGACCAACAGGTCATCATGGTTATTCGGCGGCGTCGGGCCAGGGACACCCGGCAGCGGTGCGCCATTGCCGAAATCGGTGGCGACAGAGGCGACCAAGGCGACATCAGGATGGTCGTCGAGGTGCCGTACCTGCTTGTCCAGGCGGTTGGCAAAGGCGATATCATCGGCATCCAGGCGGGCAATGTACTCACCGCGTGCGGCCTCCAACCCCTTGTTCAGGGATTGGGTCAGTGTCAGGACGTCGTCGTTTCGGAGGCAGCGGATCCGGGCGTCGTCATAGGACGCAATGATGGTTGCGGTGCCGTCGGTCGATGCGTTGTCGATGATCAGGAATTCAAAGTCGGTGAATGTCTGCGCGAGGATGCTGTCGATCGCTTCGCGCAGATAGTCCTCACCGTTGAGGACCGACATCAGGACGGTCACCTTCGGCTGGGTCATGGCAGGGCGCCGGCCATCAAGGGCTGGATCAGGTCTTCGCGGAGCGCCACGTCAAGAGCGCGGGGCGACCAGTCGAGCATGCGTCCAGCCTTCGTGTTGTCGCCGAATGAGACCGGCGGTTCGCCCGGCCGCATGGGCCGCGCCCCGAACCGGAGCAAGCGATCATCCGCCCCCAAGGCATCCGCGACGGCCAGCAGCAGGGCGCGCAGTTCGGTCGCCTCGCCTGAACAAATGTTGAAGACGTCAAAGCCGCCGCGCGCAAGGTCACGCGCCATCTTCAGCCAGGCATCCGTGACGTCGCCGACGCCGATGAAATCACGCCGCTGGGTGCAGGGTGAAAGGTCGACCGGCGTGCCGGCCCCAAGTCCGGTGATCACCTGAGCCAGCAGCTTGGCGGGATGGTCGAGAATACCGAAAGGGATGTAGAGCCGGCCGATCCGTGTGGGCACGCCGGTCTGGGCAGCGAGGTCGCGCGCCCGTGCCGTCTCGGCCCGTTTGGAAAGGCCATAAGGTGTTTCCGGTTGGCCGGTGTCGTCCTCGTGGTTGGCGTCGTCGCTTGACGGGTACTCGGCCGATGATCCGGTGATGATCACGCCGCCGCCGCTGTCCGACAAGGCGGCGAAGATGGCATCCAGCGGCTGAACGTTCACGGCCCGGCCCCTTTCGGCATCATAATCGGGCGAGGCATAATCGGCGGCATGCCCCGCATGATGGACCCAGACCGTCGGACGTACCTGGCCCGCGAGTGCTTTGACGGCGGTTTCATCGGTCACATCAAGTTGCGCCATGCTGGCGCTTTGGGCGGCGAAGTCCAGGCGTCGGGCGCGAATGCCGTCGTAGGCATCGCGCGGTCTGCTGTGGGTTGCCGTCACCGCATAACCCGCGTCGGCAAAGGCGCGCGCCAGATGCGCGCCGACGAAGCTGGACGTGCCGGTGACGATGGCGGTCTTGGTCATTACGGGGTCAGGGCCAGGAATAGGGGATGCGGTCCGTGTCGGCGGGCAGGGTGTCCGCCTCGGCCGGGTTGTGGGGGATGCTGGCGCAGTTCGCCAGGGTCGCAGGCGCCGCGCCCGTGCAGGTGAACCCGGTCCATAATCCCGGCGGCACGGTGACCAGGGCATAGGTGTCGGGGTTGTCGGGGCTAATTTCTATTTCGCGGACGGCCCCAGTGTTCGTGTCCGCGACGACCAAGCGGATCGTCCCGGACACGCAGCATAGGTTCAGAGTCATTTCCCGGTGCCGTTTCCAGGCTTTCACGGCCCCCGGATTGACGATGGAAAAATAGACCTCGCCGAAACCGGCAAACTGGGGCGCGTCGGCGCGCAGCATGTGCATCACCGCGCCCCGGGCATCGGCGATGATCTTCAGCGGCGTAACGATGGCGCCGTCGATGGCGGCGTCGTTCATCCGCCGGCCTTTTCATATTCGGCGATCTGGGCGCGGGTGATCTCGATCGGATCGGCGCCCTGATCCACGGCCTTGTACCATTCCACCGTGCGCGTGATGCCGGTTGCAAAATCCCAGCGCGGATACCAGCCGAGCCCGTCCTTTGCCTTGGTGCTGTCGAGCATCAGCAGTGTCGCTTCATGCGGCGCGTTCGGGTCCTGTTCGACACGGACCTCGCCCGATCCCCAGACACCGACGGCGGTTTCGGCCAGGTCCTGGACGGGGCGGACGTTCTCGGCGTCGGGCCCGAAGTTCCAGGCCCCTGCCGCCGCGCCGTCGCCACTGAACTGCCGCGCGGCAAGGGCGAGATACCCGGACAGGGGTTCCAGCACATGCTGCCACGGCCGCGTCGCCATGGGATTGCGCAGGATCACCGGATCCCCGGCGCGGAGGGCGCGGATGCAGTCGGGGACGATGCGGTCCGTCGACATGTCGCCGCCGCCGATCACGTTGCCGGCGCGTGCCGTTGCGGCGATCAGATCGGGCCGCGCGCGGTAGAACGATTCCTGATAACCGGTGAAGACCAGTTCGACGGCGCCCTTGGAGGCGGAATAGGGATCGGGTCCGCCCAGAAGGTCGTCTTCGTGGTAGCCGCGTTCCCATTCCATGTTGCGGTAACATTTGTCGGAGGTAATGAAGACGAGGGAGCGCACGGAAGGTGTGTGGCGTACGGCCTCCAGCAGATTGATGCCGCCCGTAACGTTGCTATGGAACGTCTCGAGCGGTTCCGCATAGCTCCGCCTTACCAGCGCCTGGGCGGCAAGGTGGATGATGATCTCCGGCTTGGATTGACCCAACAGTTCGGCGACGGAATCAAAATTCCGGATGTCGATGAAATGCTGGTCGATACGTTCGGCCAGACGGAGCTGCTCGAACAGCGGCGCATCCGGTGCCGGCGGCAAGGCGAGGCCCGTGACGTGAGCACCGAGGTCGGCCAGCCAGGCGGAAAGCCAGCTGCCCTTGAACCCGGTCGAGCCGGTGATCAGGATTCGGCGGTTCTTGAAAACGGAGAAATCAGTCATCGGATCAGGCGCCGCTCAGCCAGGGTGCTTTTCCGGATTCATACAGGTCGTTGAGCAACGCGTAGTCGCGGAAGGTGTCCATGCATTGCCAGAAACCGTCATGCCGGTACATCATCATCTCACCTTCGGCCGCGAGCCGCCGCATGGGTTCGGTTTCCAGAATCACATCATCACGGTCGCCATCCAGATAATCGAACAGGCGGCGGTCGCACACGAAGAACCCGCCGGAAATCCGCCCGCCGGTGGCTTGCGGCTTTTCATTGAATTCGACGACCGCGCCCGTGTCGTCGTGTTCCATTTCGCCGAAGCGGCCCGGCGGGCGCACGCCGCATACGGTCATCACCTTGCCATGGGATTTGTGAAAGGCCGCCAATTCGGCGATGTCGACGTCGGCGACGCCATCGCCGTAGGTCAGCATGAAGGTGTCGTCGTCACCGATATAGCGCTCGATGCGCTTGACCCGTGACCCGGTCAGGGTTTCCTCACCGGTTTCCGCCATGGTCACGCGCCAGTCGATGGCGTTCTCGGCGCCGTGAAATTCCAAGGCGCGTTCGCGCGCGAAGTCGATGGTGAAGTCGGCGACACGGGTCCGGTAATTGAGGAAGAAATCCTTGATCGCACCGCTTTTGTGACCGAGGCAGAGAACGAAGTCCTTGTGTCCGGCGGCGGCGTATCCCCGCATGATGTGCCACAGGATCGGGTAAGGGCCGACGGGGATCATGGGTTTGGGCAGGTCGTCGGCCACGCCGCGGATGCGGGTACCCTTGCCGCCGCAGAGAATGACGGTTTTCATTTTTTTAAATCCAGTTCCCTTTGTGAGCCAGTGTCGTGAGTGCCTGACCTGCTGCCCAGTACCGCATCCATGATGGCATGAGGTGCAACGTCACTCAGCACGTCATGAAGAATTCGGGACATGTCCGCCTGATTGGATGGATGCGCCCGGTCGGAGCAAATGGCGGCGATGGCCGATGCGATTTCTTGTGGGGTGCGGCAGCGCGGCCCGGCGCCGTCCGGTAGAGGATTGAAGTCCAGGCCACTGTCTCGGTGTACGAACACGACGGGACGGTCAGCCAAAAGTGCTTCATAACAAGTCCCGGAATCGAAATAGGTGACAACGTTGGCTTTTGGCAATAGTGCGGCCGCAGGCGCGTTACTGATCTCGAGATCAATGCCGCCGGATCGCGCGGCCTCTCGCGCGGTGTCTGCAACGGCCGTGCGCTCGTAGCGGTCCATCAGGGGGTGGAAATTGACCGTCACTTTCGCATCTTCCAACAGGGAGCAAGCCCGTACGACCTTGTCGACCAGCTCCAGAGATGACTCCAGTTCCAGGTTTGGAACGCAGAGGATCATTGGTCGGCCGGCTGGCGCCGGCGTCGCGGGCTCAGCGCCCACTGCCCGCTGCATGTGTTCGTAGCGAAGAGCGCCTCCCACAGTTACGCGGGCTGGCGGAAATCCCGCGCCGATCAATTCTCGGGCGGCATGGGCGCCCAAGGTAATCAGGTGATCCGGCGCTGCGCCGGACGCGATCTCCTGCTCGCTGGAAAAAGTCGCGATATGAAGGTCGCGCAGTGGGTGATGCAGGTAGGCGACCGCCCGGGTTCCGGGCAGGAAGGTATGAACGGCGCGGCACAGGACTTTTTCCCACGGCTGGTTTTCGAAGGGGAAGACGATCGCTCGGGGCGCCGCGCCGGTGGTGGCGATGCGCCGGACGATTCGCATGAACAGGCTCGCTCGTGCGGGCTGGAACGACACAGCCTGGCGCCGTAGTTCGTGGCGGAGTAGGGCGGTGACACCGTGCCCCCCGATCGTGAGGCCGCGCCTGATGAACAGGAAGAACGCAACATAGGCTGCGTAGGACGCGACTAGATCGCGCCAACCGTAAAAGTCTTCCAACACTGCCGGATGCTCATCTGATTGCAGGACGGCGTCGAGGATCTGAGGATAAGGATCGTGCGGGTCAACCGTCATTGCAACGGTCAGCATCGGGCCCGCCTGTTCCCGCAGGATTGCGGGCAGCCGGCCCATGACCGGCGCGGTCGACAACGCTGCGCCGGGCGGAAAGGTCGAGGCATAAGCCCATGTTAGCACCATCACCTCGGCGTCGGACGCCGCTTCCGAAGGCAGGGGTCGGTGGCGGCGCCTGCGGCGATGGGCGGCGAGGCGTCGGAAATCACGGATCAAGCATCCGGCTCCCGCCCGCAGGACGCGTAGGATAAACCGTATATTTTCCGCACAAAGCCCGGCTAGGCGCCCGGTATAGCCCCCCAATCCCGGAACCGCGGCCCGGATGTTTTTGTTCAAGGCATCTCGCCAAAGGGCATTGGCGAAAGCCCAATCGTCAGTCACTGCGATCACGGACGTATGTTTTTCCGCGTACTCGGCCATCAGTACGAAACGTGACACGTTCACCAGGAGTGACGAAGTGTACTGGCCGAAATCGGCAAAGTCGCTGGCCAGCCACCAGACAGGAAGGTCGGCGGCGGCCAACTGCTTGTCCGCATTCCGGATGTCGCTGCGCAAGGTGCGGGCGATTTCGTTCAGCCGCGCACCCGTTTCCGCCAACACCCAGCCGGACGGCATCAAGCCCTGAAGTTTGCGGTAGGTGGCATAGTCGCTGCCCAAGTAGAGGACGACCGCAGGTGTCCCGGCGCTGGCGCCGCGGCGCAAATGGTCCTCTAACGAGGCGATTGAAACGATTTTCAGGGACATCTGATCTAGCGAGGAATGTCAGCACACACTGCGTTCTTCTAGACCACCACGCAACGGTTGCATGGAGTAATGCGGCCGCGCTTTTCCGAGAGGTGAGAGTCGCGCAGACGCTCGTAGGCTTCACCGGTCCAAAGCTCGGAAAGGTCGTTTTCCAGGACGTTCCCGACGGACAGGCTGGACAGATAGTCCACGTCGCAGGGGTTGGCGCGGCCATCCCACCAAACGAACATTCGTCTCCACAAATCGGAACAAGGGGCGGTGACGCCGGTTGGTTCGGCGTCGTAGACGCTTTCCCATGGGTTATAGTCGACGAAGGCGACCTGATCCGCATATTGGTGCCAGAAGGCATCGATCTCCATGAAGTTCTGTTCGGCGGAGAACTTCACGCCGGACACGCGGGTGATCGTCCGCGATTTGGGATAATGCTTGGCCCGGATCTCGGCGAACTGGCGGATGTTGTTGAGAACGTGATCGAGCTCTCCGTTGACGCGCAACCGGCGGTACAGATCGGCGTCCGCCGCATCGGCGGAAAAAACCACCGTATTGGGTTCCGCCGATAACAGGGCGTGGGCGCGGCGTTCGTCCAGGTACCAGGCATTGGTGTTGATCTTAAGCCCGAGGAATTTCCCCGCGGCATAGGCCAACATCTGGTCGATGTCCTTGCACAGCAGGGGTTCGCCGCGCGACGCTAGGGTTACGGCCTCGACATGACCTTCGATCTGGTCGACGACCCGGCGGAAGGTGTCGATGTCCATACGGCCCTTGTGTCCGCCCTTGCGGTCCTGCAACGCCGGGTCCGTCTGGTAACAGAACACGCAGCGGTAATTGCACACCGAGGTCGGCTCGATCTGCACGCAGGGCGGATAGGCATCGACCTTATGGATTTCGGGAAAAATGTCGTAGCGGTAGCGGTAGAACAGATAGTCGGCGAGGCGGCCGTCATCGACGTGGCGCACTTCCTCGACGATATGCGAACGCAGATGAAACCGCCGTCCGGCGCCGACGGCATCCGGTGCCTCTTCCGCCAAAAGATCGGCACACGCGGTTTCGACGATCTGACGCCGGTAGGCGTCCATGGATAGATCCGCCATGCGCTCCGTCAGCGCGCGAACCCGAACCAGGGCGGCCTCCGCGCCGGCGCCGGATCCTGAAAGCTCCAGGATGCTTTCTGCCTTATTGTAGGTCGAGGGTGCGCCGGAATTTATCTGAACCATTCGTTTCCATTTTATGCTGTGGCCGACAGTCACTCGCCGCCGGCTGCAGTCAATACCTCTCCGGTTACATATGTGTTGGATGCCGACCCCAACCAAAAGATAAATTCGGCAATTTCCTCAGGTGTTGCCATGCGGTTCATGGGAATGAGTGCCGCCCGCTCCGCCACCGACTTGCCATCGACATGAGCGTGAATGCGGGTGCCGGTAACGCCGATGCGCAGGACATTTGTTAGCACGTTGCGCGCCGCCCAGTCGCGGCAGACGCGCGGGATGAATTCCTGCGCATGCTTCGACAGCGAATAGGCGAAGGTGTCACGCCCGCCGCCGAATTTCACGCCGATGCTTGATCCGTGAACGATCCGCCCCCAGCCGCGCTCGGCCATTGCTGGTCCCATCGCCTGCATCAATAGCAGACCAGGAAGCAGGTTGACACGCAGGCAGTCGAGAACGTCTTCAACGGTGAAGGCGTTGAACGAGACCGCGGGAACGTAGGCGGCCAAATTGATCAGCACATCCGCCTCGCTAAACAGTTTCGGCCGGGAGGCGATTTCACCTTCAAGGGCGCCGGCGTCGGCATAATCAATCTGCAGCGGCGTGACCATTCCCGCCCCATCGATCAGCGCCTCCAGTTCCGGGCGCGCAGTCCGAAAGTGGGCGACGATTCGATGGCCGCCTTCCGCAATGTAGCGGCGGCACACGGCCAATCCGATGTCCGAACTCGCCCCGGTGATGAAGACGGTCTTCATGAAAGCGTCAACGTCCGTGGGTTTTTAGCCAGTATTCCGCTTGCGGCATCTGGTAGGCGTAATCGACATCCAATCCCCCTTCTTGTTTCAGAGGGTAAATCTTCTGGCCCATCCATTGCTGTGGCTTCAGGCCTTCTTCCAGGTTGTCGAGATTGTGCGGCCGAATGATGGAAACACCCATGTCCGCGAACCAGACCTCGCCTTGGGAATCTCGGTCGCAGTTCAAGGTCTTGGGGTCACCGAAAGTTTCAAACGGAACGAAGGGGTGAAGCAGTCCGTCTTCGGCGATGCGCCGCGCGCGCAGGGGGCTCCACATGTTGTAGCAGGACACGGTCACCGCGGAATCGTAGTCCGGGTTATCACGCAAGACCTGAATGCCTTCTTCGATCTGTGCCGCGGCGATCGTCGGTGCATTGGCCATCAGCAGGACGTATAGCTCAGGGACTTTTCCTTCCTGCGCGAGGGCCTGGGTGATGACTTCGTGAGCATGTTGGTACGCGTGTTCGCCCAGGGCTTCCTTGGTGCACAGGTAGTCTGGCCGGTCGATGATTTCCGCCCCGTATTTCCGGGCGATATCCTTAATCGCATCGGAATCGGTCGAAGTGTAAATCCTTCCGACGTTGGGGGCGTCGGCAGCGGCAATCAAGGGATAAGCAACCATGGGCTTTCCGAGCAGCGGATAAACGTTTTTCCCGGGAAACCCGGTCGATCCTTCGCGGCCAATAAGGATTGCGACGATCATGATCCTTCTGTCCTTCTGACAAATATGTGGTTGTAGATGTTGGCGTGTTCCGTGCCGTCGAACATGGGGCTGCGTCGTTTTTCCAGGAGCGTCATCCCAGCGTCGTCGAATTTCTTGATGATACGCTGGGTTTCCTCCGACAGCGACGTATCCAGCTCGACAAGCACCGACTTTAGCTGAGGGTTTGAGAGCGTACGAACGGCGCCGTCGATGATTCGTTCCTCGATGCCATCGACATCAATCTTCAGGTGGTTGGGGCACGGGGCGCTGAAGAGTTCGATGAAGCTGTCCAAGGACAAGCCGACAGCCCTCTGTTTAAAGGCGGCCTCAAAGGTTTTTCCGTCTGATCCGACTGCCGTCGCAAAGCTGGCCATCGAATGCGCAAACCCCACGTCGCGCAAATGTAGTTGATCCAAAGTATTCTTGTCGTTGAGCGCTAGGCAATAAGCCTGAACCCGGTCTTCCAGCGCGTTTTCTTGGATATTGCGGCTCAACAAGTAGTAGTTCGCGGCACTCGGTTCGAACGCGAGAACCATGAGATTTTTCTTGCACGCCGCGTAGAGGGAATAGACGCCCATATTGGCGCCAACGTCGTATAAAACGTCAGTGTCTCCGAACCTGTCGATCCACTGGATGGTTTCCGGCTCCTTGGTCAGAAGGGTTTCCGCCCGCCATCGGGCAAGGTCGCCCAGACAGTAGAACCGGATCGGTCCACGCGCGGTGTCGATGATCTCTATCGTTGCGTCGATGCCTTCAACATCCATCGCTTGACGGAGAACGTTGCGGATGCGGATGCCCCAATCGCGTCCGAACAGATTGATGAACAGGCGCAACGTCGAGACGATCAGTTTTTTAAGAATCGATTTCAAGTGAGGAGCTCCTAGGCGAAAGGCTTAATCGTTGCCCGGAGTGCTTTGATCGCGAAGCGCTGGATCGAGGTGCTGTAGGCAATCCATGAGGCCGAGCCCAAGATCAACGTAGGTGTTACGCGTCAACTTTCGGCCCAATCTCGGCATGTAATGATAAGGCGTCTGAGTATAGTGGCCGGCCATTGTGCCGTCGCCAGTTTTAATTTCGACGTCGCCGCCCATGATCTCGCGGATCATTTCCAACATCGCCCGGCTGGTTATCCTTTCACGCCCCATCAGGTGAATGATCTCGTTGGCGAACTCCGGCGCGAGAATATCAACCGATGCTTCGGCGGCATCCAGTGCGTGAATGTATTCGCGTACCTCGTCACCAGTTCCGGGATAATCCAGGCGGCGCTCGTTCAAGGCTTGGCGTAAAAGCCGATTAATGGCGTTGCTGGTATCGGCGCGCGACCCGTATAGGGAACCGTACCGCAGGATCGTGTAGGCTAGGCCGAAGCGTTCGTTGTAATCTTGTGTCAGAAGTTCGCTCGCCTGTTTCGACGTGCGGTAGAACGATCCCTGGCTGCTGTATACATAGATCGAACTCGCGAGCACGATCCGCGAAACCTCGGCGGCGCGCGCAGCTTCCAGGACGTTTAGTGTGCCCATGATGTTGACCCGCACGGTCTCGGTGGGTTTATTCATCGCCTCGTTGATATCTGCCAGCGCTGCCATGTGGTACACGACTTCGCATCCGTCCAGCGCCGCGGCGACCTGTGCTGGGTCGGTGATATCCCCTGTCACCATGGTCTGCATCGGTTGATAGTACTGTGACGGGCATACGTCGAATATCACGACGTCGTGGTTGGCCTTTGTTAGGGCATCGGCGACGTGGCTGCCGAGAAACCCGGAACCGCCGGTTACCATTATCTTCATGAGTGCCGCCTTTTCATTTTAGCCAGTTCATACTCCTCTTCGGGGGCTGGACACGCCAGGGGCTGGCCGTTCAGAAAACGAAGCGCCTCTTGCGCCGCTTCGATCTCCATCTGCGCCCGGCAATCGCGTGTCATGGACCCCATATGGCAGGTCAGAATGACGTTGGGCACGGACGTCAGTTCGCCGGTATAAGGTTCGGTCTCGAAAACATCAACCGCAGCACCCGCAATAATCCCATTGCGTAAGGCATGCGCGAGGGCGTTCTCGTTGATGATGCCGCCCCGCGCAGTGTTGATCAGAATCGCGTTTTCTTTCATCGTTGCGATCTGAGGGGCCGCGATCAAGTTGAGTGTTTCTGGTGTCAGTGGGACGTGAAGGCTGACGATATCACATTCGCGCAGAATTGTTTCCAGATCGGACCATTCGACCTGGCCGTTCAGGTCGTCGTTCGGGAGCAGGTCGCTTGCAAGAATGCGCGCGTTCGGGAAGGCCCCCTTCACGTGTCGCACGACCCGCGTGCCGATGCGTCCGGTTCCGAAGATTCCGATGGTGCATAGGTCGAGGCGTCGCCCCATGTGACGCGCCCATTTCCCCTGGCGCATGCCCGCGTCAACTTGACAGATGCCGCGTGCCGCGTCGATCATCAGGCCTAGTGTCAGTTCCGCGACGGCTGGTGACGGGGCATCCGGCGTATAGGAAATGGCGATCCCGCGATCACGGGCGGTTAGAAGGTCCACGCTGTCCAGGCCGATGCCGACACGGCAGATCGCTTTGAGGTTGCGGCATCGCGCCATGACGTCTGCGGTGATTGGTTCGGTGCCAGCGATGACGATATCGTGGTCACCGATAATGTCCGCAACCTCGCTTGGCTGAAGTTTCCGGCCCAGCGGGTTGATGGTGAAGTCGGCGCGGGACCCTTCTAGAAGGGTCAATGGCGTGGCGCTCGCCTCACCGAAGGGAACGGTCGTGATGATGAGCGATTGGTTCACGAGAGCTTTGGGTCCTTAAATTGATTGCGGGACTTGCAGATCGGCGGTTACTGGGCAGCAGAATTCTCGGACGGCTGGTCGGCGCCGAATTCCTGGGCATCAAGCATCCATCGGTAAAGCCCATCCATCCGGTAAAGCTTGTCGTGGTTTCCGACCGCCTCGACCGAACCTTTGTTCATGACGACAATTTTGTCCGCGTTGCGGATGGTCGACAGGCGATGGGCGACGACGATGATCGTTTTCTTGCCGTGAAATTCGATTAATGTTCGCTTGATCGCGGATTCCGTGATGGCGTCCAGCTGGCTTGTCGCTTCGTCCAGGATGAGAATATCAGGGTCGGCGAGGATCGCTCGGGCGATGGCAATCCGTTGTTTCTGGCCGCCGGACAATTGATTTCCATCGTCCCCCAGCTTGGTGTCTAGTTGATCGGGCAATTGGCTGATGAAGTCGTTCGCGGCGGCGAAATTTACCGCGTCCCATATCATCTTTTCGGAAATGCCGTGAAGCCCGAACGTAAGATTACCGCGCACCGTGTCGTTGAATATGACGATGTTTTGGCTGACTGTACTGATGCGCTGGCGCCAGGAAGAGACGACGATATCCGTGAGGGGGCGTCCGTCGATGATTACGCGTCCTTTTTCGGGATCGCGCAGGCGCAGGATAAGCGACAGAATCGTGCTTTTGCCCGCACCGGACGGCCCAACAAGAGCGACGGTTTCGCCGCGTGCAATATCGAGATTCACACCTCTCAGCACGGCACCTCTCTCGGTGTCGTAAACGACTTCGACATCCCGCAGCGCTATAGATTTTTCAAACGCGCCGAACGTGACATCCCCATCTGGCAGGCGCGTTTTCTCCGCCGATAACAGGAAGCTCTGAATAGCCTCGAATGCATGGATATTGCCGCTGTACATGGCATGCGCGGTGACGATCCGCGTCACCGGCCCGAGCATCCGATATAGACAGAGAATGAAGAGAACGATTAGCCCGCTCCACTCCTTATCGCCCGCGTCGAACATAAGGCTTCCCAAGGCGATCAAGGCGCAGATGAATAATCCGGCACCGGTGGTGAAGACCGGGTTCTGCAACTCGGTCAAGGCAAGGCGCCGAGATTCGACGTAACGTAGATCCGCGACCTTGCTCTCGAACCGATCGATCATGATTGCCTCGGCGTTGCGAAGTTTCACCAGTTCGAAGCCGCGCAGTGTTTCGTCGATTACGCTGTGGAGTGCCTCGAACACCCTCGTTAGGCGTTCCCCTGCCCAATAGAACCAGGGTTTGCCCAACTTTTTCATGGCGAGGAAACCGAGGCCCAGAGCGATCAACGCGGCGAGCGTCATCTGCCATGACAGGGCGACCATGAAGCTGGCGAAAAACACCACCAGCACGGTGCACATGATGATTTCGGCGACGGACCGGACCACTGCGGCGGCCCGCTGCGGGTGTTCCCGCAGCAGGGTTCTGGAGATCGCTGCATCATGCGACTGGGCGTGGGACAGATCGGAGCCGGTGAAGGCGCGATAAATCGTCGTCATCAAACGGCATTGCACGTCTAACGGAATCAAGGCGGATAATGCTTGCGCTAAAAATTGAGTCACGCCCCGGACCAGGATCGCAGCAATCAGGGCAAGCAGTCCCCAGTACAACTGTTCTTCTCTCGGCAGCGTGGCGAAATGTTCCAAAAATCTATTCAGTCCGGGCACGTTTTTAAATACGGCTGAGTTGTCGCCCCCCTCGAGAATGGGGATCAGTATGCTTACGCTGAAGCCTTCGCTGACGGCGAGAATCAAGGACAGCACCGTTAGGAGGACAAGCCGAGCCTTTTCGGCCATGACGATGTTGAAGACCGTCATCTCGTCGGCGCGACTTTCTGATTCGGTTTGCCTGGTCATAAGTTGGTCTTTTCAAAAATTTGGCGCAGGGCGAAGACGACATGGTCGACGTCTCCGACGGACATTCCGGGATGCAATGGAAGGCTCAAGCAGCGCTGGTAATAGGCCTCGGCGCCGGAGAAATCATGGCCGCTCGAAGCGTTGTCGGTGTGGTAGGGCTGGTGATGTATGGGGATGTAATGAACCTGCGTGCCGACATCCCGGTCGCGCAACTTCTCCATCACCCATCGTCGCGATTTCCCGATCTTTTGAAAATCCAATAGGATGACGAATAAATGATTCGCCGAGCGCTCGATTTCCATCTGGCCGAACAGCGAGGCCACCCAGTCCAAGCCTGATAACCGTTCCAGATAAGCCAGGGCAAGACTGCGCCGTTTGGCGATGAAGCTCGATAGCTTAGCCATTTGCGATATCCCGAGCGCCGCCTGTAATTCGGTCATGCGGTAGTTGAAGCCGAGACTTTGCTGTTCGTAATACCAGGGGTTTGGGTCGATGCCATCGAGTCCAAGCTCTCTGTTCCGCCACCGCGATGGGTCGCGCACTAATCCGTGGTTACGCAGTTCCCGAAGCGCTTCGGCCAACCTGTCGCTGTTGGTCGTGATGGCGCCGCCTTCCGCCGTGGTGATGCTTTTGACCGGATGGAATGAAAACGCGCACATATCCGAGTGGGCACAAGAGCCGACGGCCGAGCCGTCTGAATCGACGGCGCCCAATGCATGGCAGGCATCTTCGATGACGGCGAATCCTTCGGATTGAAAGGTTCCGTCGAGAACAGATAATCCTGCGAAGTGGACGGGGATTATAAGGTCCGGTCGCACACCGGCCCGACGAACGGTATCCGGCGTCATGCTCATGGAACGGGGATCCACATCGACCAGCGTCAGCGACGCGCCGCAATACAAGGCGGCATTCGCCGAAGCGATGAAACTAATATCCTGGGTCGCCACCTTTTTGCCGGGCCCGATGTCCAAGGCGAGGCAGGCAAGGTGAACTGCTGCGGTGCCACTGGAAACGGCGACGGCGTGAGCCGCACCTGTGGCGCGGCAAAGAGCCTCCTCGAACTCGGAGACTTTCGGCCCCTGGGTCAAAAAGGCAGAGTCGAGGACCTGGAGAACCTGTTCACGATCGGCGTCGTCAAGGAACTGGCGCCCATATCCGCGGGTCATTTCGGGGTTGTGGGTCATGTCTTGACCTGCCGCCCGGCAAAGAATTCGGCAAGCTCGAAATCGGTCCGAGTGTCGATATCGACTGCACGTTCAAAGGGGATGATCGAGCCGACGGTTTCGGGGGTCCAGAGCGCCAGGTTTCTGCGAAACCATTGTGTTTTCAGGACGACGACCGCGCCGTTCAATTGAAAGGTGTCAGGCATATCTTGGCGCCGCAGGTCGGCCAGCCGGTCGCCGATGACGGTCTTCAGGCACCCTTCCGGATTTATCGTGAAGGTCTGAAAAGGCGGGGCGAGCGTCTCGTTGACGCTGAGGCATGTCGGTGCGTCAGTTTCGACCAGACGCTCGATTGCGGCGTCGATGTCGGCCTCGTTCCGAAGTGGCGAGGACGCTTGTAGCACGACGACGAGATCATAGGCGGCGTCTATGGCGTCCAGGGCATGGATAATAACGGGATTGATGCTCGTCGTATCGGCGGCCAATTCCGGTGGCCGCGTGAACGGCGCCTCGGCGCCGGCCGTAACCGCTGCATCAATGATCTCCTGATCGTCGGAGGATACGACGATGCGGTCGAGATAGGCACTCTTCAGCGCGGCGCGAATTGTCCAAGCGACCACGGGGACTCCGTTGAGTGGCAGCACGTTTTTCCGCGGGAGCCCTTTTGATCCGCCGCGCCCGAGGATCAGACCAAGAACCGACAGGTTGCGGATCATTCGCCGGCTCCCTCGTTCCCAGAGCCGAGACCCATGTCTTCCCATGTGATCGGGGCGCCTTCTTCGACGTCGCGCTGAACGGTCCGGCTTTCGACTAGGCGAAAGTGCTCGGCCGATATACCGACCGAAGGCCAGGCAAAACGAACATCGGTCGACTTCAGCGTCGCGCCCTTGGCGATGCCTTTGTCCGCGACCATGCCGGCTTGGCCCGAAACATCGCGGTCCGGCCACTGCCTGACCTTTCCGTCACCCAGCGCCAACCAGCATTCCCGGACGTTTTCCAGAATGCGTGGGAGGTCTGAAAATGGCGCGGCGGATACGATATCGGCCTCCGGTTGATCGGGGTCTGCGCAAATGCCTTTTTCCAGAAGGTTGGCGCCCGCTATCGTCGCGGCATACAGCATGAGGTCGCCCCTGTAATGACAGGAAAGCCCGACGGGGATGGAAAGCGCCTGCTTGTAGGTCGAAATCAGCCTTAGATTATGGATCGCGGCTAGCGAAGGGGTAGGGCCAGGGTGATGGTTGAGAATCATCGGTGCGCCAGCACCGATGATCAGTTCGGTGGCGCGGCAGGTTTCCGAAAAATAAGCCTCGCCGACATCGAGGATGACCGGCAGCCCGGATTTCGCTGCGTACTCGAGAAGCGGAAGATGATTGATGTAGTTTCTTGAAAGTTTGATCCCGGCAGCTTTCATGTCTTTCATAAAATCTACGCCCGAGAAGTCAAACACGCTGGCGATGATCGGCATCTTAAGGTCGGCGCAGGCCCGGAAAATCCGTTCGTAGTCCTTCAGGGGTGTCACGCGCTCTTCGATGAGGGCGCGGTAGTCTTGCGTCTTTTTCCCTGAGGCGTGTGAATACGTATGGGTCAGGCCCGTATCCGGTAAGACGACGTCCGCGGAATGCAGAATTTCCGTTTTGAAGACAGGAGCGCCCGCATCGGCGACACGGCTGAGTGACTCCATGGCGAGTTCGATATCTTTTTTGAAAAAGGATCCGATTTCGGCGACGAAGACGGTGGGGTGGCTGTCGCCGACCGGCACGTCTCCCAAATGAACGGTGTCTGTCATGGATCGTTGGTTTCCGTGGTTAGTTCCGGGCCGTCTCGTCTTGGTTAATGTACCAGGCAATTTCTAAAAAATTTTCGGTCTTCTTCGCCAGGTCGTAGGTGAACCAAGCGGTCTTTGGGTGCCGGGCAAGGCGGAGAATGTTTGCAACATCGCGCGCGGTACGATGCGCGGCCAACGTCATGACAGCGGCGGGCTGTTTGGGCAGCAGCCCAAGTTGGGCTCCGTATTCAACCGCCGGGCGGACCAGGGTTCGATGGGATGCCTCTGCGTCCATCAGCCCAAGGTAAACCGCGTGGCGCGCCAACTTGAAAATACCGTGCGCTGCGGCGACGGAGACAGAGTCGCGGCAGATGTCTTCAAGATCGATGATTGTAGGACCTTCGGGGCCCGCGATCACATTGCCGTGGTGGAGGTCGCAATGGGTTGGGCTGACGGGCGTGATGTTCGCAACCTTCGCCTGGGACAGAATTGCCGATAGGGCGGGGCGGTCTCCTACAATGCGGTCCAACGCCGCCGCGGACGGCGCGTTTTCGCCATCATAGGCTAAAAGATCATCAAGGATTTGCGCGAACCTGTCCGGAATGACGGCCAACAGAGGCAGCTCTTGGCCTGAATTCGGATTCCCCTCGGTCCACCGTTGAATGGCGGCGAGGACGTTCAGCGCCTCTCGGATAGCATCCATCGCGCCTGCGTGATCTATAGCGTACTCCTCGCCGGCGGCATAGGCGTAGCAAATCCACGCGCGTTCGCTTTTATAAACATATCCGACGCCGTTCCGAAGCGGGCGGGGCCGAACCACGTTCACGTCTTCCAGCTCGCTGAAAATTCTGGCCTGCAAGGAAAGCTTCGATGCTGTATCTAAAGCACTTGCTCGTAAAACCCACCGATTGTCCGACGCGTCGGTAATAACAAAAATCTCACTTGTCCGGTTGAGTTTTTTGACGCGTTTTGCGGCATTTGGATTGGTCAAACCGAAGGCTGTGACTGCGGCCGCTAAGTCGGGTCCGATCAGACAATTCCACAGAGTTGGCTTTTGGTTCGTTTCAATGGTGAACATGTGGAGGAAGGTTGCCGCCCGGCGTCAGAGTGTTGAAATCAATTTCCGGCCAGCCGGTGTCGACACGAGCTTCAGAAAGCATTCACGGACGATCTTGGCGTCTTCGAGGGCATTATGACGTTCCGTAGAGGCAGTGGCTCGGCCGACGTAAGCCTCCCGGTCGACCATTGGGGGAACTCCGGTGCAGCGGAAAAGGGTATTCAGGTCAATGAAGGCGAAATGATGCAAGTAGTCGGGCAGGTCGTGCAGGGCATGGAATTGCACGGCCTCCTCGGACTTGTGTTTGAAGATTTCCAGAAACAGGGTGATGTCCTGGGCTAGGCCGGCGGAGACGACGAAGACCTTTTCTCCGCCGGAATAGGACTCCAGAAATTTCTGCAACTCGAGATAACCTTGACGGCCTGAAATGGACCGGTCGGGATCAATCTTGGAAAGGACGTTTTTTCTCAGCCAGTCTGTCACTTGAGATGGATCGTAATCGTTGAAAGCCAGATATAGCTCCTGGCCGTCCAACGTAACGAGGCCGAGCGCCACGAGTGTCGTATAGGCGTGTTCGCCCGTGAACTCCGTGTCGATGAAGACGATCTTCTTTTCGATACCGCGCAAGGTTACCGTCCCGGTCCCGTTATTTCACGATGTAGGCAGTTGGGAGACGGACGGTCGGGATCTGTTTGATCGGCCTGTTGCCGACGTACTTGTCGACGATGTCGCTCTCGTTTGGCGAGACCTGGTGGTTGTAATGATCCATGACGAGAATTCCTCCGGTCACCAGACGCGGCCAAAAATGCTCAAGGCAAGTTTCCATGACGTGGTTGATCCCGCAGTCGAGATAGATCAGCTTGTAGCGACAATGCGGGTTCTGTTCGAAAAAGCCGGGAAGATCCTTTGTCAGGTCGAGCTTGTTGATCGCGGTGAACCCGTCGAGCCCCTGAACCTCGATCAGTTTCTTTAGGCGCTCGTAATTGCCCACGTACATCGGTTCGCCCTTCGAGGATTCGTATTCTTCTCGGTGCATGCCCTTGAACCAATCGAACCCATGCACTTCGGTGTAGTTGTTACTTTCGAACAACTGGACCAACTTGGCGAACAGAAGTAGCGTGCGGCCTTTGGACGATCCGATGTCAGCGATATGACCGGCAACGTCGTGAACTTGTTTGTAGATTTCATAGAACCCCAACGTGCGAGCTAAATTTGGCGCGCCGACATAGGCCGGGTAATTGAAGATAAGATCCTTTGGCGTGTCGTAAAGGTCATCCAACTGAGAGATAAATGCGAAGTAAGTTTCGTCCTGATCATCAAGTTTGGCGTTGACCGGGCGGTTCTTAATCCTGGATTTGAGCATCTTTCATGGCCTCCTACTGGCCGCGTTTGGTGGGCATCGTCGAGAGCGAGGTTCGGAGCCAGTCTTCTAATTCGGCTTGGTTGAAGAGAACAGGCACATCACCGGCAAGGGAGAGATGAGCATGAAGCCCCGCGGTCGGATCGTAGTAAACGGCTGGCCGGTCTAGATAGGCACCGGAGGCGGCGGTTGACGTGAACGGCATGCTGATGGAGGCATCCGTTGCCGTGATTACGCGGTTGGCGTTGATCATGCCGTCGAGCAGAATCGCGTCGTAGTCCTTCACGAGATCAAGAAATACCGATGCGCGAGGGCGCAACAACTTGCCGCCCAGATAGCCCTTGGGCTTGTAAACCGGCACGGCGCCGACAGCGCGGATGGCGCGGAAGGAAGCTTCGACGAAGGCCAGTGCATTGTCGTGGGTCCAGTATGGCCTAGCGAACCCCCTGAGGGCACCGTAGGTTGTCGGCACGGCATCGACGTCGAAGACAGCGACGCTGGGTTGAGGTGGTGGCGAAAAGTCTTCTGCGCTGTCGGCGAAACCGATCGGCCCCATCATGGTGAAGCGTGCCGTGGGATCGACGCCAGTCATGATTAGCTCTTTCTTATGGCATTCATCCCATATCACGAACTCGGGCCACGATACTTGGGCGAAGTCCGGCGCCGTTTCGGGGACGCCTGGGTTGCCTGGAATGAAAACGGAAACGTTCTTGGAATAGAGAATAATCATAACCCGGGTGCCGCGCCGTTCCGCATCGTAGCTCCATAGTGGCCGCACGGTTTTCTGGGTGCTGTTGAAGCAGGCCTGCATCGGGAGCTGATCGGACGGCACGCGGCGTGCGTATGCCAGCTGAAGACTTTGGCCAAGGAGAAACGGCATCCACCATGCGCCGGTGAGCCACCTGAGCCCTGCCCACGCGGTCATCAACAAAGCTTGGAAGATGAAGCCGCGCCGGGCGGAATCCGACAAGTCCGGCAGGGTGTGGGAAACCTGTCGGATTCCCGTCATATCGGCGACAGAAAGATCATCGAAACTGGTGACACGGATTTCTTTTGTTCGCGGGTCCCACAAGTTTGACCGTCGGTACCAGCTGATCAGATCCCAACGCGTATCGGTGCGGTTCCCGATCAGGGGAAGGTAGTGATCGCGGACACCGGAGAACACGACATGAGGCATGGGAGCACCCCGATCTTGTCCGGCGCACGGGCGCTTGAGAAGCCGGCGCAGAGTGCCTAGGCTTGCCTTCATCGCCTTGATTTGAAGGCGGAGGAATCCGAACGCCGAACGTAGCGAGGAAGTCGGCACGCCGCGGGCCTCGAGGGCATCGCGCCAAGCGGGGGGGGCCGAAAGAGTGATCGGACGCGAATCTCCCGCAAGGTGGCAGATCAATTCTGCCCAAAGACCGCTGTCGCGTGCCGGATCATACATCGATTGCCGCAGGCAGATTTTGGCCTCGGCACGGAATTCGGGTGGTACTAGGCCCAGAAAAGCGTGATCGGGAAAGCCGATATCTGAGCTTTTGGGAATATCTTGGAATAATCGGTAATGTTCGACGTCGCGCCCCTGTGCTTGTAGGCGCCGCCACGCCCTTGTCTTGCGCAGGGCGTCCCGCATCTTCCTTCGACGAAACCAAGCGCACACAGGTTAACGTTGCTTCCGCATTCGATGGGGCTCGGCGCTAGGTGTCATATCTGTGGGTGCGTGCTTGTTATATCTGACCCCAGTCACCCAGCTCTGGCCGGATGGGCTGGATCGGCGTAGAGCAGCCGTTCAGACAATTGAAGCAGAGGGTTCCTTCGACAGTGCCGTCCAAATGGTGCTGCCTGAGTGCCTTGAATGTCTGACCATGCCAGGCTTCCATCACGGACATGTTCCGCAGATCTTCGAGGGCGAGCATGTTTTGATAGTCGTTGCAGCAGGCCCGCATGTATCCCTCGGCGGAAATGTGGAACCGGTTGAACGGGTTTGGGCAGATTTCTGTCTTCGGAGGATCGAACGGCAAATGGGGCATCTGCCCGGACTGATTGACCGCTAGATGATGATCAAACTCGTCGACATAGGGTGCGAGAAGTTGTTCCAGTTTTTGGTAGGTATGGGCGTTGTCCGCGCACTCGACGAACGATACGGCAAGATAAAAGGGGCGGTCGAGCGACTTGCGGTATTCGGAAACGAATTTGATGTTGTTGATCACCAACTCGAAATGGTCTTTGCCGTGGATCAGCTTGTAAGTTTCAGGATCCCCACCGTTTACGGAGAATTTGATGGAATCGAGGCCAGCATCGATTGTTTTCTTTAGCCCGTCCTGTTTCGGCAAGGAGCCGTTCGTGGTCGTATATATATAAGTGTAGCCTAATTTTTTGCTGATCCTGACGAACTCGGTGAAGTATTTTGACGTGAAGGGTTCGGCTCCGGAATACAGTCCCACCTCTTTGGCGCCGGCGTCGTAGGCCTCCGCCATGACACGCTCAAATAATTCCGGATCCAAAACATTTGCTGGCCGGGTCATCTTGGAATAGGCGCAGAACGTGCAGCCGTGGTTGCACACGTTCGCCATTTCGACAAGCACGACGTGGGGAAAGGGAGGGGTGTCCTGAAACGCTGCTTCGAAATGTTCATCGCGGCGCTGCTTAATCAAGCTCTGCTTATTGCCTGTTTCGGTGGCCGTGTCGGTCATGTTGTTTGCTCCTGAGCCTTGCGAAGGTGGCGTTCCACCGCAGGGTGCCTGGAAAATACCATAAGTGAGATGCCTTCCCCCGTTTTGCTGGACCTGTCTTTTAAACATTGATGTAGGGGACGTAGTAGCTTGATCAATAGAAATCCATTGGATTCGAACTCCCCGATCCAATCCCGAGGATAGGAAAACCCATTCTCCCGGATGACAAGAACCACGTGTTCGCGGGAAATGCGGCAGATATTCGCGATTAGCGGGTAGGAGGGATGGACAAGTTCGACAGTCGCGCCCCGGGTAAACACGATGTCAAAGGATCGGTCGGCTGCGGCGTCGAGATAGCGCTGCATGAAATCGCGTGTCGCGTTGACCCTTTTGTCGAGGATCGGAAAGTAGTCGATCATCCGCGAGATCGCGTTGATGTTGATGTCTACTCCGTGAAGGTTCGTCAGCCCCAAGTCAGCGACTGAGGCGAGGCATCGTCCGCAATTGCAGCCCAGATCTAATACGGGGGCATCGGCGGAGGCAGCCAATCCGGCGACCTCCGCTGCAAGGTAGCGAATATCTTCCGTTTGCTCGGCATAATTGTCTGGTCGCCCTGGCCCAGATTCATCGGCCCCGGACCAATAGACGGCGTCCATCACTCTGGGCCAGAAAGGCAACAGCCGACGAAGCGCACGATTTACCAGCCGCCTCGCGACGTGAACTCCCCGTGCCTGTTCGCCCAGGGCCTCGGAATAATCGTCTTCGCAGATCACGTATCGCCATAACCAGGTCGGCACCAGGTTGGAGTTGCGCCAACGCTCCGCCCGTCGGAGATCCGTCATGGCCGCCGGCAGGGAAAACCTTTTGCCGCTGATCACGGGAGATTCCATAACCGCTTCCCCGTTCTGGCGAAAACTTGTTCTTGGTCTTGCGGCGAAAAGCTGTTGCGCTCCAGGAAAGCGTGGGTTTCGGCGAGCGCCGTGTCGATGTCGATGAAAGGGTGGTCGGAACTAAACATGCAGCGCTCAATGCCCACCTTGCGGATGGCAAACGCTAGGTCCTGTTCGACAGAACTGCCCATCCAGAAGGGGATCGACAGTGACATCTCCATGAAAACGTTTGACGCGGCGATCGCGATCGACATCGTCTCCAGGACGAGTCTGCCGCCGCTGTGCAGAGCGATGACCGGCGCGCGGGTGACCGCTTCCGCGATTGTAGCCAGCAACCGCACGCCGTTATGCTCGAAGACCTTGAGAGTTCCGTAACTACAATCGATTGCGATCCACATCCCGATGTCTTCCGCTGCGCGGGCGACGGCGCAGGCTGCGGGGAAGTCGCTGTCGTCTAGACTCTGCATATAAGGATGGAATTTGATTCCCTTGAAACCCCAATCGGCAGCCCGTTCCAGCTTGGCCCGGGCGTCAGCCGGGCGTGGGTCCAGCAAAAGGGTGAAGGTCTCATGGAGATCTAGCCAGTCCGGACGCGACGACGATTCGAGAACTCTCTGATCCATGATCATGGCGTTGAAATGAATGCAGCCTTTGCTGGCCAGCATCGACTTGACATCACCCAATCGCCGGCCGATGTCCAGCGAAGCCATCTCCGTAATCTCCCGCAGCATGCGGTTCAATTCGCTGCGTTGATCGGTGTTACCGGTATGGATTTCCGTGCCGACACAGGACGGGTCAGCCAGATGGACCGTAAAGTCGGTGAAGCCCATGGTTTCATACATCATTCCACACCCTCGGTTTGAAATGAGATGATTTGTTGAATTTGTTCGACCAGATTGTCGAGCTCCTCCTGCGTTTCGGCGCTGATGATCGCAAAGCCTTGGCGGATCAAATCGGAGTCGTAGGCATCAACGCGGAGGCCCTTGACGTCGTTTGCCCAAAATCCTGCTACGCCTGGAAGGGCGCGTGCATGCTCAGTTCCACGTATGGCGGAGAGTGTCTTGCCGATAGGCGGGATCAAGAAATGGATCCGGCCGAGGTGGTTGGCTGGGCCGCCGCGTTCCTGGAATAGGTCGCGCCCGGAATCCAGTGCGTCCTCAACCAACTGTTCCGTCGTGTCGATGCCGCTGACGGCGGGATCGTACTTCGCGCCGATCCAGACGCCGCCACTCCGGTTGGCAATTTCGATCAGATGAACCCGGCCCTTGTCATCGATCATGTATTCACCGTGTGTCATGCCGAATTTGATCCCCAAGGCGTCGACGATACGGGCATCATAGGATTTCAGGGCGTCCCGGTGGCGGGGGGAAATTTCCGGCGGCGAGATGTAGTCGGTAGCGGTATGACTGTCCGCAACCATCCGCTTGGAGGAAATCACCAGCGGCTGATATCCGCTGCGCGGAAAAACATATCCGTCGACGACGACCTGCGTTCCCTCGATGAATTCCTCGATCATGAATTGCCAGGATATCGAGTTCCCGATCGCGTGGATGACCGCCGCTTGCAGGTCTTCCTCACGCTTAACGACCCGAACCCCTAAGCCGCCACGACTGTCGACCGGTTTAACGATCAGCGGATAACCGACCGCTTCCGCCGCATGGCGCGCGTCTTCTATACTTGCTCCGGCGGCATGTTTGGGTTGGGGAACCCCTGCTGCTGCGACCGCGACGCGTTGAAGCGCCTTGTTGGTGGTTCGGCTGGCGGCTCGGATGCCGATCCCCGGAAGACCCAGGACCTCCGCAACCAGGGCCGCACTGTATGCGGAATAGTCGCAGGCGTCCGTGACCACGGCGTCAACTTGCTCCTCATGGGCGATCTTCAGAATTCGGGCCGTGTCCCGGAAATCGGCGACCTCCAGGCGATCGATGCCCAGGTCTGACCGGACGTCGGGCGATGCGTGGACTGCGACCAAGCGGCTGCAGGCCCGGCGTGCTGCGGCCAGCAATGGCCATTGTTCCCATCCCGCGTTGATGACAAGGATCGTTCGCTCAATCGTCATCGATGCAATCAGCCAGTATGGGTTGCCCCTTTGCTATGTCCTTGGAGGCCCGCGCCGTTGCCAAGTGGGGGGCGTCGGCTGAGAAAGCGTCGTCGTAGTTTTCAGAACGGTAGGCGGCGAAGGGTATCAGTTCGCCCGCCTTGACGTCTTCGGCGGCGAAGGCTTTGTAGCGATAGCGCCGCCGGAGGTTTTGAACCTCCGGCGGTAGGGTCGGCCATGCAGACGAGCCCATCGCAGACTCAATATCCCGGATATCACCAGTCATTCGTGCGAATTCTTCGAAATTTAGCGCGAAGTGGTGGTCGGGCCCGTCGAGACTCTTGTCGTCGGTCACATGCTTTTCGATCACGCAACAGTTCAGCGCGACCGACGTCACGGCCAGATGCCCGCCCGGAGTATGATCTGAAAGTCCGACGGGTAGCCCAAAGGTCTCCGAAAGAGTGGTCATGAAGTGGAGATTGCAATCGGAAAATTCCGCTGGGTATTTGGACACACAATGAAGAATGACGATCTGCCGGTTGCCTTCCTCGGCGCAGAGCGCCAAGGCGCGTTCCAGGTCCGTCTTCTCGCAATACCCCGCCGACATGATGATGGGTTTACCCGTCTGGGCGACGGCCCTTATCGTTCGGGGATCTCCTTGGACCTGAGACGAGCCCAGCTTGTAGGCAGGAACTCCCACCGCCTCCAGCAAAGGAACGGACTGCGGGTAACAGGGCGCCGACAGAAAATCGACGCCTGCGTCCGCCGCCGCTTTCGCCAGATCGTGGTACCAACTCTCGTCAAGTTCGATCGCCTGGTACCACTTCCGGAAATCCTCGCTTTCATTTTCCGGAAGATACATGCGGTCAAAGCGCAAGGATTGGAACTTGACTGCGTCTGCGCCGCATTCCGCCGACTGTGCGATCATGTCCAACGCACGGGCCTTGTCCTGATTGTGGTTGGACCCAATCTCGGCGATCACATAGATTGGCTTTCCGGGAGCCAAGGTGCGGTCGCCGATGACGACATCTACTTCGGACATTACCGAATGCTCCGTTCTACCATGAAAGCTTCGGCTGCGGTTACGCCGATGGTAGCACCTCGCACCCGCGCAAGGGCCTCCACGGCTTCGATCGATCGAGGATGGGGAAACGCCCGCATCTCCGCCTGATAGGCCCGTAAAGCCTCGAGCTTGCGGGCAAGGCTGTTTTCGATGGTGACGAAATGCTGTGGCACGAACCCTTGGCAGGTGGAGGGAGCAGCCCATTCTGTACTTGATAGAGTTTCGCCAGCGTAAACCGCTTTCAGGGAGTTGCCCGGAAGCGGCCGACAGGCCGTTATGACCGCCCGATGAACGATCTGATGGTCCAAGTTGAGGTCGCCCCCATGATGAGTGTAGACGACCGTCGGCTGAAATTGCGTAACCTGGGCTTCGATCAGCTTTATCACATCAAGCAGAGGCATGTCGTCCAGCCGCTGGTCGGGAAGGCCTCCGAAATCGAGGCTATCGATCCCCAGGATTTTCGCAGAAATTGCAGCCGCTTCTCGCAAGGCATCAACCTCGACGCGTTTCGCGCCCCGAGACGTTGCGCCTTCTGCCAGGATGAAACTTCGCACGACATCGCCCGCGTCGGCGTGACGGGCCATGGTGCCCCCGGCGAAAAGAACCTCATCGTCGGGATGCGCTGCAACACAAAGGACGCGTTCAGTCATGGCGCGGGGTGTCCTTCTGATGTTTCGGTTATGTTACCGATTGTCTGAGCGGCCCGTCGGGCGCCATCCCCATCACATAAGTCAGCCGTCTTGAATGCCATTTCGTGCCAGCCGCGTTCGAGCAGGCGCTGAACAGATCGCCGGATTGTATCCGGGGTCACGTTCTCATGGGGGCCAATTACCTGCGCGGCTCCCGCGTGGTCTAAGGCGTGTGCGACGGCTTTCTGATCGTCTCCGGTTACGACGGCTACCGCAGGGAGTCCAAGACAGGCGCGTTCCCAACTTGTCGAGCCAGCGGCGCCGACGGCGATGTCGTGTTCAAACATCAAGAGGTCCATGTCTGTGGCGTCCTCAATCACCCGGGCTCCAGTCCGCGCAGCAATTCGTTTGATCTCGACCAAGTGCTCGGCTGCCCGGCCAATGGCGACGGTCACGTCCAGGTTCAGGCCTTCGAGACCCAGCAAGGCTCTGGTGGTCATGTTGGTCGGATCGCTCCAACCGAAGCTGACGAGAACTCGGCTCGGTATCTGCGTTCCCCTGCGCCGCGCGAGCGCGGCATCCCGGCGCTTGCGAAAAGGTTCACGCAGCAGGGCATAGTCGCTGCCCAGAAGAAGTCGGCAATGAGTGGGCAGTAGGTCTGCATAATCCTCGGGCTTCCGGCCCGCAGTCTGGTCCAGTAAAATATCCGCATCGTGCGGCCGGTCGGCAAGGTCGGCTATGATCATGATCGATTGGGCCCACCCACGTAGCTGCGTTTCAATCGGCCGATCCCAGTCGTAATTGTCGACGACCAGGAGATTGCATCCCTTGGGCGCGGTTTCCCGAAGCGCATCGGCGCTGCACGCCGCCTCGGCCGTAATCACCTTCACGGTATGGGTTGTCGCGTTCAACGCGGGAACCGTGCGCAGCGATTCGTCTGAGGTCGCCATGGTCACAACCCAACCGTCGTCGGCCAGCGCATCGGCAAGGCTCAAGCAGCGCATAGCATGACCGGCGCCGAGGCAGGGGGACGCATCGAAGCGGAACACGGCGTCACGCGGCATTGCGTCAGACGGTTCCGAGACGGAGGCAGTAACAGTTGACCGGTATGCGTTCATTCGTGTGCTCGTCGGTGTGTTCATAGTCGTCGACGAAGGAAAAGCCCGCTCGTTGAAAAGCAGCGCAGGACGCGGGGTTGCTTTTTTTGACCACTGCGAAGACGGCCTGAAGATCGCATCCTTCAAGATAATCGCCGACCATCTCAAGTGCCTTGGTCGCCAGTCCTTTTCCACGGGCTTCGGGGGCAACATTGATGGAGATCTCGGCGCATTTGTCGAAGCCTTCCTTCGGCGGCACTCTCTGAAAGGAAAGGATTGCGGCCGGGCGGCCTGTAGGGTCAAGGGCGAAAACGGGCGGCAGTGTTGCGTCTGAAAAGTAGCCGTCCCGCCAGACGGGGAAGAACTTCTCCCAAGAAGCGGTCAGGCGTGTAAAGAACATTTCCTGCGTCAGCGGGTCCGTTCGCCATCGGTATACCACCCTGCCGTCGACTTCGGTGGGCTCGCAGGTCCGAAGGCGAATCTCCGGCGCCATCAGCGGGTGCCCAGGGTCTCTGGAATCCGCATCGGCGCCTCGCCCGAGTGCAGGTAATGCATTTTCGTCAACTCGTTGTATCGGGCGACGATGGTCCATCGCGTGCGGCCGACCTTGTTGTTCGCCGTGGCATGGAACAGCAGTGGATGAAACAGCAACGTGTCACCGGCGTTGATGGAAACGCGAAGCGGCTCGTCATTGGAGTATTCCTCTTCGCACAGGGCGTGGACCTTATTTTTCATCCCCGGATGGTTCATGTAGTAGTGCTTGACGCGCCCGCGTTTGTGGCTACCCGGTACGACGAAAAGTCCGCCGATCTCTTCGTCGATGTTGACCAGCGGGGCCCAAACGTTGAGCCCCAACTCGGACATCTGGCCGAGTTCCTGATGCCAAGGCTGAACGTAGCGATTGTCTGGTGCGTTGACGCGGACTTGAACCAAGTCGACGGCCAGAGGGCTGTCGTAAAGCGTGTGACCAAGGGCGATGATTTCCGGAGAGGCAATGAACGAACACACGGCGTCCAGTTTTGACAGCACGTCATAGCAGTGCGACTTTAGCGCTGGCTGGTTGTCTTCGAGAAAGGCGTACTTCTCGTCGATATGCGCATCGCGCATCGCGGCCGCGCCACAATGATCCAGAGCCACGTCGAAGACGTGGTTTATCTGATTGAAAAGCGCGTGCCGATGATCGGCCGTCATCAGGTTGGGAACGACGGTGAAACCGTTCTCGCGAACCTCTTCGGCCATTTTCTCAATGTCATGACCCATTTCTTTCTCCTTGGTGCCCTAGCTTTTCCCGCCGCGGCGCTTGCGGGCTGCGGCCGTCAGTCGTTCCAAAGGTTGTTCTTGACCCAATTTTGGTTTTCGTCGCGTCGCCATACGCGCGGGTCGCGGAAGGTGTCGGCGATAGCGTCGAATTCTTCCATGCTTATGCCGACGTAGTCGCACCAATGGGCCACGTCCCAGGATTTGACGTGGTCGTGTTTGCGGATAAGATCGACTGCCTGGCCGCGCGAGAATTCCCCAGCTCGGATGTCTTTACATGCGTGATCAGTGCAGCGCCCGTACCCGAACTTGATGTATTTTAGATAGTCGTGGGCGCCGTTCTCGTAAATATCGTCAACATTCGAAATTTTGCGGTAAGTGCGCTCGAACGGCTGGTTGGACGGCTCCCAGCCATACAGTTCCATCATCAGTTTGGTATGGCGATTGGCCTCCCAGTAGATGAAGTTGCCGAGGTAAATGCCCTTAAGGCTGATGTCGAAAACCGCCTGGTCGCTGGGGTACTTCCACCAGTGCATGTCTTTTTCAGTGATGCCTTCGAAGCCCACGAAATAGTTCCAGTCGTAACCGCGCCCCAAGTGTTCGACGCGGTTGCGATAGGTGTATTCGACAAAATCGTTCATCGAAAACTGGCCGCTTAAGTCGGCGTAACCATGTTCTCCCCAGACCACGAGCGGGATGCCCTTCTCGACGGCAACTTGATGCACCGAGGTGGAGACTCCGATGTGAATGTGCCAGTTCATATCGCCCATGAACATGAAGGACAGCCGATTGAGTTTTTTCAAAAGGCTGACATGCGGATAAACGATGACGTGATCACAATCGAATCGCTCTTTCATGGAATAGAGATTTCGATTGCCGGCTTCCGAATAGTTGTTGCTGTAATACGTCACGAGAAGCGGATTGTACCCCAGAACATTTTTGATGTAGTGGACCTGATAGTAGCTGTCCTTGCCCCCGGAAACGGGCACGATGCAGTCGTAGGCGCACTTACTTTTGCTGCGGGCTTCGTCCAGAAGGGCGCGTAAAATCTCTTCCCGGCGTTGCCATGCAGCGTTGTCGATCTCGACCTTTTGTTCCGAGGTTCGGCAGCCCATGCATATGCCGTCATCGTCGAATTCCATTGGCGCAGCGCTGATCGAAGGATAGACGCAGCGGTTGCAGTAGCGAATTTTCTGCCGCACCTTCAGGGTGGTTTCTGGGCCAAGCCCCTTGCGCGCGCGCTCTAGGCGGTTGTTCAGGCGTTCGCGGACCGCGTCTTTGTCGTACTGCGGTTCTCGGGGAAACCATTTGCAGTCGAGCCCGATGTCGCGCATAGGCAGGCCGGCGTCGAGGCAGGCCTGCTTGGCATAGGGATAAGCCAATTCGAAAAAATGGAAGATGTTGGCTGCGGCTGCCGCGTTGGCGTTGCCCTCCGAAATCGCTGCGGGAAAGTCGGAATACTTTCCGACGCCGCCGCAGGCGATCACGGGAATGGAAACCGCATCGGTGACGGACTTGATAAGATCAATGTCATAGCCGGTGGCCTCGCCATCGCGGTCGATGGAGTTGAGAAAAATCTCTCCCGCGCCAAGCTCCTCGGCTTTTTGAGCCCAGGTATCCGGCGTCATACCCGTGGGGGCCTTCCCGCCGTGGGTATAGACCTCGATCGATCCGTCCGGTTTGCGCAAGGCGTCTATGCTGACCACGATGGATTGAGATCCGAAGGCCTTGGCCCCGTCTGTGATGAGTTTCGGCGCTTCGACCGCAGCGGTGTTGATCACGACCTTGTCCGCGCCGGAATCCAAGCGGACGCGCATATCCTCCACGGACCGGATGCGGCCTCCGAACGACAGCGGCATGAAGCACACGTCTGCAATCTGGCGGAGAATCTCCGCCGTTGACGTGCCTGCGTACTGCTCTGCGTGGTCGTCACGGCGCATGTCATGATAGTCGTCACTGGAAATGTCGAGAATGACGAGTTCGTCTACGTTCCAGTTAGACAGCCGCCGCACGGTTTGCAGTGGCGTCCCCAGGATCTGGTGTTTCTTGAACTTCTGGCTGCGAACGATGACCCCGTGCTTCAGGATCAGGCAAACGACAAGGCGTGGTCGGTTCATAACGGATACCCTGGGTTGTCGGGAACAGGAAGGTTCAGCGCCGTCTCAGGCGCCTACGTGGTCGACGAAATTCTTCAGCATATCCAGGCCGGCATCTTGGCTTTTTTCCGGATGGAACTGAGCACCAAAGATGTTGCCGCGCTCGACGGCGACGGTGACCTTGCGTCCGCCGAACGAGATGTGGGCGGCGGAATCCGATGGTTCTGTGCACTCGAAATGGTAGCTGTGTACATAATAAAAAGACCTGTTGTGGTCGATGGCCGGAAACAGGACGCTGGGCTTGTCCGGGACCGTGTCACACCAGCCGATGTTCGGCACGCGTTCGTTGACTGCCGGGACCAGCCGCTGGACCGCGCCTTTGATCAGGCCAAGACCGGTGTGGTGACCATGTTCTTCGCTGGCGCTGGCTAATAGCTGCATCCCGAGACAAATGCCGATCAGCGGCACGCCGTCACGGCCTACGCGCTTGCGCAGGATCTCCGTGAGGTTCTGCGACTCGAGGTTTTTCATCGCCTCACCGAAAGCTCCGACGCCCGGAAGGACGAGGCAATCGGCGGCGGCCACCTCCGTGGGATCGCCGCTGATCCTGCACTTGGCGCCGATCCGCGTGAACGCGTTTACGACGGACCTGAGGTTGCTGATCTTTATGTCGACGATCAGAAGTTCGGTGCGATCGGTGGTCATATGGTTGGCCTCATTGGGGGGTAACCCAGAAATCCTGGGCTTTCGCAATTTCCTGCTCTGTCATGCCGTCTGCATTGACGAACCGCAGTTCCGGCTGACGTTGTAAGAGGTCGAGCACATCGGCAGAGGTGAAAGATGAGTTGTCTGGATAAAGGTGCTCGTAAATCTTGGTTGCGAATGTGAAGTCGGAAGGGAGGTCGACCGTCCATCGAAGGAAGCTGGTGTCCCTGTCCTGTGTCAGGTGCGATATGGAATACCCCGAAGCGTCCCGATAAACGAAGGGCGTTACATGTTCGCGATCGAAAGGACTCCTCGTCTCTTCGTTGATGCGGCGTAAGACATCCGCGCGGATGACTTCGCAATCCAGACCTTTTGGAAACGTTCTTTGCAGCGCATTGGTCGAATAATCGGCGTCTGTGTCCAGATGGCGTTGTATGAGTGCATCGATCACATCCCAATCGGCAAGAGGGCAATCGGCTGTCAGTCGAACTACATGGTCCGGGCGATATTGCTCAACTACCTTACAAAAGCGCGCGAGCACATTATTGAGTGGGCCTCTGACACAAGGCAGGTCTTCATCGGCGCAGGTGGCGGCGATTGTGTCGTCGCTCTGGTCGTTGCTCGTGGCGACCACAAGGCCGTCCAAAAATCGACAGCGTCGCAGGCGCTCGATCTGCTGAACGATCATAGGTCGGCCCAGGATTGGGCGCAGGACCTTGCCCGGCAGACGCCGGGAAGAGAGCCGTCCTTGAAGGATGGCAAGGATCATCGCGCGTGGGATCCGGACAGGTCGAAAAAATTACGCGTCGACAATGGCGCGCAAGTCTTCAATGGAAACCCATTGATCGTTGTTGTCACTGGAATACTCAAACTCCGGATCGACGAGAGTTCCCGGAGACCCTTCGTAGAGGATCGTGTCATCCTCCCAGAATTGAATCTGCGGTTTGATGATAAAATAGTCGTCGAAGGAATAAGTGAAACTGGCGTCCTCACGCTGCACCAGAATTTCGTGCAGTTTCTCGCCCGGGCGAATCCCGATGACTTCCTGTCGGCAGTCGGGTGCAACCGCAGTGGCCAGGTCGGTAATGCACATGGATGGAATCTTAGGAACAAATATTTCTCCGCCATGCATGATGTCTATGCTGCGGATGACGAACTGTACGCCCTCCTCGATTGTCAGCCAGAAACGGGTCATCCGAGGATCGGTGATTGGCAGCACGCCGTTTTTGGCCTTCTCCTTGAATACGGGAACGACCGACCCGCGAGACCCGATGACGTTGCCGTATCTGACCAGCGAGAAGCAGGTCTCTCCGCGGCGAGTCAGGTTGTTGGCAGCAATGAACAGCTTGTCCGAGCAGAGCTTTGTCGCGCCGTAAAGGTTGATGGGATTGACGGCCTTGTCGGTGGATAGCGCGATGACTTTTTTGACATTTGATCCGATTGCCGTGTTGATGATGTTTTCGGCGCCCAGGACGTTCGTCTTGATACATTCCATCGGATTGTATTCTGCGGCCACTACCTGCTTCATCGCCGCGGCGTGGACAATCGTGTCGATGCCGTCCAAGGCAAGCCTAAGGCGGGCTTCGTCCCGAACGTCGCCGATGAAATAGCGCAAGTTCGGATGGCTGATTTCTTGCGCCATCTCGAACTGCTTCAGCTCGTCGCGTGAAAACACGACCAATCGCTTGATGTTATAGTTGGCGAGCACGTGGCGCACGAACGCCTTACCGAACGAGCCGGTGCCGCCGGTTACGAGAACAGAAAGGCCGTCAAGAGTACTCATTCCATTTTCCATATTCGCAAATGGGCAGGGGGCGTCCGCCCTGGCCGTTAAAGGTAGGCCCTGATGAACGCCTGGCGGATATCACAGTCGAAAAGTTGGCCAATTGTGCGATCGGGATCGACTTCGTAAGTTTCCGCAATCTGGTGCGATAGCGTTTCCGTCTCGACGAGCGCGCGATCGTATTCGATCCGGCGGTCGCGGTTCCGGTAAAACGAGTGGCACGATGCGATCGCGGGATAAGCACTGATCGCCTCTTGGTCTTGTATGCAGACCGACAGGTTGTACAGCAAGACGTACGACCCTGCGGGAATATCAGCCAATGACGACCAGCGATCGTCGACTTCTATCACGTCAGAAAACGGCAGCCGGCGCTTGAGCCAACCGGCCAACATGTACAGAATCTCCAGGTGAGCCTTGTCGGTCACGAGGACCCCGCGATCCTGTTTTGAGTCTTCTCCGAACAATTCTTCGGCAAGCCGGTCGAGGGCCGCGTTGTTGCGGGCGTAAATACTGCTGAGGAGGTTCCGGGTAAGGAACTGATTGAGGTCCTGGTGCTCGGGGCGCAGCAAATTGCGGAGTGCTCGGTCGGAATTGGCGTAGATATCCTGACGCTGGGCCTTTTCTGCCGCTGCGAGCAGGTTGCCGACGTTCGGAATCTCGGCGCGGTTGACCATCACATCATCGACAACAAGGATGTCGGCGTTCGTCCGGAGAAAACAAGACAGCGCGTCAAGAGGCGTTAGTACGATCGGCTCGTCGTTGTCGTTGAACGACGTGTTGACCAGAACCGGAACACCCGTCAGCTTGTGGAACGCGTCGATCACCTGGTAGATGCGTCCCGTATCTTGGTCGCAGGTTTGAACGCGGGCCGTGCCGTCTACATGGACGACGGTGCAGGCGTCCTGATGTGCCCGTTCGCGACAGGTAACGGCAAACAACATATGTGGGTGATCTTGCACCGGACTTTCAAAAAAATCGACGAAATGTTCCGCCATGATGATTGGCGCGAACGGCCGATAAGCCTCGCGGTGTTTGATCTTGCCGTTCAGAATCGCCTTCATGTCGGCGGGGCGAGGGTCGGCAAGGAAAGAGCGATGACCGAGGGCCCGTGGCCCGAAGTCCCAGCCGTCTTCGTAGTAGGCCACGACCTTTTTATCGGCGAGAGACGTGGTCAATGCCTGCAGATCCATGGCGTGGCAGGCAACCCCATGCTCCGCCAGGAGGGACTTCAATCGGGCGTTGTCGAAGGAAACGGGCGCGTATGTCCAAAACCGCTCGGTCTCTGACCAGTTGGGAAGCTGCCAGCCCGATCTGCGGGCCGCTTCTTCCAAGCCGGCCATGGCCAGTCCGAGAGGAAGCCCGGAATCGCCGCTGGCTGGCTGCACATAGATTTCGTCGAATATATTCGCCTTGCGCAGGACCTCATTGGCGACGCAGTTGAGGCCGACGCCACCGGCGATGCAAAGACGACGGGCGCCCGTGCGCTCCTTAATCTGTCGTCCGAGGTGAAGGAGGCAGCGCTCCAATTCCTGCTGTAGGTTATAGGCTAGCCGGGCGTAATAGGGGCCGTAGACATCGCCCTGGCAGGGCTTGATGTCCAGCAGTAGCCGAAGCGACGGGCAGCGCTGTATGATATGGGAATAATCGACACTGAAACCCTCATACACCCCCCTCAGGTCGGGCAGTTCGGCATCCATCTCGGCGTGTTCGGCGCCATAGGGGGCGAGCCCCATGGTCTTGCCTTCTTCTCCTGAATCGAAACCCAACGTTTGGGTGATCAGGTTGTATAGCATGCCGATTCCGGTGCCTGCTTTTGAATAGATATTTTCCAGACCATCGGTCTGGTTTGCAAGATAGATGGAGTGGGTTTGCTGCTCCGAACCTAAGCCGTCGATCACCAGAACGGCGGCTTGGTCGAAACCGCTGGGATAAAATGCTGTATAGGCATGCGCGGCATGATGCGAGGGTGCGAAGTAGACTTGGTCTTCGTGAAGATTTAGATGAGCACGGATATAGTCACCCACGAGCTTGCGGTAGTATTTGGCCGTGTCGAAGGCGGTTCGCTGGTCCATGTAGTCCATGGATACGACCGAAACATCCTCGAGGCCGATCCCATAGTAATCAAGGCAGGCTTGGACCGCGCGCAGGGGGAACTGATAGGACTTCTTCTTCCGCGACAACATCCCTTCTTCGAAATGTATGTAATCGAAGCTGCCATCTTCGCCGAGGCGTGCGAGGGCTGCTGCGGGATCATGTGAGCAGTAACTCATGAACCCCAGTGCATACTGATAATTGCCGCTCTTCATTTGGCCTTCCAGTTCCGTGGCTTTTGCCGACCGGAGATCACTTGCTTTGCCCGGACGGTTTCACGCCGTATCCGAGCAGTGCCACTTCGTTGGAAAAGCGAATGATTTTCCAAAGCGGGCTGGTGAAATTGTCGTTGTACGGATAGGGGAAAAGTCGGATGAAGGCGCAGAGCGCACGACCGAGCTTGCCGCGCCATCCCGGCAGCCAGGTAAAGGGCAGGTAGTGGAAGTTCTCTGAAACTACGTCTTCGAAGCCGTAAGCGTAGAGAATCGACCGCATGCTCTGTTTCATCCATGGGATGCCGTAGCCATGAGTGTGGTCGATCCAATGGACTCGCCACATGTACCACCAGTCGTTGGTCAAAAGCAGAACCTTCCCGCCTGGCTTCAGGACGCGGGAAATCTCTGCCATTAGATGATCGCCGTTGACGTGTTCGATCGCCGACTTGCACCAGACGACGTCGAAGCTCTCGTCTGGATAAGGAAGGGCTTCCGTGCGCATATCGGCAACACGCAGGCGTTCTTCGCGTTTCGAAAAGGCCTCCGCAGCAGCATCGCTCATGTCGACCAGCCATGTTTCCAGGCCGGAAGCCTCCAGGGCGGCGGCATGTTCGCCGCGACCACACATGATATCGACGACTTTTCCCTTCAAGGAAAACCGTTCCACGAGATGGCGCACCAATTTAGCGGGGAAATCGTTCATGGGCTTGAAATCGAGGGCATATTCGATCTCGAGCATGGATCGCGTGGGAGAGGCAGAAGTCATAGGAACTCCGTTTAGATTACCGGGCGGGTTGGTAGGGCTCAGGCGTCCTGCCGTAAAGTGAGGATTCGGTCTCTAGAAATTTTGCCAGATAGGGCCACAACGGGCGGCCCAAGCTGTCGGGCGTGCAGATAAACTGCCGTTGGTATTCGGTATATAGGACATCGTCGATCTGGTTCCACCTGTCGGGAGACAGGGCTGTGGAATCGAAATTGTCGATATCGACCACTGGACGTCCGAGATACTCGGCGCGGGCGGTGATATGACAGCCCATCCAACTATTGTCCAGGTCCTGTGACGTCAGCAGAAGAAGCGGCTTTCGCCAGATTACCGTAAACGACTGCGAAGTTGAGGCGTGGCTAAGCACCAGTGCGGCATCGCGGATCAGTTCGGCCGTGCGGCCGGCAACGATTGTGCGGGCGCCGAACGAAGGCGGGTTCTGGTCAAGATAAGCGCGCGGGTGCGCTGCGATGATTACCTTCAGCCCTGTTTGTTCTTCCAGAGAATCAAAAACCCGTTGGAGGGCTGGGTAGTAGCGCTTCGCTGTCGTTGGCGGCCGGACTTTGCAAAAGGCATAGTCCGGATGGTGGATCATGTCCTCGTCGATGAACACCGCATAAGGCTGTTCGGGGGGCTTGGGGGCGCCTAACCGTAAGGCGGTTTCAAAGTCCAAGGTATGCGCCCAGATACAAGTCTTAGCCTGAATCAGCGGTGACCGTGCGCCTGCGTGACCGGAGAGTATAGCCACTTCCGGCGGGGCATCTGACAATTGTGCCGATTGCGGTCTCGCGAAGATGCGGGCCAGGCGCGCCGAAAATTTTCCGCTCAGTGCCGGCAGGTGCAACGCTTCTCGAACTCGCACGAACAGCCGCGGTTTGCTCGGTGGCGGAACGACCCCGCTTACGTACACGATCCGCGGAATGTTCCGACGCCGTAGTTCTTGTCGGATGGCCATTCCTTCCGGCCAATCACTCATATAGTCGAACGCCACCGCGGGGCCGTCGAGTCGGTCGAGTTCCTGGACCAACGCCTCGTGGCTGCCGACATCGACCCGCCCCGGAGTGCCTGGATCGGGACGGTGGATGTCCGGTTGGACCCAGGTGCTGCAATCGAGAATCTGGACGGGGAAACGATGGGCCAGTTCTTCCGCGCCAAGGCGTTTGAAATCCCGTTGCTCGAAATGAAACCCGGCGACGTATAGAAGAGTGGGGATCACAGAGCGCAGTATTCCTGAAGATAAGCCCGATAGTCCCGGGCCGCCGCCAGATCGTCTGCCTGTCGGGCGGCCTGAAGAATAAAGTCACCATCGTATCCAATCGCAGCCAGGCCGGCGAACACGTGGGGAATTTCCGTTTCGCCCTTACCCAAGGGAACACTGTAGTCGGCCCGTGTGCAGTCCTTCACGTGAACGTTGCGGATATGCTGGCCGTACTTAGGCAGTTCATCATCTGGATGGAAACCGAACCAGGTGCTGTTACCCATGTCGTAATTGACGCCCAAACAGGGGTGGGCGTACGCGTCCATCAACGTGGCAAGCTCGTCGGCCGGGAGGTCGCTTTCCAAAACGATGTCGACACCAACCGCTTTGGCATGCGTCAGGATTTTGTCAATCGCGGAATCGAACAGCTGTTTGGCGTTGTCCGATCGAAGCGAGTTCACGCCCATCATCGGAAGCTCGACAAATCCCAGACCCAACGCGGCACAATCATCTAACATGGTAAGAAGTTGAACAACGCTGGAGCGGCATGTAGCGGGGTCGTCGGCGACCAGGGGGCATTCCATGAAGTTGTCGCCGCACAAACCCACCACATGGATATCGTGCTCCGCCGACAGGTCGCTGATGCGGGCGCGTCCCTTGGGTGACCGAATGGGGTGACTGTCCCAGCTTGCCATTTCGATGGTCAATTCGATCGCGTTGTATCCAAGGCCCGCAAGCAGGGGGAACTCTTCGGGCCAGCGATCGCCTGGGAAGGCTTGAATGCGATCATCGACCTTGGGTAGCAGCCGGCCCTGCATCATTCCGACGCGCCCACTCATCGGCGTTCCGCAGCCACCTCGACGATTGCTTCACCCGTCACTTGTAGGCCTTCAATCAGGGCGTCGTCGGGAATCGTCAGGGGCGGGCCCAGCTTCAAGGTTCCTCTTCCGGTGCGGATGTGGAACACCCCCTTGCGCAGGCAGCGTTCGACCACATGGTCGCAAAACAGCGGATCGAGCTCCTCGCCGTTCTCCTTGGTCAGGAAAACCCCCCAAAGCAGCCCGTTTCCAAGCACGCGGCCTATACGTTCGGGCGTCTTCTGTTTCCAGCGATTGATCTCGCGGCGAACAATTTCGCCCTTGCGTGCGGATTCGGAAACCAGATTTTCGGTCTCAAAGATTTCGATGTTGGCTAGGCCCGCCGCGCAGGACAACGGATGGCCCCCGTGTGAGCTGGTGTAGGCAGGATCCAGATCGATGATCTCTCCACGACCCAACACGACGGACAGCGGCATCGAGCCCGAGACGCCTTTGCCGCAGGTCACGAGATCTGCCTCGACGCCGTATTGCTCATAAGCGAACAGCGTGCCGCATCGCCCAAAGCCGGCTTGAATTTCGTCGAAGATCAGAAGGGCGTCTCGCTCGGCCGTCCATTCGCGAACGGCTTGCACGTAGTCCGTAGGATAAAAGATGCCACCCCAGCCTTGATAGGATTCGAGAATCAAGGCGATGACGTCGTCCAAGTCCGTGGTCTCGCCGAGCTTGGTGATGTCGCGTGTGAACATCTCGCGCCCGGTTATGCCTTCCGCTTCCAGAACCCACGGATAGGGAAACGGAAGATGGCGCATGGCTGGATCGTGGTACCCGATCCAGTGCTTCTGTTCGTGATACCCGCCCGCCATTTGCGCACCTAGGGTCTTGCCGTGAAAATTCCCGTCGAAGCCGATAATGGTGCGGCGCTTACGGTCATCTCTGAGGCCGTAGAGACGGGCCAGTTTGATCGCTCGTTCGCTAGCCTCGGCGCCAGTCGAGAACAGCGACGCTTTGGTCAAGTTCGCCGGCGTGAAGGCGATCAGCTTCTCAAGGTACTGGGCGCGGATTTCCGTCGGGTAGGTATAGGCATGGCAAAGTTTCTCGGCCTGCTCTTGCAGTGTCTTGACCATGTGCGGATGGGCGTGGCCGCAATTGGCGACAAAGATCGTGGACGAGAAATCGATCCACGCATTCCCGTAGGGATCGAAGATCTGGTAACCGTTCGCGCGATCCCAGATGACCGGCGGCTGGTCCATGGCGTTTGAGCTTTCGTGTCGCGCGATCCGTTCCATGATGCCGCGCGTACCTGGGGCGGGAATGGCGGTCACGATTCGCCGGTGGGTGGTTTCAACTTTGTCGACCTTGACCGGGTCGATGCTAAAGGAGAAAGGTTCGCTCATCACTGTTGATCCTGGCCGGAAATGCGATTGGCGACGGTGACGATTTCGTCGGTTGGGGGCGTCACAGGGTCAACGATCTCCCTGCCCACAGCTTGCAGCAAGGCAAGGTCTTCGGGGTAATCCAAATCCATCTTGACCGGCGTGTGTAACCGAGGGCTGACCTCGATACGGGTTACCTTGAACATCTCGGGGTGTTTGTAGAAATACGGAAAGACATGTTCGCGATCATGAGGGTCCTGAGTTGCCTCCGCGACGCGCTTGAGCGCGGAAAACTTCAAATACTCGCCACCGAAGTCGTTGATGCGGTCCGTGTGAACGCTGTTAGTGAAGCCGACGAAATCCCATGCGCCGTCAGCACCAAATTCGACGATGCGGTCGATTTCGCGCCAGTCCATGAATACGTTGTCGCCGGTCGCGCGGACCAAATGGTCGCTGACCGCGTGGGCTTCGGCGGCGGCGAGGTATCGGCCGACAAGATCGGACTCGCTGCCTCTGAACACGGGGAAGCCGGCGGCGGCGGCGGTTTCCGCCAACGGCGTGTCGCGGTCCATATCAGAGGTCGCCAGCACCACCTTGGCTAGGCGCGAGGATTTGGCCAGCCGGAGCAGGACGATTTCGATCACGGGGATTGCCCCGATCAGTTCAAGGCTTTTGCCGGGGCATCGCTGCGACCCCATGCGGGCCTGGACGATGCAAGTGGCTTTCAAGTCGGCGGTCATTCGGCGGTTTCCTGAGGTTGGACCAGTTCGAGAATTGTCCCATCCGGATCGTGCGCGTAGGCGACCCATACGCCGTCCGGCGAGTGCAGCGGCGGCGATTTGAACATGCAGCCGGCTTCCTGCCGGCGCTTGTATAGGTCGGCCAGATTGCGAACTGAAAAAGCGACATGCGGTCGCCCAGGTTCGACGGCACGGGCTGCTGAGCCGGCGGCACCCGAGTGGGAACGGTAGTACAGCAGTTCGACGCGCATACCGTCGGGTGCGGTCAGCACGACAATGTCGATGTTCTGGTCGGGTTCACCGACAAGAGTGCGAATATATTCAGTGTCGAGGTCCCTGTATTCTGCCACCACTTGTAGACCCAAGTAGTCGCGGTAGAACGCCAGCGACCGGTCTAGGTCGCTGACAGTTATCCCCATATGACGGAACCCGGTCACGGTCATTGTCTAGAATCCCACGGTCTGGCCGCCGTCGATCACAAGCTCGGCGCCGGTGATGAACGAAGCGCGGAAGGAGCTGAGAAACAGCGCCGCTTGCGCGATGTCGTCCGGGGTGCCGAATCGACGTAACGGGACTGCTTTCAAGACGCTGTCGGCGAGGGCCGGGTGGGCCTTTAGCTTATCGTCCCAACGGCCGCCGTCGAACAATACATTGCCGGGTTGAATCAGATTGACCCTGACGCCTGTCGGCCCGAGTTCATGGGCCATTGTCTTGCTGAGCGCCCGCAGGCCGGCTTTCCCCACGTTGTACCCGATCGGCGCACCAAGCGCTTCGCGGCCGCAGATGCTGCCGATGAACAGAATCGATCCGTGGCCCCGCTCCGCCATACCACGCGCGACGTGACGAGAAAGCCGCGCTGGACCGGTCAGGTTTGCGGTCAGTAGCCGGCCCCAGGCTTCGTCGGATGTATCGAATCCCGGCGCGGTGTCGGTGTCTCCGTAGTTGACGACCAGAACGTCCAAGGCCGGCAAGCCGTCGATCAGGTCCGATGCATCTGAGTTGGAAAAATCTCGGGCCACAATGTCAGGGCGCGTGCCACTGATCTTTTCGATTTCGTCGGCGGCCCTCTCTAGGGTGGCTTCCTTTCGGGCGCCCAGCCATACCGAAGCGCCTGCTTCGGCGAAAGCCGTCGCAATGCCTTTGCCAATACCACGGCTGGCGCCGGCGACGAGAACGTTACAGTTTTCGAATTCTTTCATGAAGCCGATCACCAGGCTGTTCGACCGCCATCCATGACTAGGTTATGACCTGTCATAAAGGACGAGGCATCCGAAGCAAGGAACACGATCGCGCCTTTGTACTCGTTAATCCGGCCCATGCGACCCATTGGAATGCGGCTTGCCAGCTTGGCGACGAAGCCGAGATCGTGATCTCTGAAAACGCCGGCCGGCGAAAAGCAATTTACGCGTACGTTGTTGGCGGCCCAGAGCGTGGCCAAATGACGGGTTAGGTGGATCACACCCGCTTTGGTTACGGAATAGAACGCTGGTGTATTGAAAGGCATTCCCGGATAGTTCGCCGCAGGGTCGGGGTCGTAAATGCGCTGGTCAGGGCTGACAATTCCGACGTCCGATCCGATATTGACGATGGAACCTTGACCGAGTTTGACCATTTCATGACCGATTATCTTGCAAGCCAGCATGGTGCCCGTCAGGTTGATCCGCAGGCCTGCATCCCAAACCTCGGGTGCCGTATCCTCGAACGGCGCGAAAAAGGCGTCCGGGTCGGCGTCGCAACCGTATTTTGTCAGAGCGGCGTTATTGATCAGGACATCGATCCGGCCGTGCCGTTTCAAAACCCGGTCCACGGCATTGCGGATCGACGCCTCGTCCGACACGTCGGCCACTTCAGTTTCGCAGCGGCCGCAATACGCGGCGACGTCGCGGGCCGCCTCCTCTAATTGTTCTGGAGCTAGATCGAACAGCACGGGTAGGCCACCCATCTCGCCCAAGACCTCAGCGAATTGATGGCCCAAAAAGCCCGCACCACCGGTTATGACGCAAATCTTTCCCGTCAGATCATACTGGGCCTTTACGGATCTGGAGGCGGAGGGGGAACTCATGAAATTCAGCCCAGGTTGTCGAAAAAGAAAGCGTTCCGGATCATGGTGTAGCCCTTGATCAGTTCTTCGATGCCATTGTCGAGGCTATGCTGGGGCCGCCATCCCGTGGCTTCGATTTTCTCGTTTGAAACGATGTAGTCGCGTTTGTCGGGATCTTTGCCGATATTGGATTCAAAGATGTGGAAATCAGGCAAGCGCTTTTTGATCCTGTGGCAGAGTTCCAGTTTCGACAGATTGGCGTCCGACAGTCCGACATTATATGTCTCGCCCCGCATCGTGTCATAGTTGTCCAATCCCCACATGAAGGCATTGGTGACGTCCCGTACATGGATGTAGTTGCGCTTGAAGTGTCCTTCGAACAGCACCAGAGACCGGTCATAGACGGCGCGGTAGACGAAATCATTGACCAGCAAGTCGATACGCATCCGCGGGGCCATTCCGAACACGGTGGCTAGGCGGAAGGTGACCGCGCGGCCCGTTTCAAGCAGCAGCCGTTCGGCCTCGACTTTGGTCGTGCCGTAGAGCGACACGGGGTTAAGGGGGCTCTCTTCGGTGCAGAACTGATCGCTTTCGCCGATGCCGTATCCTGAGTTGGTGACGGGGTACAGCAGGCGCTGATCCTGGCTCAGTTTGATGATCATGTGCCTGACCACATCGACATGAATGGCCTTGGTGGCATCCGGGTTCTTATCGCAGGCTGGGGCGCCGACAATTGCCGCCAAGGGGATGATCACATCGTGTTTGGCGTATTCCGCATCCATCAGGTTCTTGTCCCGGACGTCTGCTTTGATGACTTGGAAGTTTGGGTTTGCACAGCAATGCAGCAGGCTGGCTTGGCGGTACATGAAGTTGTCCACGACGGTAACCTGCCATCCCCGTGACAGTAGTTCCGGAACGAGGATTGAACCCAGATATCCGGCGCCACCGGTAACGAGAATTTTCATATCGGTCTTTCCAGGCAAGGTCTTAATCCAGTTGCTTAATGCCGATTGGGCTGTCGATTTCGATGTCGGACGTTACTGTGCGGCCGATAACGTCGTCGATCCGTGACGGCGGCAATCCTGCCCCGCCTGTACGCTTCGCCGTCACCATATCCGCCGTCAGACGGGTTCCAGCCGATACTGCGCGGGCCGCGACTAGCCGTTTGCGCAAACGGTCACGGTTCTCGACCTCGCAAGGCATAACTTGCTTGCTGCCAGAACCGCGTACTTGTTCGGCCATGCGAAGATCCCGCACCAATGCCTTCAGCTCATCCGGCTCCAGCGAGGCGCGATGATCCGGGCCAGGCAGGTTGCGGTTGAGGGTGAAATGTTTCTCGTAACAACAAGCGCCTAGGGCGACAGCTGAGATTGCCGCGACGCCGCCGGGGACATGGTCGGAGTAGCCGACTGCCACGTTGCAGCGGCGGGCAATTTCGTGCATCGCCAGTAGGTTGGCTTGATCCGCGGGCGCTGGGTAGGAGCCGGTGCACTGCATGACAGCCAACTGACCGGTGCCGGCCTTGCGGATGACCTCGACGGACGCGACGACTTCTTCCATCGCGCACATGGCAGTGGATAGAATCATCGGTCGGCCTTTCGAAGCTATGTGGCGTAGCAAGGGAATGTTGTCGGCATCGGTCGAGGCAATCTTGTAGAGAGCGATGTCCAGTTCATCCAAAATATCCACACTGGGAGTGTCGTACGGAGTGGACATGAACAGGATGCCCCGTTCTGCGCAGCGGCGCATGATCGCTTCGTGCTGCGCGCGGTCCAGCTCCTGCGTTTTCAAAAGCTCGAACCAGCTTTGTTCCGAATCGGGTCCAGTGGTATCGATGTGGTACTGCGCTTTTGGCGCCTGACGAAGGATGATGTGCTCCGCCAGGAAGGTTTGAAATTTTACCGCATCTGCGCCTGCCTCGGCGGCCACGTCCACGAGATCCAACGCCATCCCAAGGTCACCATTATGGTTCACCCCCGCCTCGGCGATGATGAACAGAGATGCGTCGTGTCCAATGCGGCGGCCGCCTGGAAGGTCGATACCCGTGTGCGTATAGGAATTCAGATCGATCATGCGTCAAATAGGTCTTCGAATTACAGGTAAGGATCGCCCGGTCGGCGCTTGCGTAACTCGCGCGCCGGGCAACCCGCGTAAACGGCCTCACCGACGAGATCGCCAATGACGGCGGCGCCGTTCCCTACCACGACGTCGGGGCCGATGGAAACTTCGTGTGACACAGTGGCGCCAACGCCAATAAAGGACCGTTGCTCAACGGTCACATTGCCACCCAAAATTGCGCCGGGAGCGAGTGTTACGAAATCTGAAAGTCTGCAATTGTGCTCAACCACGGCATTGGACCATAGGGCGACATGGTCGCCGATTTGGGCTTCGGTATGGATAACGGCACCGGCTAGAACTATCGCCCCTTCGCCTAGTTCTGCAGACCTCGCGACATAGGCGCGAGGATGAATTAGGTTCGGGAAGGGGATGTCCCCCATGCATTGGCGGACCTGTTCAACTGCTTGGGCGCGTTTCCAGTTGTCGCCGATCCCGACAAGGATGCCGCTCGGGCGTCCCAGCGCGCCTGACAGCATGTCCTCTTCTCGGATCACGGGAAGGCCGTGAACCATGGCACCGGACGGAGGATTGCGATCAACGAGACCCCAGATAGCGATGCCCGTCGCTTCTGCAGTATCCAGGATGCATCTGGCGAGACGGCCTGCCCCAAAGACGACCACGCTGTCGATCACGCTGCCGCTAGCCTTTCGCGCACGAGGCGCGCGCCGAGAGCGACCCTGTCCGGCGTCGCGTCGCGAAATTCCAGGATCAAGATCGCGCCTTCGGGCAAACGATCCAGCCAGTCCAGCACCCAGGACCCAGGTTCGAGCGGCTGATGTTGATCAAAGTGCCGGTCGTTGTGGCTTAGTTCGCAAGCCGCGAAACGGTGGCCCCAGCAGGCGATGAATTCAGCAAGGTCGAAACCGTGGCTTATGGAGGCCAGCGTGCTATGGGCGAGGTTGAAATTCAGCCACAGGCTGCCGTCAAAGGCATCAAACAGGCGTTCATATTCAGATGGCTGCTCCAGCAGAAGCACACCTTCGCTGGTCAACGACCCTTCGGTTTCGACGGCCAGGCGGATGTCGAGTGCTTCCGCTTCGGCGGTCAGTGTCTCCAGCGAGCGCAGCATGCGGTAGAAGGCTTGGTCGCGGTCGCTTCGTTCTCCGGAAAACGAAAAATCGTAAGCGCCGGGACGCCCGCTGGTCGATGCCGAGGCGTTGGCGAGAAAGCCGGGATGCACGGTGTAGAGCGTCGCGCCGAGTTCAGCCGCACACCTCAGACAATGCTGGGCATGGGCAACAGAGGCCTTCCTTACGGCTTCGTCGGCAGAGGCGATATTGATCACCATGTCCTGCGACGCCGGTGGGAAATAATTGTGTGTTACGATCGGCCCGGACCATGCTTCACGGATCATCGTCTTGGTTTCGCGCCAGTCACGGTAGCAATGGGTCGATCCGATCTCGACGCCGTCCAGGCCGAGCGAGGCCAAGCCTTCGAGGGCCGCAGACAAATCGGTCTGAAGTCCGGGCAACCAGGTCGTAGACGCGTAGACGGCCGGCAGCGCAGTCATTCGCTGAATTCCTCGTTGCCTCGGCTTGTCCAGCTTTGAAGACCGAGTGCATCGAATGCCACGGGGCCGACTGTCAGGCCACGGTCTGTCAATGCACGGATCACGTCGTAACGGCGAAACGGTTTGGTGAAAAATAGATAGAACCCGCCGCCGCCCGTTCCGAGCAAGCGGCCGCCTTCCGCGCCGGCCTGTATCGCCACGTCGTAAACCGCGTCCAACGCTTCCGATGTTACGGCGGACTCGTACCTTTTCTTCAGTGACCAAGTGTCGCCCAGCGCTTGGCCGAAACCTTCTAGATTTCCCCGAAGCAGCTTGGAGCGCATATCTAAGGCAATATCTTTGAGTTCCGAAGCGAAGCTGATGCGTTCGGGATCGTCGACGTGACGATTTTTATGGCGCCCCTGGATTTGTTGCCCCTTGTGTTCGATGCCCGTGTAACAAAGCAGGAAACGTTCTTCCATTTCTTGCAAGGTGGAGGTTTGCAGCCTAAGCGGCGTAACGACGTTGTGCTCGCTGGAGAATTCGAGAAAGTTGAACCCGCCAAACACAGTGGCGTATTGGTCCTGCCACCCCCCGGAAACGCTCAGTTCCATCCGCTCCGCCTCGAAGGCGTGTTCGGAAATTTCATAGAGGTCCAGTTTTTCATCCCGGAACTCGTTGAAGCAGCCAATAACCGCGGCAAGCAGGGCGGCGGAGCCTCCCAATCCCGAACCGGGCATCATGTCGCTGGCGACATGTAGTTCAAAGCCGAATGACGGTTGCATGACTGTGATGCCGGCCTTCAATAGGTCGATGGAGCCGTTGTACGTCAACGCCTGCAGGTTCTCTGCTTCGATCCGCCGACCGAGGTCGTGGGATTGAATAATGATTCGAGAATCGTCGCGGCGCCGGAGCATCGCCCGGGCATGACACAGGACGGTTGTTGTCAGGCTTACTCCACCGTGGTCCATAAAGTAGGAGGTGAAGTCCGTTCCTCCTCCGGCAAGACTCAACCGGGCCGGTGCGCGGGCGCGGGCATAAATTTCTCGGCCCTGGGGGTGAGTATAGCGCAGTCCGGCGGCAACGAAGTCTACGAGGCGTCCGGAGGAATCAATGATCGGGATCGCCTTAATTCGCGAATCCAACATCTTCAAGACGCGTTCGCGGCTGCTTCTCTGCGGCATCGCGACGAACTCCCGGTTCATCGCGTCGGTAATTGGCGATTCGAGGGAGATGTTCTTTAGAGCGGCGGCGCGGGCATCCCCGTTCGATAGAACGCCGATCAGGCGGCCGTCACCGTCGCAAATGCATACAACCTCGGTTCCCGTGCGTTCGAGCTTATGCAGCGCTTCGCGAAGGCTCGCGGTTTCGGGGATGGATATCGCCTCAAGGACGGCGCCACCATCCGGCGAAATCTGGGCGGGGTCGGTCATTGGGATGCTTCTAGCGTTATGGTCTGGCAAAACGCACGGTAGCTCTCTGGTGTGCCGATGTCGGTGAAAGGAGGATGTTCATGCACGACAAAAGCACAGATGAGCGATCGTTGCGCCATTCCAGGAAAAAAATCACGCTCAATGGAGAATTGCCCCTCTGGGGACTCACGCATTATCTCTGAGGAGACGATGTAAAGCCCGCAGTTGACCAACCCGCGCTCGGCATCTCCTGTAGCTTGGCTGAATCCGTCCACGCGGGTCCCGGTACATTCGACTTTCCCATATCGTGCACAGTTGTCGACCTGTGCGATAGCCATCGTAATGGGAAAACGACCCGGCTCGTGGGAGTCTAATATCGGGCGTAGGGGGAAATTGTAGTAGGTATCACCATTCATTATCACAACATCGCCCGTCAACGAGGCCGCTTGTATGGCGTTCTTCACCGCTCCCCCGGTTCCCAAGGGCGTGTGCTCGTGAACGATTTCAATTGGGATCGGACACCTGTCGCGTGACCTCGCGAACTCGATGATCTGGTCGGCCATGTGATGTACCGTGAGGATGACGCGTTCCACCCCGGAAGCTGCGGCCCAAGCCAGTTGATGGTCGAGAAACGGCTTGCCATGAACCAGCGCAAGCGGCTTCGGCCTGTCATTGACGAGCGGGCGGAGGCGTGTGCCGAAACCTCCGGCAAGGATGATCGCGTCAGACATTCGGCGTTACGCGGCCCCTCTTGCCGTCCAATCAAGAACGAGGTCGCAAATGCGGTCGATCAGATCCGGCTGAAGGTCCGTGCCCGATGGCAGATGCAAGGATCGCGACGATAGGGAGCGCGAGACGGGAAAGGGGCTGGGATCGGTGTCATCCGCATCGGGGACCGCCTCGTGAACGGGATTGACCATCTGCCGAGAATCGATCCCGTTGTCCTTTAAGAAGGCGAGCAGCGGATCCCGCATCTCGATATCCCTGAGCGTCACGGTCGTCAGCCAATGGACAGGCCGGCAATAGGGGAGGATGGGGCGACAGGAAAGGCGTCCGTCATCGGCCTCGGCGAGACGCCGACGATAATGGGCATCCTGAACGGCACGCCGAGCGAGAATATCGTCCAGCCCCTCAAGTTGGGCCAAGCCGATGGCTGCCTGCATGTTGGTCATGCGGTAATTGAAGCCGGCGACAACATGAACGTAGCGCTTCTCGCGGGACATTCCATGATCACGGTAGATTCGCAAACGCTTTTCCAGGTTAGGGTCCTGGGTGAGGATCATCCCCCCCTCTCCCGTGGTCATGATCTTGTTTGCAAAGAAGCTATAGCAGGACATGATGCCAAAAGTTCCTGCCGTCACTCCGTCGCAGGTCGCCGCAGGAGCTTCTGCGACGTCCTCGATCACCGGAATGCCGTGACAGGAACAAATTTCCATGATCCGCGCCATGTCCGCTGTGTGACCGAACGGATGAACGACGATCAGGGCCTTGGTTTTCGAAGATATTTTTTCCTCGATTAAATTCGGATTGATCGCCCAGCTGCCTTCCTCTACGTCGACCAACACCGGCCTGGCGCCGCATAGGGCAACCATGTTCACCGGTGCGATAAAGGTGAGGTCGGGGCATATAACTTCATCGCCGGGCCCAATCCCCAGCGCGACAAGCGCCAAGTGAAGGGCGGTCGTGCAGTTTGATGTCGCGATGCCGATCGGCATGCTGTTGTAGGCGGCGAAAGCTTGTTCGAAGTCCTCGATGAAGGCGCCTTGTGATGAAATCCATCCACTATCAACACAGGATAGTAAATAATCTCGTTCGTTTCCGGAGAAAAGAGGTTCGAAAATAGGGATCATGGCCGTTGTCATGGTTCAAAAATAAAAAGGCTGACAGTATGGCTCAGGCTTGGCGTTGCGGGTCGGGGCGTTTGGCGTGGGCCGGGCAGGCTACCGCACTCCGGGTGAATCACTCACGCGGTGTGCCGGCGCATATTTAGGTGACGGGCGTGCACGAGGCTACCCGCCGGTGGTCAGGCCGCAGTCACCGCGTGTCCGGGGACGCTGGTCTTGATGGCCCGGCCCATGAAGTCAAGCAACAGGACGACGCGTTGGTTGTCGTCGACGCATTCGAACAGGCCCTCGATATCGGCGAAGGGGCCGTCCGTTACCTGTAGGCGCTGACCCTTGCGGAAGGCTGGCGGCAAAACTGAAACGATGTCGCCGTCCGCGTGTGCCCGGATTACGTCGATGATTGCGTCGGGCACTTCCTGCGGTACGGCACCGTCGGTCAAGAGATGAGACACCCCGAAGGTTCCGTTGATGGACCGCCAGCGCTGTTGGCGCGGGTCCATGCGTACGAACAAATAGCGAGGAAACAGCGGAGAGAGAACCATGTCGATGCGGCGCGCATGACGCCGCCGCTTACGATAGCGCGGTAGGTAAGGCTCGAACCCCTGGTTCGTCAGGTTCTGTGCGGCGAACGCCTCCTTACCCGCCTGGGTATAGACGACATACCATTTCATGGCGCGCCCTCTTGATCGTCGGCGCCGCTGTCGGCCGGCGAAGTCGGGCGGCCGGGCGCGGTCACCCGCAGCAGCTTCGGCGCCAGCACCCGTTCCGCCGGTAGAACCTTCATCAGCGTTTCGTAAGCGCCCTGGGGATCGGTGATACCGGTCAGGACGACGGCCTGCGGCCGCTGGTCGGGGGCGATTTCATCGAGCGTGCGGTAGACGGGTATGTCGCAAAAATCCGGCTCGTTGCGCTCGGAGTCGAGCAGACCGACGATCTCGCATCCTGTCTCCGCTGTTGCCAGCGAGGCAATCTCCGCCAGATCGGTGGCGCCGACCAGAACGACGCGGGTCCAACCTCGGGTGGCGCAGAACCGGAAGATGTCGGAATATTCCTGGCGCGCTTCGCGGTAGAAGCGCAGCGAATGGCCCAGGTACTCGGCGGTGAGCCGGCTTTTCTCGGCGAATCCATGGGGCGTCAGATAATAGGCGTAACGTCGGGCCGGAGCTTGCCTGATCTTCAGCAGGCCCTTCTTCACGCAGCGCTTGAGGACGGCATTGGTCAGGCCGAGGGCCACACCCAGGCGCTCCGCCAATCCTCGCTGCGAGACAACCTCACCCTCGGCGACAAAATCCAGGAGATCGAGCGTCGTCTCGACCATCTGTGACTGATTCTGCGCGTTGAATTTTCCGTTGGCCATGGGGCCCCCTTGTTCACGCCTCGAACATATACCGTTCATGTGTTGAACGTCAACCGCCGGATAGATTTGTATTCGGAAAAATAGAAACCGAATCAACGCATAAACCCACGGAACTCATGTGCCGGGCAAATCGCGTAAGAGGGTCTTTGAGGCGGAATCGGTTGGTTCGGTTCAAGGAACCGGCTATGAGGGGCGCATGATGCCATCCGCACACCGCCGCTGCGCATTCACGCCCCTCGTCATCGCCGGGTTGTGGGGGCTGCTGATTGTCGTGACCTTGACCGTGCGCCCGCTTTTGCCCGTCGACGAAACCCGCTACCTCGCCGTCGCATGGGAGATGTGGCAGCGCGGCGATTTCCTGGTTCCCTATCTGAATGGTGAGCCCTACAGCCACAAGCCGCCGCTTTTGTTCTGGGGCATGCATCTGGGCTGGGCTCTGTTCGGCGTCAATGACTGGTGGCCAAGGCTGGTGGCGCCTTTGTTCGGGCTCGCGGCCCTGTTGGGGACGTGGTGGCTGGGACGTCTGTTGTGGCCGGATAGGGCCGAGGCCGGCGCCGTGGCGGCGGCCCTGGCTCTGGGGGCTCTGTTCTGGACGCTGTTCACCACCATGACCATGTTCGACATGCTGCACGTGGCCTTCACCCTGGGCGGCATGATCGGCCTCGTCATGGCGGCGCGCGGCCGCCTGGCGGCGGGCTTTCTGATGCTCGGTCTTGCCATCGGGCTCGGCGTGCTCGCCAAGGGGCCGGCGATCCTGGTGCATTTGCTCCCGGCCGCGTTGGCAGCCCCTATTTGGGCGCCTGCCCTCGGCGCCGCCCCCCGCTGGCGCGCATGGTATGGGGGATTGGCCGCCGCTGTCGCCCTGGGGGCGGCGGTCGGCCTGGCCTGGGCCCTGCCTGCTGCGGAAGCGGGTGGAGCCGAGTACCGCAACGCCATTCTGTGGGGGCAGTCGGCGGGACGTATGGTCGATAGTTTCGCCCACGGTCGGCCGTTCTGGTGGTTTGCCGCGATCCTGCCGGTCATGGCCCTGCCCTGGACCATCTGGCCCGCCGCCTGGCGGGCCCTGCGCCGCCAATGGGGGGGCATGGCGGCCGATGGTGGCACGCGCCTCTGTCTCATCTGGCTCGCCGTCGCCTTCGTGGTCTTCTCCGCCATCAGCGGCAAGCAGCCCCATTACCTGCTGCCGGAATTTCCCGCCCTCGCCCTGATTCTGGCCCGCGCCTTGGCGGGGGCCATTGCCGCGGAAGGAGACGGCTTCTGGCGCCCGGTCGACCGCTGGGGGCCGGCGGCGTTGTTCCTCATGTTGGCCGGGGGGATGGCTGGCGCCCTTCATTTCGATATCAAACCATCCTGGGCAACCTCCGTCGGCGACGCGCAGTTGTGGCCGCTTGCCGGGGTGGCTGTGGCGGCGGCCTTTCTGCGCCTGAACGGGGCAGCCGCGGCGCGGGTGGCGACGATAGCCGGCCTGTCCGTGGGGATGATCGTCGCGGTTCACCTCACGCTGCGTCCATTGATGGCCGAATCTCACGACTTCCGGCCGTTCTCCTTGGCCCTCAAGCGGTTCGAGGGCCAGGGTTTCGATTTCGTCACCTTCGGCAAGTACCGGGGGGAATTTCATTTCCTAGGCCGCCTGACCAAGCCGGTTGGCGTGGTCGACGGGCCGGCGGCGCTGGAGGTTTGGCTCAAGACCCACCCCAAGGCGATGATCATCGCCCCGTTCCGCGACATGCCTGCGGGGCCTGCGCCGGACGCGACCACCCAATTCCGCTCCCGCCAGATCGGCGTGTGGCAGAGCGATCTGTACCCGCCCCGCAGGAGCCGGCGGACAAAGCCAAACTGAAGCTATTCCGGTTGTGCGGCGGGCCTGTCCGGTTCGGCGGCGATGATGGCGCTCAGTAGGAAGAACGTGATCAACCACCAAGACGACCAGATCGAGAAATTGAACAGCGACGAGGTCCAGAACACGGAGAACAGGCCGATCAAGGCCATGTCCACCGGTTGGCCCGACCTTACAAAGCGCCGCGCGTGCCGGGCGAGGAACCAAGCCAAGACAAAAGCCACGGGCAGGAAGCCGATCACGCCGGTTTCGCCCAGGACCTCCAGTATCCAATTATGCGGGTGGGAGGGTATGTACTCGACCGTGTAGCCGGGAATTTTTTCGTGGGCACCAGGAATGCGGTCGATGACGTTGATGCCGTGTCCAAACCAGGGCGACTCCGCAATCTTGCCGCCGACGAAATGCCAGATTTGCTGACGGTGGGTGTCGACCAGCCAGGTCGGCATCCAGTCCCATACCGCCGTCGACGGCGGCGCGTCGGGCAGGACATGAACCAGGGCGACGGTGGCAGTCACCGCGCCGGCTGCCCAAAGGGCCCAGACCGGAAGCCATTTTCCGCGCCGTTGCATCGAGACCGCTAGGCTGACCGTAAGGGCCGAGGCGAGCAGTCCCGCGATCGCCGCTTTGTTCGCCGTCTCGATGATCACGGCGCCGGCGCCAAAGGCCGCCAGGCCCGCCAGCCACCGCCACTTGCCGGCGCTGTGCCAGGCGCACCAGATCAGCACGGGCACGGCGCAGGACATCGACGCTGCATAGGCCTTGAGCGCGGCTGCGGCCCAGGCACCGGAGACGGCGCCGAAGGTATTGCGGACCGCCTGCAATGGAAGGGTCAGGCCCAGTTGCGCGCTGATGACCAGGGCGGTCCCGGCGGCGCAGCCCAGGATGAATGTCCGTCGGCAAAGGGTGTTGGCCCGTGCGTCGCCTGCAAGATATGCCCAGAACAAAACACAGCCCACAATATAGGCGAGCGTCCGTGCCCAGGCTTCGAAGGATCTGAGAGGGTCGAGCGAGCCCGGAATGCTGATTGCCATTCCGGCGAAGGCGGCCAGGACGATCATGCCGAAACGTGAGCGTACGGCGGCGCCGGCCCGCGCAAAAATGGCGCGGTCCCGCCAGGCGATGATCAGCACGGCGATCAGTGCTGTTGCCACGATCGCCTGTAGCACCGCCCGACCCGACACCATGGCCGGGACGGTCAGGCCGAGCGCGATGGCGGTCGCGTCGCGCAGCCAGGTCGAATTCGGATGGTCGTCGGTCATGGCCATGAAGGGTCCGCTGAACCCCGAAGGGCCGGGGTTATAAATTTGACCGCTGATAGCAGAAGCCTTCGCGCCGGTCCACTTGCCAGGGCGCGCGGCTAGGTTCCCTCGCGCAGGAACGACCAGCGCACGGCCGTCTCCCGGCCCCGGTGTTCGCCGCGCAGGACGATCTGGCCGCAGCGGCGGGGTCGGGCCGGATCGCCCAGATAGACGCTTTCCTCCAGCGCCGGCCGGGCGCCTGAACAGCGAAAGCGCCAGCCCTTGCCGCCGGGCAGTTTCAACAACACGGCGTCGCCGCCTTCCAACATCGACGCCCCCGTTTCCGGATGCAGATGAAAGCGCAGGGCGAAGGCGCCGGTCCCGCCGACCAGGGTATCCTTGCCGCGGAAATCGTCGCCCGCCCCCGACAGGTAGAGGTCGCGGTTGTGGACGATGCCGAACGCCCGGCGGTAGCCGTCGTGCGCCGACTGGACGAGGGAACTGCCTTCCCGCTCGTTGCGGCGGAACGCCATGCCGACCTCGGCCGTGCGGGACCCGTCCGTCGGCAGGGCGTCCGTGTCGTTGACGGCCAGCGTCGAATGGGCGGCGGTCGAGCGCAGCACCCGCGCCCATTCCGTGGTCTCGTCAGGATGGGCGCCGCAGTTGACGACCAGGCGATGGCGGCCCGCCGACATCTCGAAACTGAGGGCGCCCGCGTGGATGCCGCCGTAACAGCCCGTATCGGCGATCACCGTGGTGGTGCCGGCGTGCAGGCGTTCATACCCCCAATCAGGCAGGCTGGTGGGGGCCGCGCCACGCATGCCCGCCGCGCCCAGGATTGCCGTTACCGCGGGTGCGCTGGCGTTGCTGCCGCCGTTGAAGGCGGCCAGCCCCCCGTCACCCAGCACGGCCGCCTTGACCGCAGGGGCCATCCTGGCCAGGGCGTCGGTCAGGAAATCGGGCACCGGCCGGCGCCCGGCCCGAAGGGCGCGCGCCGCCGCGACCAGCCGGGCAAGGGTGCGCAGGGCGGTTTCCGGCGTTCGCGTCCGGTGACCGCCGTCGGCCAGGATATCGCGGGCGACGGCGGCCCGCAGCCGTTCAAGGCCGATGTCGAGCAGGGGATCCAGGCCTGGCAGGCCGACGGCCCCGGCGATCAGGGCCGCCCCGACCGTGAACGGACTTTCATCAAGCCCTGAATATTCGTTTCCGGAACGGTTGTTGCCGGCCAGGTGACGCAACTGGGCCGACGCGGCGGCCGCCATTTCCGCGCGCAGGCCGTTATCGGCCCCATCTGTTGCGAAATCGATATAATTAAGCCAGGCGAGAATGCGGGTCCCGGCCACGTCGGGGGCCCAGGTCACGGCATCCCAGCGATCATGATGACGCAGCCAGTCGCGGATCAGGGCCTGGGCGGTCTCACGGGCGCCCGGCGCGCTGAGCGCGGCGAGATCGCGCAGCCAGGAAAATCCGTAAAGCTCGGCCACGGCGCGGCGGCTTTTCAGGTCGGCGGCAAAAGGATAGGGGCCCAAGGTGCGTTTGCGCGCGGCCAGGATGATCTCGCCGTTCAGGATGCCGGCGCCGCGCACCGGGTCACCAGGCAGGGGATCGGTGGTAATGGCGTGAATTTTCGTCGGCCCGTGGCGGCGCAACATCTTGTTGTAGATGTCGCTGCGGTAAAACACGTCGCGGGCGAACTGGAATACCATCCGCCGATGAATAGCACCGAACGGGGCGCTAGGCGATACGCCGCAGCGCGGCGGCGAAAAACCCGTCCATGCCGCCGATTTCCACCGCCATGGACGGTAGGGTGCGCAGCCAGCCTTCCGGCGACAGCATGTCCGGCGTGACACCCGATTCGCCGGGTGTCGCCGGCTCGGGCTTGAAGTCGGCCTGCCGGTTCAGGAACGCCCGGACGCGCTCGGGCCCTTCCTCGGGCTGCAGGGAACAGGTCGCGAAAATCAATACGCCGCCGGGACGGACCCAGTCCGCCGCGCGAGCCAGCAGCCGGTCCTGCAGGTCAGCCAACTTGGCGGTGTCCTCGGGCCGCTTCAGATGGGGCAGGTCCGGATGGCGGCGGATCGTTCCCGTGGCCGAACAGGGTGCGTCCAACAGGATTGCGTCGAAGCGGGTGGGGGCGTCCCAGGAAAGGGCGTCGGCGGCCACGGTTTCCACCTGAAGCTCGAGGCGGTCCAGGTTGCGAGCGAGGGTTTCCAGGCGCTTTTCCGAGCGGTCGAGGGCGGTCACCCGCGCCCCTCCCGCCGCCAATTGCGCCGTCTTGCCGCCGGGTGCGGCGCAGAGGTCGAGAACACTCAGGCCCGCGACATCGCCCAACAACCGCACGGGCAAGGCCGCGGCCCGGTCCTGTACCCACCAGGCACCTTCGGCAAATCCGGGCAGTTCGGGCACGGGGGCCGCATCGGTCAGGCGCAGGCTGTGGTCCGATAATGCCGTGCCGCCCAGGCGTTCGGCCCAGCCCGCGGCATCGTCCTTGACCGTGATGTCGAGAGGGGCCGGGGTCAGATGGCTTTCCGCGATGGCGCGGCAGATATCGGCGCCGTAGGCCGCCTCCCAGGCCTGCCACAGCCAGTCCGGCGTGTTGAGCCGGGCTGCGTCTTGCCCGGCCAGGGCGGCGGCGCCCTCGCGCTGAAGGCGGCGCAGCACCGCATTGACCAGCTTGGCCAGGCGTCCCTGGCCGCGGGCGCGGGCCAGGTCCACGGCCGTGTCCACGGCGGCATGGTCGGCCGTGCCCGTGAACAGCAACTGTGCGGCACCCAGCCGCAGGATGTCCTGGGCCGTGCGGGCATTGGCCGGCAGGGGCTTTTCCAGGCAGGCGGATATCAGCGCGTCGATCTGGCCCAGGCGGCGCAAGGTCGTGGCGACCAAATTATGGGCAAAAGCGCGGCCGCGCGGGTCGAGCGCCGCGAAGGCACCACCGGTCATCTGTTGGTCGAGGGCCTGCTTGCGGCGGATCACGCCCTGCAACAGGTCGAGGGCCGCCGCGCGGGCATCCGGGCTGTCATGGTTCATGCCCCGGTCATGCCAGGGTGGCGCGGGGCGGGCAAGGGGATTCAACCGCCGCCCTTGGCGGGCGGGGGCGGATCCCGCTAAACTGCGGCCATGACCGACGACAACGACAGCAAGCGCGTTCAGCGCCTGGAACGGGCGCGGGCCTTTCTCGCCGCCGGGCGCACGCAAGTCGACCCCCGCCCCCAACCGGCACCCCAACAGGCCGCGCCTCAGGCACCCGCCGCCGAGGGCGCGCCCCAGGCCGGCGCGGACGGCGCCAAGGCCGCGCGGCCCGACCCGACCCGCTTCGGGGACTGGGAAAAAAACGGCCGCTGCATCGACTTTTGATCCGCTTCCGAACCGTCCACGTTCGAACCGGGCGCCGGGGGCTTGCTCTTGGTGCGCCGGTGGGACATTCTATGCCCTGATCGGGCGAGGACGGAGACGCGGGCACCGGCGATCACCGGACGTTCGCGCCGCAATACAAAGAATTCAGAAATGGGTCTTCTCAAGGCACTGTTCGGGCTGGGCGGCACCAGCGCCAAAAAGAAATCCCGCCGCAAGGGGAAACGGGTCGGCGGCGGCTTCGTGCCGACTGAAATGTCGGGCTCGGCGGCCAGCATCGTGCTGACCGACATCGACGGTGCCGGCGGCGACAAGATCACCGAAAGCCTGGCCGATATCTTCGGCGCCATTTCCGACGTTGCCGTCTACCGCCGAACCCAGGCGATCCGGCTTAATCCCAAGGCGCCCCTGTTCAACGCCCTGCAGGAAGGGGTCCGAACGGGCGCGGAATGGCTGCGCGAGGAAGAGGCGGACCTTTTGGTCTGGGGGGCGACGGTCGACCTCGGCACGGCGGTCGAACTGCGCTTTCTGCCCGTGGGCGCGGCCGAAGGGGCGGCCAGTACGTTCGGGCCGCTCGATCATCTGACCCTGCCGATCCCCATGCCGCGCGACCTGTACAAGCTGATTCTGGTGTCGGCCATGGGCGCGCTTTTGCCCGTGCACCGGGGGGCGCGCAAGAAACTGGCGAGCGTGCTCGAGGGCGAGATGAGGGATCTGGAGAAGGTCTGGGACAGCCCGCCGCACCTGGAGCCGCCGCATCTGGCGTCCTGCCTGACCTGTTACGGCAACGTCTGCCTGTCCCTGTGGCGGGTCGGCGTCAAGAAGTACCTGGCCAAGGGGCTGAAGGCCTATCAGGAGGCGGTCAAGACCATCGACAAGTCGGAAGACCTTTTGCAATGGGCCCTGGCGCAGAACCATTTCGCAGACGGCCTGCAGATGAAATCGACCCAGGACGCGGATCCGGACGCCCTGGCCGCCGCCGCGGCGGCCTACCGCGAGGTCGCCGCGGCCCTCGGCCGCGACAACTATCCCAACGAATACGCGCTCGCGCTGATCAACACGGCCATGGTGCTGTACAAGATCGGCAACAAGGAAACCACGCCGGCGCGGCTCAAGGAATCGGCCCAGGCCTTTGAAAGTGCGCTCGCCGCCTTCGACGTGGAACTGAACCCCGGCCGCTGGGCCGAGGCCATGAACGGCTACGGCACGGTCATGCTGGCCCTGGCGGAACGGGCCCAAGGCCCGGAACTGGCGGCCAAGGCGGTGGATGCCTTCAAGCAGGCGTTGGACGTGCGCAAGAAGGAATTGGTGCCGCTGTTGTGGGCGCAGACGGCCAACAACCTGGGTGCGGCCTGCTTCGCGCTCGCCAAGCGGCAGCCGTCGCCGCAATTGGTCGCCGACGCGCAGAAATACTTTTCCGGGGCCTCGGAAATCTACCGCGCCGCCGGCAACCAGAAGCGCGTCATCGTCATCGAAAAGAACCTACAGCGCGTCAAGCAGATGGCCAGAGGAGCCTGACGCCCCCCTGGCCCATCGCTTAGTCGTCGGTCGCGACGGCCAGTTTGCCGGTCACCCCGTGTTTGTCGATCAGGCCTTGAACGAAGCCGCTTGAGACGGCGTCGGCGATGAAGGCCTGCACAACGGCCTTCAATGCCGGCTTGCCGTGGCGGGTGCCGATGGCCTGTTTGACCGCCGTGTAGCGCCCGGGCAGCAACCGCGTGCCCGGCATGTCGGAGGCGTTGTCGCGCAAGGCCGGGACCAGCCCTGCCAGGGCATCCAGTTTTTCCCGCTTGAACAGCTCGAACGCACCCGGCAGGCCCTGGGCACGGACGAGTTCCGCATGCTTCAGGGTGCGCGAAAGATACAAGTCATAGGCCGCGCGTTCAGACACGGCGATCTTCACGCCCGGCGCGTCCACGTCCTCGACCTTCTGAAACGGCGAGGCCTCGGGCACCAGATAGGTCGCCTCGATCTGCACATAGGCGTTGCAGAAATCGATGACCTCGGCGCGCTTGGGCTCGATGGCGATCAGGCCGATGTCCCATTCACCGCGCTCGGCGGCGTCGGCGACCTCACCCGGCGTGGCGAAGGTGTTGAATTTCACGGCGATGCCCAGCTTCTCGGCGATGGCCGCGGCCATGTCGGGGGCGATGCCTTCGGGGTCGCCGTTGGCCTTCTTGCCGGTGACCAGAAGAATGTTGCCCAGGTTGATTCCGACCTGCAGGACCGTGGGGTCCAGAAGGTCGGCGATGGCGTCTTTCGTCATGTTTCGTCCCTTTTATGTCTTTTGCTGTTTTTCTGATGGCTCGGCCTTGGCGCCGGGCGGTCCCGGACGATGCGCGATCCGGCCCTGGAAATCAATAAATGCCAGGCAATCGATGTCACCGTGCCCGGCCAGACACAAAAAAAGAGGGCGGAACCCGAAGGTTCCGCCCATGCAAGGAGGAAGGAAACGAATGCGGAGACAGTAACGCCGCCCCGGGCGTGGGCCGGTCAGGCGGATTGGCGCTGGTTCCGGGCCAGGCGCGCGTCCACGGTGGCGACGATTTCGTCGATTTCGGGATTGGCCATGCCGAGCGAACGGCCGATCAACTGAACCAGCATGTCGACGCGTTCGATCACTGGTGATCCGGCGGCCACGGCGCGGGCCACGGACGACGGCTTCAACAGGTTTTCCGCCGCATTGGCGTATTTCTCGAACGGCACGGCGTCGGCCGGATCGGCGCCCAGGTTGCGGGCGATGGCGTCCACGTGTTGGTAGATCATACGGGACCGGCCCAGGTTTTCATGCACCGCATCGCGGATCGGGCGCACGTCGTCCCGCGTCACGCAGCGGTAGTTTCCGGTCAGCAGCATTGACCATTTCGCAAGCGGCACGAAAATCGAATCAAACGCCTTCAACTTGACCGGCACGTCCGACCGGCCGACCCGCACGGCGGCGATGTCGGCGTCCAGGCGGTCGAGCAGCTTGTTGGCGTCGCGGTCGCCGAACCGTGCGGCCTTGAAGTTGGTCGGCAGGCCCACGTGCAAGACATTCGCGCCTTCTTCCGGCGGGCGGAAGGCCTGGGGATCAGGGCTGCACAGGGTCATCAGATCGGGCTCGAAACGGTCCCAGACCCGGGGGTTGGTATAGGCGGTTTCCAGCTTGCCCGTATCCAGGCCGGGGATGCGTTTGAGGAACGGCAACGGCGGCATGTTCATGATCGACAGGCACGGGATGCCGGCATCGGCGATGCGGATCAAAAGCGTGCGCAGCGAATGGGCGGAATATTGCGGTTCCTGCATGGCCAGACCGACCAGGTCATAGGCCCCGGCGGCGACGTTTTCCGGCGTCTGGGCGTCCAGGCGCCCGGGCAGGTCCTTGGAGCGGAAGGTGCGGTGCGTGTCCTCGCCCTTCAGGCGGATGCGCACTTCCGTGCCGTGCTCGTTAATCAGCTTGGCCGTTTCCTCGCGGCAGACCAGGGTCACGTTATGCCCGGCCATCAACAGTTTGGTGCCCAGCAGGGAGCCGTAGGAAGCGCCAAGAATGAGAATGTTATGTGCCATGTGGGGTCTCCTCAGATGTCTTTGCTTTCCACCGTCGCCCCTGCAAAGAGGACGATGTTTCAGGCGAGACCCTACGCTTGGTATACCACGAAATCACGATTTATCGGGTTTATGTGTTATCTGTATTGGCAACAAATCTAGTAAAATGTTAAATTGTTAATTATCGAATCGAGGGCGGAACACGGGCATGCGCATGCGCAAAACCCTGGTCGGACCGCGGCTGCGCCAGTTGCGCCGCGAGCACGGCCAGACCCAGGCGGAAATGGCGGCGGCGCTGGGCGTCTCGACCGCCTATGTGAACCTGCTGGAAAATAATCAGCGGTCCTTGTCCGTGACCATGCTGATGTCCCTGTCGGACGCCTACGGCGTCGACTGGCGGGACCTGATCAAGGACGAAGGCTCGACCCTTTTGGCCGACCTGCGCAACATGCTGCAGGACCCGCTGTTCGGCGGCGACCAGCCCGACCTTCAGGAACTGCGCGCCGCCATCGACCACGCGCCCCGGCTGGTCGACCATTTCCTGCACCTCTACCGCAATCACCGCAATGCGCTGGAAAACATGATGCGCCTGGGCAGCGAAGGCATGCCCGCCGACCTTTTGTCGTCGACGCCGGAGCGCATCATCCACGATTTCTTCCGCGACCATTCCAACCACTTCCCCGACCTGGAGGCGGCGGCCGAGCGCCTGCGCGCCGCCACGCCCTGCGAGGTCGACGACGTCTACATGGTGCTCAAGGGCCGGCTCATGCGCGTGCATGGGATCGAGGTCCGCACGGCGTCGATCGAGGACATGGGCCAGGCGCTGCGCATCCACGACGAGACGACGTCGATCGTTCGTCTGTCGGAAGCCCTGGATCATCAGAACCGGGTGTTCCAGCTGGCCCATGTGCTTTGCCTGGTCGAACTGCCGGGGATTTTGGGAAAGCTCACGGACGGCAGCGCCCTTAGCTCCGAGACCGCCGTGGCGCGCTGCCATGTCGAGCTTGCCAACTATTTCGCCGCCGCCTTCCTCATGCCCTACGGCCCGTTCTTCGAGGCGGCGGAGGACACCCGCTACGACGTCGACCGCCTGGCCGCCGCCTTCGGTGTGTCGTTCGAACAGGTCTGCCATCGCCTGACCACGCTGCAGCGCGACGGCGCCAAGGGCGTGCCGTTTTTCTTCCTGCGCGTCGACAAGGCGGGCAACGTGACCAAGCGGTTCAATTCGACCTCGTTCAACATCGCCGATTACGGCGGCGCCTGCCCGGTGTGGAACATCCATACCTCGTTCCGCACGCCGGGCGTCATCGTGCCGCAGTTCGTGGAACTGCCGGATGGGGAGCGCTTCTTCACCATGTCGCGGACGACGGAACGGCCCGTGTTCTCGCGCGACACCCAGGACCGGCGCTTGGCCCTGTCCCTGGGTTGCGAGTTGAAACACGCCCATCGCCTGGCCTATGCCGCGCCCTTCAACAGCCGCGATGACGAGCTGTTCGCGCCCATCGGCATCAACTGCCACCTGTGCCCGCGCAAGAACTGCTCGCAGCGCGCCCATCAGCCGCTGCTGATGGACCTGCCCATCGACACCAACCGCCGTGGCAACACGCGCTACGAAAGCTGATCGCCGGGCTTACCGCGTCATCACAATGTGATTAGACATTTCGCCCAGGCGGGCGGAACATCACCGCAACCTCATCTTCAAATTGCGGAGGATCGCCCCATGGCGAACATCAACGTCAACGGCAAGACCGTCACGGTCGACGCCGATGGTGCCACGCCCCTGTTGTGGGTGTTGCGCGAATACCTGGACCTGACGGGTGCGAAATACGGCTGCGGCATCGCCGCCTGCGGCGCCTGCACCGTGCATGTCAACGGCGAGGCCGTGCGCGCCTGCGCCCTGCCGTTGGAGGCGGTTGCCGCGACCGACAAGATCGTCACCATCGAGGGCCTGTCGCCCGACGGCTCCCATCCCGTGCAGAAGGCCTGGTTGGACCTGGACGTGCCGCAATGCGGCTACTGTCAGACCGGCATGATCATGGCGGCGGCGGCGCTGCTGGCGAAAAACCCCAGGCCCTCGGACGCCGACATCGATGCGGAGATGTCCAACATCTGCCGCTGCGGCACCTATCAGCGCGTGCGCGCCGGCATCCATCAGGCCGCCGGCCGGAAAGCGTAAGGGGAGGAACGGAGATGACGACATCGATGAACGTTTCGCGCCGCGCCTTCATGGCGGGGGCCGGGGCCGCCGGTCTGATCCTGGGCTTCCGCGTGCCGCTTTCAAGCGGCGGCGGCGCGGCCCTGGCCGGGGCCGGGCAGATGGACGAGATCACCGCCTGGGTCGTGGTGCGGCCTGACGAGGCCGTGGTGATCCGCATCGCGCGTTCGGAAATGGGCCAGGGCACCCTGACGGGCCTGGCCCAGCTGGTGGCCGAGGAACTGGACTGTGACTGGGCCCGCGTGACCACCGAATACCCCACGCCGGGCACCAACCTGGCCCGGGGCAAGATATGGAAAAGCTTCGCCACCGGCGGCAGCCGGGGCATTCGCGGCTCCCACGACTACGTGCGCGAAGGCGGCGCCGCCGCGCGCCAGATGCTGGTGACGGCGGCGGCCAATGCCTGGGGCGTGTCGCCGGGCGACTGCACCACGGCCAAGGGCGTGATCACCCATGGCGCCTCGGGCCGTGCGACGACCTACGGCAAGGTTGCCCTGGCCGCGGCCAAGCTGCCGGTGCCCGAGACCGTCGCCCTGAAGGACCCCAAGGACTGGACCATCGCGGGCCAGCCGCTTAAGCGTCTCGACACCGCCGACAAGCTGACCGGCAAGCAGATCTACGGCACGGATCTGAAACTGCCCGGCATGGTCAACGCGGCGATCCGCCAATACCCCCTATTCGGGGCCAAGCTGAAATCCTTCGATGCGTCCAAGGTCACGGCCATGCCCGGGGTGAAGAAGGTGGTGGCCGTCGGCGACGACGCCGTCGCCGTGGTCGCCGACAAATGGTGGCAGGCCAAGACGGCGATCGATGCCCTGCCCGTCGAATGGGACGAAGGACCGCACGCCAAGGTCGACAGCGCCGACATCCAGGCCATGGTGGCGGAGGGCCTGGACGCCAAGGAGGCCTTCGTCGCCAACCAGGTCGGCGACGCCGAGGCGGCCATCGCCGGGTCGGTCAAGCAGGTGCAGGCGACCTATTCCTATCCGTTCCAGCACCACGCGACCATGGAGCCCATGAACGCCACGGCCCTGTGGACGCCGGACCGCTGCGAGGTCTGGTGCCCGACCCAGAACGGGGAATCGGCGCTCGACGCCACGGCCGAAGCGGCGGGCCTGCCCGCCGACAAATGCGACGTCTACAAAACGCTGTTGGGCGGCGGCTTCGGGCGGCGGGGGGCCGGGCCGGTCCACGACTACGTGCGCCAGGCGGTCCTCATCGCCAGGCAGATGCCGGGCACGCCGGTGAAGCTGTTGTGGACCCGGGAAGAGGATATGACCCACGGCGCCTATCACCCGGTGACGCAATGCCGGATGACCGCGGGGCTCGATGACCAGGGCGAAATCACGGGCCTGCGGGTGCGCATCTCGGGACAGTCGATCCTGGCCGGCATCATGCCGGGGCGGCTCAAGGCCGGGATGGATCCGGTCACCTTCCAATGCTTCGCACCCAAGGGCGATCATGCCATCAGCTACGGCTTCCCCGCCCTCAAGGTCGACCACGCCATGCGCAACCCGCACCTGCGCCCGGGCTTCTGGCGCGGGGTCAACGCCAACCAGAACGTTATCTACCTGGAATGCTTCATGGACGAACTGGCCCATGTCGCCGGCCAGGACCCGCTCGCGTTCCGTTTGAAGTACATAAAGGACCATCCGAAAAGCCGGGCCGTGCTGCAGGCCGTGGCGGACAAGGCGGGCTGGGGCACGCCCGCACCCAAGGGCGTGTTCCGGGGCTTGGCCCATTGCAAGGCCTTCGCCAGCTACGTCGCCGCCTGCGCCGAAGTTTCGGTCTCGTCCGACGGCACGGTGAAGATCCACCGCATCGTCGCGGCCACGGATTCCGGCCATGCCGTCAACCCGCAGCAGATCGCGGCCCAGGTCGAAGGCTCCTTCGTCTACGGCCTGTCGGCCATGCTGATGGGCGAATGCACGATCAAGGACGGCCGCGTCGAACAGCAGAACTTCGATACTTACGAAGTCATGCGCATCAAGGACATGCCCAAGGTCGAAGCGATCGTCATGCCGTCCGGCGGGTTCTGGGGCGGGGTCGGCGAGCCGACGATTGCGGTTGCGGCCCCCGCCGTGCTTAACGCCATCTTCGCCGCCACGGGCAAGCGCATCCGCGATTTCCCGCTGAAAAACGCGGGCCTGCGCATGGCGTGAGTGTGCTGCCGCCGGTTACGCCGGCTTCGGCGTGTATTCCGGCCCCAGGGGCACCAGACGCACGCCCGCGCGCAGGTGGCGGTAGGGATATTCCCGGGGGTCGACGATATGGGCCCCCGGCGCCACGGCGACCAGGGTTGCGGCGGCGATGGGGTCGAAATCGGCGCGGAAGTGGCAGGTGCTTTTCAGCACCAGGATCTTCTGTTCCGTGGGCGCGATGCCGATGTGCTTGAAGATGTCCTGATCGTAGGCCTGCATGCGCTTGCTGGTGGTGACCACGGACACGCCGCCGATCTTGAGGACCGCGGCCGGGCCGATGTCGATGCGGCGGCCGGGAATGCTGCGGCCCGTGGTCGTGAACCTGCCGTCGCTCAAGGCTGCGACCTCGAAGGTGCCGTGGAACGGTTTGTCTCCGGGAATGGCATGCTTGCCGCCCAGGTCCAGGGTCACGGTCGCGCCGACCCCGGCCTCGGTCGCGGCCCGCGCGGCGTCCGGATCCCACATCACGCACATGGCGGCCCCCTGGGCGTCGTGGCGCACCAGGGCGGCCAGCATGCCCGTGGTGTCGCAGGTCCCGCCGGCGCCGGGGTTGTCCTGGGTGTCGGCGATGACGATGGGCGCCGATGCCGTCTGCGCCAGTTCCATGGCCTTGGTCACGGCCTCGTCCGGCGTCATCAGGGGTTCGGCGAAATCCGCTTCACGGTCCAGGACCATGGCCTCCAGCATGTCGGCGGCGCGGTCGGCGGCCTCCTGGGTGCGGGCGTGGCAGACGACGGCGGGGCCGCATTCGTCAAGATCGGACGGCGGGAAGCCGGCGGCGTAGCACAGGTTCAGGATGTCGCCGCCCTCGCCAGCGACCGAGGCTTCGATGACCGCCTTGGTCGGCTCGATCAGGGTGCATTGGAAATTCAGCGGCAGCAGGAACGGAATGCGGCGCAGGGCCTTGCCCTTTGGAATCCCTTCCTCAAGGACCCGCATCAAAATCCGCGCCGAGCGGCTCCCGGTGTGCTGGCGGTCGATGTGTGGGTAGGTCAGATAGATGGCGACGCCGTCGATGTTGTCGACCATCTGTTGTGTCAGGTTGACGTGATAGTCGAGCGAGATGACCAGCGGCACATCGGGGCCGATGCAGGCCCGCACGCGGCGCAGCACCTCGCCCTCGGCATCGGGGAAGGTTTCCGAACACATGGCGCCGTGCAGGTCCAGATACACGGCGTCCACGGGCATGGCCTGGGACAACATGCCGACCAGTTCGCCGACAATGCGCTCGAAGCAATCGTCGGTGATATAGCCGCCTGCCCCGGCATGGCCCCAGATCAGGGGGACCAGTTCGTGGCTCGGGTCGATGGTGTCGAGAAAGCCCGACATCCCGAACGACCCGCCTTTGGTCCGTTCGATGATTTCCCCACGCCGCGCCAGCGGCGGAAACTCGCCGCCCCGGGCGTAATAGTCATAGTCGGTGCGCATGGGCACGAAGCAGTGGGTTTCGTGCAGGAATCCGCCGATTGCGATGCGGGCCATGGATGTCTCCGTTATTCAGGGCGGCCGGTTGCGGCCTTTCTTCCCTTATTTTCTACGCCCTGGACCGGCATCTGCAAAGGTCACGACTGTTCGGCGTAGAAAAAAGGCGGGACCGAACGGCCCCGCCTTTCTTGTTCGGATGATGTCGATGCCTAGTGAATTCTGTTCTGGCGGTTGTTGACCAGATCATCGACCACGGCCGGATCGGCCAGGGTCGAGGTGTCGCCCAGGTTGGAGAAGTCGTCTTCGCCGATCTTGCGTAGGATGCGGCGCATGATCTTGCCCGACCGCGTCTTGGGCAGACCCGGCGCCCATTGCAGCCAATCGGGGCTGGCGATCGGGCCGATTTCCTTGCGCACCCATTGCACCAGTTCTTTCTTCAACTCGTCCGACGGCGTTTCGCCGGCGTTGAGCGTGACATAGGCGTAAATGCCCTGGCCCTTGATGTCGTGGGGCGCGCCCACGACGGCGGCCTCGGCGACCTTGGGATGGGCGACCAGGGCTGATTCAACCTCGGCCGTGCCCATGCGGTGGCCGGACACGTTGATGACGTCGTCGACGCGGCCGGTGATCCAGTAGTAGCCGTCGGCATCGCGGCGGCAACCGTCACCGGTGAAGTACTTGCCCTTGTAGGTGGCGAAGTAAGTGTCTTCGAACCGCTTGTGATCGCCGTAGACGCTGCGCATCTGTCCCGGCCAGCTTTCGACGATGCAGAGATTGCCTTCGGTAGCACCCTCCAACGGATTGCCGTCGGCATCGACGATCTGCGGCTGAACGCCGAAGAAGGGCCGGGTGGCCGACCCCGGTTTCAACGCCGTGGCGCCGGGCAGCGGGGTGATCATGATGCCGCCGGTTTCCGTCTGCCACCAGGTGTCGACGATGGGGCAGCGGCCCTCGCCGACCACGTTGTAGTACCACATCCAGGCTTCCGGGTTGATCGGCTCGCCGACCGAACCCAGCAGGCGGATCGATGAGCGCGAGGTCTTCTTGACCGGCCCGTCGCCATCGCGCATGAGGGCGCGGATCGCCGTCGGGGCGGTGTAGAAGATGTTGACCTGATGCTTGTCGCAGACTTCCCAGAAGCGGGACATCGAGGGGTAGTTGGGCACCCCTTCGAACATCAGCGTGGTCGCCCCGTTGGCCAACGGGCCATAGACGATATAGCTGTGGCCGGTGACCCAGCCGACGTCGGCCGTGCACCAGTAAATTTCCCCGTCGTGATAATCGAACACGTATTGATGGGTGATCGAGGCATAGACCATGTAGCCGCCCGTGGTGTGCAACACACCCTTGGGCTTGCCGGTCGAGCCCGAGGTATAGAGGATGAACATCGGGTCTTCCGCGTTCATTTCCTCGGGCGCGCAATCCGCGTCAGCGGCGGCGGTCGCCTCTTCGTACCAGACGTCGCGGCCCTCGACCCAGTTGATGTCCGCGCCCGTGCGTTTGACCACGAACACCGTGTCGACGCCGCCGCATTTCTCGATGGCGGCGTCCGTGTTGACCTTGAGCGGGATCGGCCGGCCGCCGCGCACGCCCTCGTCGGCGGTGATGACGCAGGTTGATTTGCAATCCTCGATGCGGCCCGCGAGCGCGTCCGGCGAAAACCCGCCGAACACGATGGAATGGATGGCGCCGATGCGCGTGCAGGCCAGCATGGCATAAGCCGCTTCCGGCACCATGGGCATGTAGATGGTGACCACGTCGCCCTTCTTGATGCCGCGCGCCTTCATGGCGTTGGCCAGGCGGCAGACGTGTTCGTGCAGTTCCTTATAGGTGATCTTGGCGTCGTCCTTGGGGTCGTCGCCTTCCCAGATGATGGCGACCTGGTCGCCGCGCTTGGCCAAGTGGCGGTCGATGCAATTGACCGAGGCATTCAGGCTGCCGTCCTCGTACCATTTGATGGACACATTGCCGTAGTCGTAGCTGACGTTCTTGACCTTGGTGTAGGGCTTGATCCAATCCAGACGCTTGCCCTGCTCGCCCCAGAAGGCGTCCGGGTCGTCGACGGATTGCTTGTACATTTCCAGGTATTGGTCGTTGGTGCACAGCGACGCCTTGGCGACGGCGTCGGGTACCGGAAACAGGTGTTCTTCAGACATGACGGTAGAAACCTCCCAATATTGCGCGCGGCAAGCGCCGCTTTTTTGGCGCGGGGCTGGTCTGCGTCCCGCCCGATCTCGTTCCCTGCGTCAGCCGGCGGTTGCTGGAACCTGATTGCGCCGGCCGTGCCGTGTGCCGTTTCCCCGATGCCGGGGCCACTCCCCCGGGTTTCCCCTGCGGTCTCGAATGGTATGGCGAAATCTCGCCCGAGAACAAGGTATAGCGCCCCGGAAGTCGGTTGGGCGATTCGTTGGATAGGGAAAAATTAGGGATCGCGCAAGTGCGTGGCGGAAATTTTTCTTTATTTACAAGGGCGTCAATCGATATTGAAAATATTTACAACGCCGCTCACGACGTGCGCCTCAATCGGCGTCAGGCCGCGCCCGACACAGGGTCCGGCGACGCAATGGCCGTCCTCGATGCGGAACAGGGCACCGTGCGTGGCGCAGAGGATGTATTCCCCGTCCCGGGTCAGGAACCGCCCCGGCCACATGTCCAAGGGCGTGCCGACATGGGGGCAGGAATTGACATAGGCGAAGATCCGGTCGCCCTGGCGGATCGCCATGACCAGCTTGCCCGCGACCTCGAACCCGGCCGAGCCACCGTCGGCGATGTCATCCAATGGGCAGAGGGCGTGTTCCGTCATGGCCGAATCTCGGGCGGGGTTCGCGGTTCAGGTCATTCGGCGGGAATGGTGCGCTTCCAGCGCTTGATGACCGTGCTTTCGAACAGGCCCGCCTTGGCGTAGGGGTCGCCCTTGGCGAAAACTTCGGCGGCGGCGCGGTCCGCCACGTCCAGCACCAGCATGCTGCCGATCATGGCCTCGCCGTCGTCGGACTGCATGGGCCCGGCGGTGACGATGATGTCCTTCTGGGACTTCAGGTATTCCAGGTGATCCGGGCGGATGCTCTGGCGCATGTCGACATGGCCGGGCTTGTCGATGGCGAAGACGATGAAGTGCATGGGCGTGTCCTTAGGCTTTCGTGGAGGGCTTTCGGGTTCAGAGTTCCTTGGTGAAGGGCCGGGCAAGCAGGCTTTCGATCATGCGGTCGATGTCCTTGCCGTGATTGACGATGGCGTTGACGGCGGTGCAGATCGGCATGTCGACGCCAAGCCGCCCGGCCAGTTCGATCACCGCGCGGGCGGAAAACACGCCCTCGGTCACGGCCTTGCGTTCGCCCAGAATCTCGGCCAGCGGTCGGCCCTGGCCTAGTGCCACGCCCAGGGAAAAATTGCGCGACTGCAGGGCGTTGCAGGTCAGGGTCAGGTCGCCGATACCGCACAGGCCCATGAGCGTTTCCGCCTGCGCCCCCTTGGCCAAGCCCAAGCGCACGATTTCGGCCAGGCCCCGGGTGATCAGCGCCGCCCGCGTGTTGTCGCCCATGCCCCGGCCCTGCACGATGCCGCAGGCGATGGCCAGGATGTTCTTCACCGCTCCGCCGACCTCGGCGCCGATCGGGTCTTCCGAACGATAGGGCCGGAAGCGCGGCGTGCCGATGGCCTGGATGAACTGTTCGGCCAGCTTGCCGTCGTCGGATGCCAGGGTCACGGCGGAGGGAATTTCCCGGGCCACCTCGATGGCGAAGGTCGGCCCCGACAGCACGGCCTGCGGGGCGGCGGGCAGGGTTTCGGCGACGACCTCGGTCATCAACTTGCAGCTGCCGTTCTCGATCCCCTTGGCGCAGATCAGCACCGGCGCCTTGAATGGCCTGGCCGCCGACATGGCCTGGGTCACCGGTCGCATGAATTGCGCCGGGGCGACCAGGATCGCCGCGTCGGCGCCGTCGATGGCCGCCGCCAGGTCCGCCGTTGCCTCGATGGCGGGGTCCAGCGTCACGCCGGGAAGATAGGGGTTCTGATGGCTTGAATTGATCTCGGCGGCCACATCGGCTTCGTGGGCCTGCAGGATTACCGAACGCCCCGCCCGGCGGGCGACCATGGCAAGCGCCGTGCCCCAGGCACCGGCGCCGATGACGGCGAAACGTTCCATGGCTTTCCTTTTATAGGCCGGTGCGGGGACTGGAAAGAGGGAGATGGCGCATTCTTGGCCCTTATGCCTTGACCCCGGCGCCCACGGCCTTGGGCGCATCGGGGTCAAGCGGCCAGCGCGGGCGCGGGCGGAAATCGAGTCCGTCGGTCAGGCCCAGACGAAAGCGTTCGACCCCGGCCCAGGCGACCATGGCGCCGTTGTCGGTGCACAGCGCCGGGGCGGGCACGGCGAAATCCAGCCCCCGGTCCGCCGCCAGGTCCTGCAATCGCGCGCGGATCGCCTGGTTGGCGGCGACCCCGCCGGCGACGACCAGGGTGCGGCCCGCCGGATGTCTTTCCAGAAACATGTCGACGGCGCGGCCCGTGCGTTCGGCCAGCACGTCGGCGACTGCGACCTGGAACGAGGCGCAAAGATCGGTGACGTCCCGGTCCTGCACGGGGCCGGGGGGCAGGCCCTCGATCGCCATGCGCACGCGGGTCTTGAGGCCCGAAAAGGAAAAATCGCAGCCGTCCCGGCCCTTCAAGGGGCGCGGCAGCTCAAACCGCCCGGCGTCGCCGCCCCTGGCCGCCGCTTCGACCGCCGGGCCGCCGGGATAGCCAAGGCCCAGCATCTTCGCGGTCTTGTCGAAGGCTTCGCCGACGGCGTCGTCGATGGTGGTGCCGAGGCGCCGATAGCGGCCCACACCCTCGACCACCAGCAATTGGCAATGACCGCCCGACACCAGCAGCAGCAGATAGGGGAATTGCACATCGTCGGTTAGCCGTGCCGTCAGGGCATGGGCCTCCAGATGATTGACGGCGACGAAGGGCAGGCCGCGCGCGGCGGCCAGGGCCTTGCCCGTCATCACGCCAACCAGGACGCCGCCGATCAGGCCCGGCCCGGCCGTGGCGGCGACGGCGTCGATGCCGTCCCAGCCGCCGCCGGATTGGCCGAGCGCCGCCTGCACGACACGGCCGACCTGATCCAGATGCGCGCGGGCCGCGACCTCGGGCACCACGCCGGCGAAGGGCTGATGGTCGGCCAATTGCTGATGGACCACGTTGGACAGCACGTCGCGCCCGTCGCTCACCACGGCGGCGGCGGTCTCGTCACAACTGGTTTCAATGCCCAGAACGCGCATGGCTCTCTACATGGGTGAATTTCATGGTTGCGGCAATGGCCGGGGACTTTACTCTGTCGCCCGCCGCACAACCAAAAGGCTTTTTCGCCCGTGACCGATCCCATCGACCCGACCGACCCGAAATTCCTGCGCATCGGCACCCGCGCCAGCCCCCTGGCGCTGGCCCAGGCCCATGCCGCCCGCGACCTGATCGAGGCCGCCCACGGCACGCCGACGCCGCTCGGGGCGACCTCGATCGTCGACCTCAAGACAACGGGCGACCTGGTGCTCGACCGGCCCTTGGCCGATATCGGCGGCAAGGGCCTGTTTTCCAAGGAAATCGACCGGGCGCTGTTGGACAATCGCGTCGATCTGGCCGTCCATTCCATGAAGGACCTGGAAACCTGGATGCCCGACGGCATCGTCATCGCCGCCGTGCTGGAACGGGAAGATCCCCGCGACGCTTTCATTTCGAATTCGTATCAAGCGGTGTCCGACCTGCCCCAGGGCGCGGTGATCGGCACCGCCTCCGTGCGCCGGCAGGCGCAGCTGCTGCATTGGCGCCCCGACCTCAAATGCGTGACTTTTCGCGGCAACGTGCAGACGCGCCTCGGCAAGCTGGCCGACGGTCAGGCGGATGCGACCCTGCTTGCCTGTGCCGGGCTCAACCGTCTGGGCCGGGCCGAGGTCGTGACCCAGGCGATCGCGCCCGAAGATATGTTGCCCGCCGTCGCCCAGGGGGCGGTCGCCATCACCTGCCGCGCGGGTGACGATCGGGTGCTGGATTTATTGGCGGCCATTAATCATGCCCCGACCCTGGCCCGGGTCACGGCGGAACGCGCCATGCTCGAAGCCCTCGACGGATCCTGCCGCACGCCCATCGGCGGCCTGGCCGTGCTGTCGGACGACGGCAGCGAAATGACCCTCGACGGCCTGGTCGCCCGCGGTGACGGCAGCGCGCTGCACCGCGCCCGGCGCAGCGGCCGGACCGGGGACGCCTATCGCCTTGGCCGCGATCTGGGCGAGCAGTTGAAAGCCATGGCCGGCCCTGGGTTTCTCGATGATCCCGGTCCTGGCGGCGGGAGCTGAGCCGTGGCCCGAATTCTGGTTACGAGACCGGAACAGGATGCCAAGGCGACGGCGGCGTGGCTTCAAGATCTGGAGCATGAGGCGCTCATCACGCCCTTGATGGCGGTTCATTTCCTGCCCGGTCCGCCCCTTGATCTGACCGGCGTTCAGGCCCTGCTGGTGACCAGCGCCAACGGGGCGCGTGCCCTGGCCGCGCGCCAGACGGGGTCGGGTGTGCCTTTGCCCGTCCTGGCTGTCGGCGATGCGACGGCGCGGGCGGCCCGGGATTTAGGGTTCGCGGACGTGGACAGCGCCGGGGGCGATGTCGACGATCTGGCGCGCCTGGCGGCGGCCCGCCTGCGCCCCGGCGACGGCGCCCTGCTGCATGTCGCGGGCAGCAAGGTCGCGGGCGATCTGGCGGGGATGCTGGCCCAGGCCGGATATACCTACCGGCGCAGCGTGCTGTATGACGCACGGCCCGTGGCGGCGCTGCCCCAGGCGGCCCAGGGGGCCATCGTCGACGGCGCGGCGGGGGTTCTGCTCTATTCGCCGCGCACGGCGGCCCTGTTCCGCGATCTGGTCCTGGCCGCCGGGCTTGAGGGGTTTGTTGCGAACCTGACCGCCTTCTGTCTTAGCGCCAACGTGGCGGCGCGTGCCGGTGCGGGATGGCGCCGGGTCGTGGTGGCCGCGCGGCCGACGGAACCGTCCCTGATGGATGCGGTCGCCAACTGGGCCTCAGAATAGGGCCCGGTATCGGGCGTCGCGCCTTGCGCCGGGCGGCCCCTCAACGTACCTTGGACGGCAACGACCGCCGGCCCGACAGGACCGGTTCCGACAGGATCGGCGGCGGGCCCGAATCTCAAAGCGACGCAGACCAGATGGGAGCCATCGGACCATGACCACCCCGCCGCGAAAACGCGCCAGCGCCAAACGCCCCCCGGCCAAAAGCCGCTCCCAGGCATCGTCATCGGCCGCGGCGCCGAAGGCCTCCCAGGATGCCCCGGCGGCGGATGCGTCCGCAACGCAAGCCAAGGCGCCCGAAGCAACGGCGGCCCCGGCGGCGGAAAAGCCGAAATCTTCCGCCAAGACCGACGCCCCGGCGGCCTTCATCCCGCCACCGGCGCGCACGGCGAGTGCGGCGCGCGCCCTGGCCTGGCTGACCTTGGCCATCGGCGTCTGCGTCGGCACGGCGGCGTTCACCTGGCCGCAGTGGTCGCCCTATCTGGTTAAGGTGTTTCCCCATCTGGCGACGACCGATGCCGAAGCCCCCGTGATCGACGATCTGGCCGGCCGCGTTCAGGCCCTGGAACAGGAAAAGACCGGCACCCTGCATCAATTGGAACAAGAACGCGCCCGTTTTCAGGATGAGTTGAAAACCCTGATGACACGTCTGGCCGAGGTCGAACAGGCCGTGGCCGAGGCCCGCAATCTGGTCCGGGCGGCGGAAGCCCCGGCCAGCACGGCGTCGGCGGCGGAATCCCTCAAGGTGCTGTCCAACCGCTTGGCCGAACTTGAGGGGGGCGGTGGGCAGGTCGGCGCCCTGGCCGCCCGGATCGAGGAAATCGAAAAAGCCAAGACCGCCACCGGCCAAGGAACTGCTCCCGACGTCGGCCCGGACCCAAAAGTCACGGCGGCGCTCGACGCCATGGCCGAGCGCCTGAAGCGCCTGGAACAGGAAACCGACGGCAAGGCCGCCGATTTTGACGGCGCGGCGGCCCGTGCCATCGTCCTGGCCACGGCGCAGCTGCGCGACGCCGTGCGCGAGGGCCGGCCGTTCACCGATGACCTGGATGCCCTCAAGGTGCTTGCCGACGGTCGTCCGGCCATTACCCAGATCCTGGGGTCCCTGACCCCCCATGCCGATCTCGGCGTCTCGACCTTGGCCGTGCTGCGCACCCGCTTCGCGACCTTGGCCGGCCCCATCGTCAACGCGGCCGGCGCGGCGGAAGGCGACGGCTGGTTCGCCGAGGCGGCGGCGCGGCTGGCCTCTCTCGTGACCATCCGGCGCGTCGGCAACACGGCGCCCGACGATTCCATCGACGCCCTGGTCTCGCGAGTCGATGCCCTGCTGTCGGCGGGTGATCTGCGCTCGGCGGTCGAGGCGCTCACGCTGCTGAAGGGCAAGCCGGCCGAGGTCGTGGCCCCCTGGCTGCGCGCCGCCGAAGCGCGCCTGGCGGCGGAAAAGGCCGTCGCCAACCTGCATGTCCATGCCCTGTCCCTGATCGCCCCGGCCAAGGCCGGCGGCTGAACGGGAACGAAACGATGCTCCGCGCCCTCCGCTTCCTCGCTGTCCTCGCGGTCCTGATTGCCGCGGTCCTGTGGCTGACCGACAACCCCGGCACGATCCGGGCCGAATGGCGGGGCTATCAGGTCGAAACCTCGGCCGCCCTGATGATCGCCGTCGTGGCGTTGCTGATGGGGGCGTCTGCCGTCTTCTATCGGGGCTGGGTCTTTCTGCGCCGCGCGCCGGGCACCATTGCCGCCGCCTGGCTCGAACGCCGCCGCCGGCGCGGCTACGAGGCCCTGACCCGGGGCATGGTCGCCGTCGCCGCCGGCGATCCGGCGGAGGCCCGCAAACATTCCAAGCGGGCGGAAGTGCTGCTTAACGAACCGCCGCTGACCATGCTGTTGTCTGCCCAGGCGGCGCAGCTCGACGGTGACGACAAGGCCGCCGAAGACTTCTTCAGGGCGATGTCGGAACGGCCGGAAACGGAATTCCTCGGCCTGCGCGGCCTGTTGTCGCAGGCGCTCAGTAAAGGCGACCGTGACCGTGCGCTCGACCTCGCGCGCCGCGCCTATCGTCTGCGCCCAGCCAGCGAATGGGTGGCAGGAACTCTGTTCGATCTGCAGGCCCAGTCGGGCCTGTGGCTCGACGCCAGCGTGACCAACGACGAACTTGGCAGGCGCAAGCTGGTCGACCGCGCCACGGCCGAGCGGCGCAAGGGCGTGCTGGCGTTTGAACAGGCGCGGCGGGCTCAGGCCGACGGCGACCCGGCGGCCGCGTTCAAATATCTGCGCCAGGCCCATGATCTGGCCCCGGACCTGGTGCCGGCGGCGGCGCGTCTGGCTCACCTGCTGGTCGTCGACGGCAAGGAACGGCGGGCCGCTGGCCTGATCGAAAAGGCCTGGATCACCGCCCCCCATCCGGACCTTGCCCGCGAATACTTGAACGCGCGACGGACCGACGACGGGCTGGCCGTCGTCAAGGCCATGGAAAAGCTGGCCCGGGCCAACCCGGATCATCCGGAAAGCCATCTCGCCCTGGCCCAGGCCGCCGCCGATGCGGCGCTGTGGGGTGAGGCGCGCAAGTATCTGGACCTGGTGATCGCGGGGACGGGGCACGACGGGTATGTGGGCCGCGCGTTGCGCTTGCTTGCGGCGGTCGAAGAAGGCGAGGGCGAAAACCCCGCGCGGGCCCGCGACTGGTTGTTGCGTGCCACGACGGCGGGGCCGGACAACGCCTGGGTCTGCGCCAACTGCGGCAACGCGGCCCCGGAATGGACCGTGACCTGTTCCAACTGCGGGCAGTTCGACGGTTATTCCTGGCGCACGCCGCCGCATGCGGGGTCCCATATCGAGGTTCTGGACGGGCGTGCGGGGACGATCCCCGACGGCGGTACGGCCCGTTTGCCGGCGCCGGACGACACGGGTGGCGGCTGAACACCGCATCGCCGATCCCGGGCCGCGTGTTTGAACTTGACTTGCAGGCCCGCCTGATAGAGTTTCCGCCTGGAAAACGCGCCCCTCGGGCCGCGTCGCCGCCTTAGCTCAGTTGGTAGAGCATCGCATTCGTAATGCGAGGGTCGGGTGTTCGAGTCACCCAGGCGGCACCATTTCCTTTCAAGGACTTAGCGCCTGATCCCACATCGGGATAATTTTCCGATGTGCCCGAATTGTGCCCAAACCCATCCAGAGCGCTGATTGCACGCTCCTGGAAGTCCGGCGCGAGGTGGGCATAACGCTGCGCCATTTCGAGCGATTTATGCCCGGTCAGGGTCATCACTTCGTATAACGGCACGCCCGCTTGCACCAACCGAGACGCGAAGGTGTGGCGCAAGTCATGAAAGCGAAGATCATCGATCCCCGCTTGTTCGCGGGCCCGGCCAAAGCTTGTCTTGATGCTTTGAATGGGCTTGCCCTTGTAGGTGAAAACCAGGCCCGACGGTTTCGGGCCCAATTCCCGCAAGGTTGTCTCCGCACGCTGGCAGAGACGAATTGAACGGTCTTCGCCGTTCTTGGTGTCGCGGAAGGTGATGCGCTTTTGGTCCAGATTGACGTTCTGCCAATCGAGCCCCAACAACTCCGATCTCCTGCCGCCCGTATCGACCGCAAAGCGGATCAGGGGCCGCAGGTGGGGTGCCGCCGCCGCGACCAGCCGGGCTTCTTCCTCCGGCGTGAGCCAACGGTTGCGGGGCTTGGGTGCCTTGATGCGGGGAAAGTTCGGGGTGAAGTCCGTCATATCCTCGCGCCGGGCGGTGTTCAGGATCGATTTTAAGAGGGCTGTGTCGCGTAGAGCCGATCCCCGTGACACGGTGTCCAGCCGTTCGTTGATAAACGCCTGTACGGCCCCGTAGGTGAAGTCTGAGACATTCCAGCCTTCGAACCGGGCGCCCAGGTATCTGAGACGGTAGCGGGTCTTGGTCATGAAGTGCCTCGGGTGATCGCGCTTCTGTGCTTTTGCGTAATGCAACAGGGCTTCGGCGAATGGCAGTTCCGGTTTCTTGCCGAAATGTTCATTCAGGAAGTCCTCTTGCACCCATTTCGCGGCCAGCGTCTCCGCTAGCTTTCGATCTTGAGTTCCAGAACTTCGGCGATGTCGCTTGCCGTTCCGGTCGTTCCACGTAACCCACCACTGGGGCGAGCCTTTGCGTTTGTAGACACGCATGTTTGCCGTCTCCTCTGTTCAGAGGTTCGGGCGCTGTCGCACCGCTTATTGTCGTCGGCAAAGGCGACGATGTCCACGATGTCCCAGCGCCTGCACCGGGGGCCTAGGTCTACGTAGAGGATTCCGAAACTGGCGAAGGTCTCGGCGGATACGCCCAGCCAGGCCGCCGCCTCGTCGCGGCTCAAATACCGCCGGGGCGGGATGTTGCCCTTAAGCTTAAGGGCCGGGTCCTGGTTGGCGTCCGTCGTCATGGCCTTAAAGCGGTTCCGAAGTCCGTTACGTCACGGCACCCAACCGGGTGCGCGCACAAGGTTTGGTCGAACCCGCGCCGGAAGCCATGGAGCGTTACGTTACGTAGGGGGCCAAGATGACGTGTACGTATGTAAGGCCCCCGACTCCGGCGGGTTACGTGACGTAATGTTTCAGACGTGGGGGAGTTTTGCGCCCGACCCTTAAGCTTAAGGGACCATGCCCGCTGGGCGGGTTCCGGAAGGGGGCGAATCGGGCCGGGCCGACTCTTAAGCTTAAGGCGGTCTGTCGGCCCGGACGGTACGTCAATCGCGGGGCTGGCTATCGCTCGCCCCTTAAGCTTAAGGGAAAAAGCTCGTCCGCGCGCCAAGCGACAGGAGGGCGAAGGCCTTAAGGCAAGCGGACATGTTTCGCGGCTCATCATGCCGCCCGCATACTCGTGACGGCCTTAAGGCGTCCAATCCCTTTAAATGAAACGAACCCTTTAAAGGAAACGGGTTCCTTTAAAGGAGAAAAGCAACTTTCTGTCTTTTTGGCCGGGGTGCGTTTAAAGGAAAAAAGTTCGAATCCTCACGCCCGCAAACCTGTTCTTGTCGCATTTAAATCGTGCCCAACGATGCCTATTGCGAATCGCTGGCCACGGTACGTATACGCGGCAGGAAACTTCAAACCCGTATACGTATACGTTACGGGAAAGCCGCCCAGAGTCATTGATGTCAAAAATTCAGAAGACCGATACGGCACGCCCTTCTGAAAAGGGCTCAAACTGGCTTGAGCGAACCAGCGCCGGAAGCCATGGAGCGTAACGTTACGTAGGGCCCCCTACGTACATGTAACGTATGCAGCCCCCGGCTTCGGCCCGTCACATAACGTAAGGGGCCTATATATTTAACTAGCCACGATTTCGTTGACTAGCCGCATATTTTTGGCTAGTATAATCTCACACCAGTAAGGAAGTGTGAGATGTCGAAGCCCGAAACCATCAGCCTCTACGAGTTCTTCCAGCAGTTTCCCGATGAGGAAGCCGCTAGGTTGTTCTTTGAACAGAAGCGTTGGCCAAACGGCGTCGAATGCCCGCATTGCGGATCGCACGAAACCTCCGAATGCAAAGACCACAAGCCGATGCCATATCGGTGCCGCACGTGCCGCAAACACTTCAGCGTCCGCGTCGGCACGGTATTGGCCGAGTCTCGCCTTCCTTTGCACAAGTGGCTGATGGCGATCTACATGATGACTACGGCCCGCAAAGGCATTCCCTCGACTCAAATGGCCCGCGAACTCGGCATCACACAAAAGACCGCGTGGTTTCTCGCACAGCGTATCCGTGAAACTTGGCTAGCTGGCGCCAACGATGATATGGGCAATCATATCCAAGCCGACGAAACCTATATTGGTGGCCGCGAAAAGAACAAACACGCCACCAAGAAGCTACGCGCTGGCCGTGGCGCCGTTGGGAAAACAGCTGTTATCGGCATGCGCGACGAGAACAACCAAGTTCGCGCCACTCCGATTGCGGACACGAAGTCAGCAACCATTGAAGGGTTTGTCGAGACCAATGCGCCTGCTGGCGCCACAGTCGTTAGTGATGAGTTCGCCAGTTATCGGGGGCTTGGCGACAAGGGCTTCCTTCACCACACAATCAACCACTCCGCTGGCGAATACGTTCGCCACTACTGCTTACACACAAATGGTATTGAGAGTTTCTGGGCGCTCCTAAAGCGCGGTCACTACGGTGTTTATCACTACATGAGCCCCAAACACTTACATCGATACGTCACCGAATTTGCATTCCGTCATAACACAGCACAGGCTGACACGATGACGTTCATCGAAATGACGATTGCCCGGATGATGGGCGTTCGCCTCACCTACAAGGGGCTTATCTATGCCTAAGAAAGACGTTATCGAGCCGATTGACGCGCCTTTCGATGCGGTTGCTAAAGCAATGGTTTCCGGCGCTGACAAGGGTGGCGCCAAGGGAAACCTCCCAGTAGCACTTTACAGCGGTATTTTGCCCATCGGGGACGTAGAACTTGATTGCGCCGTCTTAGAAGATGGAACGCGAGTCCTTTCTGAGCGCGCGGTTCACCGCGCATTCGGCAGCAAACGCGGAGGCTCGCACTGGAAGCGAATGAAGGAAAGCGAGGGTGGCGCCAACCTTCCATCATTTCTGTCCGCTACAAACCTGGCGCCATTTCTGCCGGCCTCGCTGGCGGACGATCTAATTGAACCCACACGCTATCGTCTTACCGCTGGTGGTTCGATAGCCAACGGCATGAAGGCTGAGCTTCTACCGGACATCTGCGGTGTTTGGCTTGCTGCCCGTCGTGCGGACGAACTGCATCCCTCACAAGAACATCTCGCTAAGCAAGCCGAAACCTTGATGGAGGCGTTCGCCAAAGTCGGGATCATCGCCCTCATCGATGAAGCCACAGGTTACCAGCATGATCGCGCTCACGATGCCCTGCGTCTTCTGCTCAGCAAGTACATTGCGGAAGGTCTGCAAAAGTGGATTCACACATTTCCGGACACATTCTTTGCTGAACTTGATCGCCTTTACGGGAACCCTAAGACCAGCCCCCGAAGCCGTCCGCAATACTATGGCAAGTTCATCAACAGATACATCTATGATCCGATTGAGAACGGCTACGTGAAGGCGGAGTTGGATAAGTTGAACATTACCGATGAAGGCAAACGAAAGGCACGATTCCATCAGTGGCTTACTGACGAGGGACGGACGATTCTTATTCGGCAGATTGGCCGTGTCGAAGGCATCATGGAGATGTGCGACGATATTGAGCACTTTAAGAAGATCGCCGCGCGCCAAAAATCCATTTCAGTGGCGCCGTACCTGTTCGATGAAATGAACCGGATTATCGACTAATCACCCCGGCTGCTGCTCCCAAACAGGTATCCGAGAATCAGGCTTATTGTGCTCATTATCGCTGTAAGCGTTTCAGAAAACAGCTCCCACTCGCTATAGCCGAATATCAACACACCAACAAAGGCCAAAAGAACAATAGCAACAATCGCCGCGATGTTTCCCGGCTTCTCCGATTTCGACCCCCAAACTGCGCCCACCCAACCAAGCTTGGCCTTGTGCATATTCTCTTCGTGCGCAAATAGCGCGGCTTCGTTTCTAGCCGTCTCGTCGGGAACGGGAGGCGCAACTGTTGCTTCGGACAAGTCGTCAAGACTTGCACGCGGAGGGGCTGCCTCCGGCGGTTCAGCCCCCATGCGCCGCGAGTTCCCTAAAATGATCGCGGATCATGTCGTTCGGAATTTCGGGCAAACCATTGGCGCGCGTAATCGACCACGGCGTTCCCGGCTGATGAGTCAGCGCCGAGAGCTGAAGGGCATTGAAGTGCCCATACTTTTGCCTAACGCGGTCAAAAATCTCATAGAAATCGGTGTTGCTCGGGGCAACGACGAATGCTTTTTCTTCATTGCCCGCCCATGACTTTGCATAAGTGGTGATCGGGTTATTCCGATACTGTTTGAAGATATGATAGAGATCCTCTTCAACTGGGCCATACGGCCAGGCTTCAAAATGCTCGTCTATCAAGGGCTCATCATTGATTGCCAAGTTCCAACCGTGTGCCAGGTAAACTAGCTTCTGCATTTTCATTGGCGAAATCGTAGCAACCCCATCGCGGAAGTCCGCTTGGAGGAAACTGTTCGCTACATGTTTAATTGGCACGGTAGGCATGATTCTGTCTCCGTTCCCTATATGGTCCATTTCGACGGCAACTTCAATCCCATGTGCTAGCCAGAGCGGTGGCGGCCTCTTGGCTAGTCATGTATATAGGCCCCTAACGTAAGGGGTCGTGATTTTTGGGGAGACCTCATCGTTCGCTTTGACTTTAGCAAAACCAGACGACACGACGCGACCAAACAACGCGGATCGGACGGATTGGCCGCTAAAGGAACAGGTGGACGTGAAGGAGTCTATCGAACACAGAGTTACGTTACGTAGCGCGAGACGGCGGCGGTATTCATCCGCTAAAATTTAAAGCGCCCCCCCTGACGGGAAGGGGCCGGGTCTGCTCAACCCGGTTAATTGACGATCAAAACCTGAACCGTCTTAAAATATGAATGGGCGCAACCTGGAGGGTGCATCATTGATTATTGAAATCTATAATTTCTCTTTTTTTGCAATCAGCCACATCGGGATAGGTTAAATACTTTTGAGCATAGGCCCTTATACAGAGTGAAAATAAATGTTTTTCATCAGCTGATAATTTATCGGAAATAGAAAAACACCTACCTATACCCTCAAACATAGGATCATTGAAAAAAGTGCCGTCAATAAGATTTGGCAAGCGAACTCTGATATCAGAAAAGACCCAGGCATCAAGAATGAATTTTGCGCAATCAACGATTGGATACCCTTCTTTTTTAAAATTTGCGAAATCAATCAATAGCCCTGTGCCATTGGATACCAACAAATTTCTGCAATGCAAATCTCCATGCTGAGGGCCCTTTAAGACTGTAACCGTGCAATCTAGGTTGGCATCTTCCGATCTATTGAAGAGATTCTGGATTACCGGATCGGATAAAGATTCTTCGTTTGAAAAAGAAATATTTTGCTCCAAAATTCGCCGAGGAACCGCGGAGGATTTCGAGCAATCCCGATAGAACTCTTTCAAGGTGCCCAAAATGACCTTAGAGGATCTCTCCCAACCGTTTTGGTGAAGGTTATCAAGAAAGGAAACTCCATCCTCATCGAACTCGTAGGCAATTGCCGCCAGATCGTTTACGCAGACTACGTTCCACCAGTACGGCGGAACCGAAAATTTTCTCGAATAACCAAGCTCGAACATATGCCGGTGGCATTGAATTTCTTCATTTATTTTTGATTTTCTTATGCCAAATTTGAAAATCCAAGAAGACACTCTTCCATTTCGCACGCAATTCAGTCGAACGACGCTAATTCCTGAAAACCCCTGTATTATTTTATCAACAGTTATGGTTTCTGCGTCGAATCCAAATTTTTTAATGAGATTTTCTGTTTTGGATATCCCAAATTTTAAAAATTCATTATTAACAGACTCCCCATACTCAAGTTCGGGGCTTTTCGATTTGTAATTTTTGACGTCAGAAATCGATCGACCTGTCAACGCTGCCAACCTATTTTCGGTAGAGGTGGTAATCAATGAATTCCACTGCAAAGAATTTGTGGTCGTTTCGGCAAAAAACGATTTTGCGAGGACGCCATCGAAACCCCAAGGGGTGGTCTTGCTAAGAACCTCAGAATGCCCATCCACATAATTACTAACTAATAATACTGGAATCCAAGGTGCAATTGATCGCACAAAAGGGAGAACTTCATCTCGTCCTACGTAGTCTTGTGGGGTCAATCCGTCGCCAGTTCGTACGTAAGGCGTAAATTCCAGATCGGTTAAAATGATAGAAGTTCGATCTATATTGGATTTATCAGATGCATATTCAATGAATTCATCAAGAGATTCTAAGCACACCACCTCTGCATTCGGATCAAAATCCCGAATAGCTTTTCCCGTTTCTCGTAAAAATGACCCGTCATTATCAATCACGCATATTGTCATTTCTTTGACTCCAGTACATTTTCTTGAGGCCAGCAGGGTATCCATATATTAACCTTTGGGTTGCCGGAAGCCTCTCCTGCGTCGATATTCAATCTGCCCCCGAAAGGAAGTAGCGCGTCGTTAATTCTTGATATGCCCCCCTTTATTCTTTTGTTCGTCCAGGGTGCATTTTGACGAATTTCTAGTACGACAAACGACTCATCCGCTCTCTTAAACTCGAATTCAATTTTTGTACCGGTGTCGGTGTGCACAGCAAAATTATCTAAAACATTGAATATTATTTCCGACAAAATTCCATCAGTCGATGCCAGTGATGGACAATCAGGAGATAATTTAAGGCTTACGTCGGAACGTTCGATCCCTAGCACTTTTGCCAACTCGTCAATCATTTGACTGCATTTGGCCGGGCGAACCGCGAGGTTGTCTATGGATTTAACAAAACGCCTCTGCGCTTTTCGAAGTTCAGTGAGTACATCTCTCAACGAGGCGTGATCAACGTCAAACAGGCTATATACATTTTGAATTTTTCTGGCGGTGGCAACCAACGTTTCCCAACCTTCGGACAAACCCTTCATAATTTCTCTAGGCAGCTTTTGCCAAATCGCTGAATTTTGAAATTTTGAAAATAGCTCCTCGGCTTTCTGGTAACCTTCTTTATTAAAACGATCGAGCAGCGGCTTGAGTTCATCGACGCTGCATTCTTTTCCACAGGCAGTTTCTATAAAACCGAGGTTGTTCTGCCAGCCATGACTGCGAATAAGGAGGCCGCGAAGATTTCCAAGCGCTTCTAAGCCAGTCGAGATTACTCTAGTCGCCGTGTATTTACGGGCCTCAACAAAGAGGGGGCGAAGTTCTGTAGAAACACGGTCTGAATCAACAGTCAAAATATCCCACAGCTTTGTTGATGCTAAAATAACTTCGATTATAGAAGAAATTATAAGCTGTTTATTATTATAATGTTCGTTTATTACAGATTTAATAAATTGCGCATTGACTTGCTCCGGAAATAAAATCAATAAACCGCGTAATTCTAAATATAAGTTATTTGAATCTGGGAGTCCCTGAGACAGTCTGGATTCTACAACTTTCTGTAAATGTTCCGAAACTTGTAGAATGCGACGTATTTGTCCAATTTCTGCCTCGTTCGACACCCCCCGCCCAACTCCTATTGTTAGGCAAGGAAGGCAATCTCCATCTTCAGTCGCAACCCTTAAAGTGTCGACGAGTTCAGGCGAGGTAGTTGCGTTTTTTAACAAGCTAAAAAAATATGCTTCCCGATCAGGTCTTTCTGGAACTTTAGTCAAGTCCCCAAATAGATTCACACTTTGAACATCGACAGCTTTAAATTCGGCGATAATATCTTCGACCGCGCGAGCTAGAATCGGAAATTCCCTCTCGCAGTTTTTTAATTGGTCATTAAGCCGTATAGAAAGCGCGCATGATGGACAGTTCGCCGCATCGTAAGACACAAGTGGGAAGCTGCTGAAAAATGTGATTCTGCAGGAGGCCTGCCCATACGCTCCAATCTTACTGAAAAAGACAAGCGACCTAGGGTCCGTCCGAGCGATGACGGTAGACACGACTATTTGTTTCGCTTTGTCTCCAGCAAACTCCATGCACCAACGCACCGTTTTTCCAGAGGCAAATGCTGGGATAACGAACCAAAATATCTCTCCTTCTGGTGTGACCGGCGGGGCAAAAAGGTCGTCTTTTAATACGAGTTGAGGCGTCCTTAGATTCTCTTCCCTGGCAAATAGCTCAACTATATTTATGAGCCCTGTGCCCTCATCTAAACAAAAAATATTTATGTCTTTGGTCGCGCCTTTTTGAACGGAAAATTCTAGAAAATCTTCTTTTAACCACGCCATTAATTCAGAAGACATTTCCTTTATTAAATTTGGAAAATGCAGAAAGTAATTAAAGTGCTTTTCATTCTTGGTGAAATGTCCAACGTACAACGCGTCTGCGCCAGCGGCCCTTTCCAACAGTTCTTCAAGAGGCATGCGCCCAATTAGTGCGGCGGAATCATCTTTAGTTTGTGAAAAGTAACGTGTGGGCGAGTTGGTCTGAGGATCAACCACAAAGACATTTTCTCTCCTTGCATGTGGAGGCCTCTGATCGACAATCTGTAAGTCATCCTGATGTATCGACTGGAGCTTAATGTCGTGAGATTTTTCCTGAGTTGGCACATTAAAATAATCATGAAACTTGTCGCTGTGACTGTCTACTAGGCACAGTATGGATGCAGCCTCGGGGCGAGCATACATCTGGAAAAATTTGGTAATATTTCGCCCTTTACAGATCACATCCGAAAAAAACAAAATTGTGCCACCGTCTATACAAGCAGAGGACGCTTCCACCAATGAAGATGCCGTGTTTTTTGACGTTAGGTGCGAAATTATCGGGCATTGATCTCCCAGAACGCCCAGCGTAGTTTCAAAAAAATCCAAAAGGTAGTGAGCGTTTACAAAAACTATTTTTGGAGATAAGGCCTTAACTTTCTCAAGAAGCCAGCTTCCGAAAACAAGTCTGACGTGCCTCGTAGATAATAGCCGGCGGGTTTCGTAAAATTTTTGTGTGTAATAGGTATTCTCGATAAAAAAGAAACCGTTTTCATGATATGTAGGTGGCGATGTAATGTATTCTTTGATGTATTTTTCGCGACACGTTGACAATATAAATTCACTTGATAGGACTTCCCCGCTTGGGTGACGTATGTTTCCATCAATGATGTCAGTACTGCGTCCCTCTATTTGAATGCCGAACTGGCAAAGATCGAATGGGTTTCCAGATAATAGGCTGTATCCGGGAAATCTAAATTCATCAGCTAAAGTTTCGTTCTTTCTAGAAATCTCTGCCCACTCATCTCTGGCGGTTTTGACGTACTGAGACCCTTCAAATACTAGAACAACGCTCTTCGCCCCCTTCATTCGGAGAATAACCTGCAAAAATCCCCCAAAGATTTTTGTGCTAAATTCCATATGAGGGAGGTAAACGCAGTACATAACTTGTTTTTTGGAATTAGATATTTTTGTTATGCGATTTATTATTTGATCAAAAATTTCTTTTGTGAAGTGGCTTTGGCTATTAAAGACAAATGCCTCTAATGTTATATCCCCCGAATCAGCCGCGGGAACGGAGTGCCCGCGCGAGGTAGGTGTGGGGATATGCATTAGTGGGCCAACATAATTTCTCTCTCCCAGCCTCGTTGTTGGCAAGCGGATAGAAATGATACTTCCCTTAATTTCACTAAGCCCAGAGAGCCACTGAACTTCCATGTCCCCCTGAGAAAAGTCGAGGCTGACTAATACGTCACTGAGTCGGACAATTATCTGTGCCCCGTAAGTTTCTGCGACTGCCTTAACGTTGAATAGTCCCGTTGCAATTTCGTCAGGGTATACATCACTGCTTTTAAAAAATGCCTCAAGTAGGCGTTCTCTCTTATCCGGATTTGATGTGGCGTGGAACTCGAATGCGTAAAGTATCGAACCTACGGTGCGAGGAGCGTGCTTTCCGCCAATGACCATATCTTGGAATTCGTCGGGGACATGTTCGCCTATCGTTTCAGCGATGTTCTTTTCGTTTGAATCTCCAACACAAATTTCAAGGAAACCTTTTCCAGAAAAATTTCGAAAAATCTTATGATCGTCCCTTGAAGAAGGACCTAGTTGAGAGATGCAATATTGGGCGAGATCACCCTTCCCATGGTCAAAACAATTTTCAATTAATTCTTTTAGAATTATCGACCTAAAGGTCGTTGTTTTTAAAAAATCTGGAGTGTTTTTTGATCTCAATAAATGTCGTGATATGTCCTCCACTTCTAGTTCATTTAAATAGGAATCAAGCTCTGATCTCTCGGAAAAAAGTTCATATGCAATGCCTTCGGAATCAGAAGAAGGGGTAATTCCTTCACCAGTTTTTATGATTCTGAAGTTATGCCTTTTCCAAGCATGGATAAGGTTTGTGTTATTTATAAAACTTAAAATCGAGCCGGGTGAGGTCGGTAAGGTAATTTCGATTTCCACTCCGCAGTCTGCTGCGGTTAGCATCGCCATATTCAACGAACACAATGCCAATGTATCCGCCCATACAGTCCCGGACAGATCAATCTCTACAGAGCGGTCATTTTTTTGAATCTTCTTTATAAGCCCATCGACTGACGAAAAATTCGCGAATTTCGATGCCTTTAATTTCATTCAAAATATCCCAATTAAAACTCTCACATTTGATGATGTTGCACTTATTGGTAAAAATCTCAACATTTCCCCCCTTAATTGATGAAATATAAGGTTGTTCATTGATAGATTTCATCGCTGTGAAAAACGAACTGTCCACGAACTTCGGAATTAGCGAAGAGCATTTTATTCTGTGTCCAAAACGTACCGTGCCTATACAGTCTTACCTGGCCTTATTTGGCGCAAAACGGGCACGATGTTGCGACAGCGCCCAAACAAGTCATTGATAATAAATGCGTTTAGGCTGAATTACCCCCATTCGTAATGCGGGGGTCGGGTGTTCGAGTCACCCAGGCGGCACCACTTCCCCTATTTCACGATTAAAGAGTGTCATGTGCCGGCCCGTCACCGGGCATCGCGGCCCTGTGCGCGGGCGCTTCCCGCCGGGAAAAAGAAAACCGGCCCGCGAGGAGCGGGCCGGCGAGTTTTAACAGGGAGGCTGCCGAGGCATCCGGGGAGGGAGGGGAGAGGGACACCCCGACAATGACCATAACCTAGCGGGCAGGTCGGTCTGATTCAGTGACCAAAGTCACATTCAAAAAAAATAATTTAAGGGGGGCGGCAGCGGCCTGAGCGCGGATGCGCCGGGCGCGTCAGTGTTCTTGGAGCTGACGGTAGAAGTTGCGATCCAGCAGCACGGCCTCGGACAGGGTGCGGCGGCGGTTTTGGGAATCTTCGCGGACCAGAACGTAATGAGGAACGGGCGTGCGTTCGCTGCCGTTGGCGGCGACGACCCAGACCATGCGGGGTTCGTCCACCTTCACGAAACGGGCGCCTAGGTCGATGCGACGCTTCTTCATTCTTCTTCGGTTTCTTGGTCTTCTATGGGGTGACAGGGGGAGAGCACTTAGTCGCACTACGTAACGCGGCGGTCACCTGCTTTTCAAACTAAAAATCGGCCCGAAGGGCGAAAAAAAGACTTGCCTGATGAACGGCGATGGTTAGGCGCGGAGATTGACCAGCCGCCCGCGCACCGCGCCCTCGAACAAACCCTCGGTACCGATCTGAATGAAGGACTGGGCGGTGCCGCCACGGAACTCCAGCGTGCCGCCGAGGGCGGTCAGGCTGGACAGGCGGCTTTCCGCCGTGCGAAGGGCGAGGCGCACGCGGACCCGGGCCGCCGTCGCCTCATCCTGGGTCAGGGCGCTGATCCCGGCAAGGTCCAGGCCCGTGCTGTCGAGCGGCTGGGCGCGCACGGTGATGCGGCCGCCGAATTCCGTGGTCTGGATGGTCACGGGGCCCTGGTCGCTGGAAATCAGGTTGATGCGGCCCGTCGCCGCGCGCGCGGCGAGGCGGTCGATGGCGTCCAGCGCGCGCCCGGCGGCGACGGTGATGTTCAGCCGCGACACCCGTGTCTCGTCGAGGCGGAGTTCCGTGCGGGGCGACACCAGTCCGCCGTTGATGGCTGTCGACAACTGGCCTTCCAAGGCGCGGAGCTGATCGACGATCCGTGCACCCGCGGCCGTGGCGCGGCCGACGGCGGCGGCGGCATCGGTCGCGCGCAGAGTGATGCCCCGGCGCGGGTCGAGGGACAGGCCAAGGGAATCGGGGGGCGGGCGCGACGGCGTCGGCGCGGCCGTTCGCTCAAAGGTAAGCGCGCTGCGCGCACGGTCGACCGCCAGGGCGCTTGACAGGTTCAACTGGGTGGCGACGGCGGCGTTGATGTCCGTGGCCATGGACGTTCCCGGGAGCCGCCCCCCGAGGGGCGGTCCATTCTGGCGGCCGCGGTCCGTTCTGTACGCGGTCCGGGATGACGCGGAACGGCCCGGTCCTCGGGCCGTCCTGGGCTTCAGTCGACGGCTTCAGTGGGCCGTTAGTCTAGCAACAGGGCGGCGTGCCGCCAACCATCACGGCGCCCGGTGTCGCGGTGGAACCTCAGATAATGCCTCTAACATCCTGAATTTTAATGGTTAACAAGATCGGCGGCGGGATTGCGAATCGGGCCGGCCTACTGCGTCGGTAGTTGTCTTGGGCGTGATTCCGCCACTGGTGCGGAACGATTTTGTCTCCCCACGGGCTGTTTTCACCGTGTCGAACAGGCGGCGGGGACATTCGACAGGTGTTCAACGCCGCCGCCTGCTTACATGCGAAGCCTTGGATTATCAGAACGTTAACCAATTTCCCTCAACAATAACCTTGGATTTGGATGCGATCTCGTTGATGCACAAGACCCCGATCGATGAAAATGGTCCCGCTTAACAACGATAGCAGTTGCACGAGGCCGGCGAGCGGGTAAATTCATTGCATCACGGGTATGGACCGGCTTGGCCGGACGGCCTTCCGGCGTCTGCGGAGATCCCGGCGCGGGCCGGGACGACAGACCGGAGGGATGACGCCGGTAGCGAACAGGCATGGGGCAAGGCAATGACCCAGGACATTAAAAAACATTCCTATACCATTCCATGTGCGTCCACGTTCCGTGACGCGGTCATGGATCTGGCGGCCAAACGGCGGGTCAACGTGGGAGATCTGGCGCGTTCGGTCTTGCTGGTCGTTCCGCAAAGCGTCATCGATGAGTTTCCCGATCCGGGCGAGCCGGATCAGCACGACCGCGAAACGGTCATTCTCAAATCCGGCACGGCCAAGGGTCGGCCGTGGCGGCGTAAGCCGCGCCTGCAGGTGCGCATGGCGCCCGGCTTCGAGGTCGAATTCATGCGTCGCGCCCTGGCCATCGCCCTGGCCCTGGATCACGGAGAAACCCGCGTGCTTCTGCATTCCGAGGAAGCCCCGCCGGCGCCGCCGGAAGCAACCGGGCGGGAGGTCGTCGATCCCGAAGAGATCGTTCGCCTGCGCACCATCGTTTCGGTGCTTTCCTTCGACCCCTTGAACGACGGCGTGCGCTCGCGCGAGGATGCGCTATACGTCCTCGGCTTTCCCCCGGGGCGCATCCCCGACGGCGAGACGTTGCGCGCGCGGTTCCGCATGCTGGCGACCATCCACCATCCGGACAGCCCCCATGGCGACCACCGGCGCATGAGCCAGCTCAACAGCGCCATGGATATCCTGAAGCGCGGCGCGGCCTGAGCCGCGAATCCGGCCGACGAGGGGCCGGGCGCATAACCGGTGCGCTTGCGGAATGAAAACCGCTGTCCTCTCGGCCTGAATCGAATGGTCGACGCGCCATTTTTTCTTGAGGCGGTCCGGTCGTTATGGCCTCATGCCGGCCAAGGACGACACAGTCCGCCCCTGCCGCCCGGCAGCGGCGGACCAACGACATTCAGGACAAGATCATGCGACTAAAAGACAAGGTGGCGCTGGTAACGGGCGCCGGATCAGGCTTTGGCGAAGGTATCGCCCACCGTTTCGCCGAGGAAGGGGCGCGGGTCGTCGTCGCCGATATCGACGGGGCGGCGGCCGAGCGGGTGGCCAAGGACATCCAGGCACGGTCGTTCCAGTGCGATGTTTCGAACAGCGATCAGGTCAAGGCCATGGTTGAGGCCACCGTCGGCTGGCACGGCCGCCTCGACATCCTGGTCAACAACGCCGGCATCGCGCAGAAGCGAGGTCCCATGCTGGATGTCAGCGAGGCCGACTTCGACCGAATCTATGCCGTCAACGTGAAGAGCATCTATCTCGCGGCCGTCCATGCCGTGCCGCAAATGCGGGCCCAGGGCGGCGGCGTGATTCTGAATACGGCCTCGACCGCCGGCGTGCGCCCGCGCCCGGGCCTGACCTGGTACAACGGATCGAAGGGGGCGGTGATCACCCTGACCAAGTCCATGGCCGGGGAACTGGCGGCGGACAAGATCAGGGTCTGCGCGCTCAACCCCGTTCTGGGGGCGACGGGGCTGACCGCCGATTTCATGGGCGGCGACAGCCCGGATTTGCGCGCCCAGTTCAATACCACCATTCCGCTGGGCCGCATGTCGACACCCCAGGACGTCGCCAACGCGGCCCTGTTCCTGGCCTCGGACGAGGCTGAATTCCTGACCGGCGTGTGCCTGGAAGTCGACGGCGGGCGCTGCATCTAGGCATCCACGGCCGGCACAACCACAAACGGGGGAGGACCCATCCATGCCCAACAACAAACCGCGCCTGCTGGTCGCCCGCATCTTCCCGCAAGACGTCATGGACCGTGCCGCCCGCGACTATGACTGCATCGTCAATTCCGAGGACGCCAACTGGTCCGGGAACGACGTGATCGCCCGCGCCGGCGACGTCGATGCGATCCTGACGTCCGCGCGCACCAAATATCCGGCCGAGGTCATCCAGGGCCTGCCGGCGAACGTGCGCATGCTGGCGACCTTTTCCGTGGGCTATGAGCATATCGACCTCGACGCTGCCAAGGCGCGGGGGCTGGTCGTCTCCAACACGCCGGACGTGCTGACCGAGGCCGTGGCCGATATCACCATCCTGTTGCTGCTGGCGGCCTCGCGCCGGGCGCGCGAAGCCTTCGAGATGATTTCCGGCGACAATTGGCTGAACATCGGCGGCTGGAAACCGACCCAGTTCCTCGGCACCGGCGCCCAGGGCAAGGTCCTGGGGATCCTGGGCATGGGCCGCATCGGCCGCGCGGCGGCGGCCCGGGCGCGGGCCATGGGCATGACGATCCACTATCATAACCGCTCGCGCCTCACGCCCGACCTGGAACAGGGGGCGGTCTACCACGACACGCCGCAGTCGCTGTTGAAGGTTTCGCAGTTCCTGTCGATCCATTGCGAATCGACGCCGGAAACCCGCCATCTGATCAACACCGACGGCATCGCCCTGATGCCCGAGGGTGCTGTCATCGTGAACACGGCCAGGGGCGACATCATCGACGACGACGCGCTTATTCCGGCGCTGGAATCCGGGCGCATTGCCGCTGCGGGGCTCGACGTGTTCGCGGGCGAACCGGACGTGGACAAGCGCTACTTCACCACCAAGAACGCGTTCATCCTGCCGCATATCGGCAGTGCGACGGTGGAAACGCGCAACGCCATGGGCTTCCGCGCGCTGGACAATCTGGACGCCTTTTTCAGGGGCGACGCGCCGGTCGACCGCCTAGCCTGATTTCCCCTCTTTGATGGGTGTCACGCGGGGGACTTCTCCCCCTTTCTTCTCATCGTCTCTGTGTCTCAGAGGGTTTTGAACCACAGAGACGGTGAGGCAGTGAGAGGGGGTTTGAGTATCTCCACGCCTGCGGCCCGGACGGGAAATGGCGGGCCAGACATGAAAAACCGCCCAGGGCTTGCGCCGCCGGGCGGTTTTCTTGTTTCCCCAGGGGAGGAAGGGGGCTCGGCTACTCGCGGTTGCCGAAGAACTGCAACATGAAGATGAACATGTTGATGAAGTCCAGGTAGAGCGTCAAAGCGCCCATGATGGCCTTCTTCTCGTGCACTTCCGAATGATCACCTTCGGCGTAGATCGCCTTGATCCGCTGCGTGTCGTAAGCGGTCAGGCCGGCGAAGATCAGCACGCCCAGGATCGAGATCACGAAGTGCAGGCCGCTCGACGCGAGGAAGATGTTGACGACCGAGGCGATCAGGATGCCGATCAGGCCCATGACCAGGAAGGTGCCCATGCCGGACAGATCCTTCTTGGTTGTATAGCCGTAGAGCGACAGGCCCGCGAAGGCAGCCGAGGTGATGAAGAACACCCGGACGATGCTTTCGCCGGTGAAGGCAAGGAAGATGTAGCTGAGCGACAGGCCCATCAGTCCGGCATAGACCCAGAACAGGGTCTGCGCCGTCGCGGCCTTCATGCTGTGGATGCGCGCCGACAGGAAGAACACGAAGCCGAGCGGTGCCAACATGACGACCCAGCGCAGCGCCGTGCCGTGAATCGCATTCATCAGTTCGCCCGAGGTCGAGGCGGCGAAGGCCACCGCACCCGTGAGCGCCAGACCGATGCACATGTAGTTGTAGACGCGCAGCATGTAGCTGCGCAGGCCGACGTCGATGCCGGCGGCAGCGGCCTGCGCATGGTCCATGCGCCCGGTCTGCAGCCGGAACCTATCGTTCTGACCCATAGCCATTGATGTTCTCCTTTTACACTTCCCTAATCGGGTGGCCGTCCTTGTGACATTGGCGGCCCTGCCCGGTGAAACCTGTGAATTTCCCTATGCCTAATATGGCAGCGAATACCGGAAATTCAACTGTTACCGGGGGCGTCACACAGGTTTTACGTACGATTTCGGCGCCGACGTTTCCGTCACTGATTGCGCAGGTGGGGCATGGCCTTCTGGCCCATGGCCCGCCAGGTCCCGAACAGTCCCATGATCAGGGTCACGGCGAGGCAGAACGCCGCCGTGACGGCGGCGGCGGGCAGATCGAAAACCCAGTCGCTTTTCATCAGGTGGACGACGATACCCCAGGCCGCCGCCGTGCCCACGGCCGCCCCGATGACCGCCGTCAGCAGGCCGAGGGCGCCGTATTCCAGGACATAACCGCCCAGCACCCGGCCGCGCCCGGCCCCCAGGACCTTGAACACCACGGCGTCGTAGACCCGGCGGCGATGGCCGGCGGCGATGGTGCCGGCCAGGACCAGGGCCCCCGCCGCGATGGTGATGGCGGCCACGCCGCGCACGGCCCAGCTGACGCCTTCCATGATGCGCGCGGCGGCTTCCAGGGCCTCGCGCACGCGGATGGCGGAGACGTTGAGGAAGCGGTCGGCGACCGTGCGCTCGATGGCGTCCTCGGCGGATGGCGGGGCTTCGACGGCGGCGATATGGCTGTGCGGTGCCCCTTCCAGGGTGCCGGGCGCGAAGATGATGGCGAAGTCGAAACGCAGCGACCGCCAGTCGATGCGGCGCAGGCTGGCGACGGCGGCGGTCACCGGCCGGCCCAGGATGTTGAGGCTGAGGGTATCGCCCAAACCGATGCCGAAGCCCTTGGCCAGATTGGCGTCGAGCGAGATCAGCGGCGGTCCGGCGTAATCCCGGGGCCACCACTCACCGGCGGTGATCTCGCTGGCGTCGGGCTGCACGGCGGCATAGGTCAGGGCGCGGTCGCCCCGGATCGCCCATTGGCTGTCGGGGGCGATTTCGACCGCATCAACGGGCGTGCCGTTGATATGGGTGATGCGCCCGCGCAAGGAAGGCACGCGTTGCAGGTGGGCGGCGCCCTTGATACCCATCACGGTGGTATCGAATTCGGCGACCTGATCCGGCTGGATGTCCAAAAAGAAGAAGGCCGGGGCCTGTTCCGGCAGGCGTTCGCTGACCTGGCGGGTCATGTTGGCATCGATCAGGGCGACGGCGACCAGTACGGCCAAGCCCAGGCCCAACGACGTGACGACGCTGGGCACCATGCTGTCGGGCCGCCCCAGATTGGCGACGACCAGGCGCAGGCGCGCCCCCGGTGGTCGTTTGCATGCCCGCGCCGCTTGGCCGACGGCCCAGGCGGCGGCGCGCAGCACGGCCAGGAACAGAATGGCCCCGCCGACGAACCAATAGGCGAACCCGCGGTCCGCCGCCGTGGCGATGGTCAGCGCCGCGAGCGCGGCCACGCCCCCGGCCATCAAAATCAGATAGCCGAACCGGGGCCGGCGGCCGGCGGGGGCGACACGGTCGCGGAACAGATCACCCGCCCGGACTTCCCGTGCGCGGGCCAGCGGCCAGAGCGCGAAGGTCGTCGCCGACAGAATGCCGAAGGCCGCCGCCGTCGCCAGGGCGGTGGGATAGAGGCCCGGCTCCGGCGCCACGGGTAGCAGATGGCCGAACGCCACGACACCCAGCCAGGGCAGGCCCGTGCCCAGGACAAGACCCAGCGCCACGCCCCCCGCCGCCAGGATCAGCACCTGGATCAGGTAGATCGTGAAAATCAGCCGCCCGGGCGCACCTAGGCATTTCAGGGTCGCGATGGTGGTCGACCGCTGGTCCAGGTATCCGGCGACGGCATTGGTGATGCCGATGCCGCCGACCAACAACACCGTCAGCCCGACGAAGCCCCTGAACAGGGTCAGGCGCTCGACGAAACGGCGCACGCCGGGGGCGGCTTCGTCCGCCGCGCGGATGCGCCAGCCGGCGTCGGGGAATTGTTCACTCAAACCTTCGATAAAGGTGGGGACGGACGTGCCCGGGGGCAGCATCACCCGGTGGTGATAGCGGATCTGGCTGCCCGGCTGCACCAGTCCCGTGGCCGGCAGGGCGTCCAGGGAGACCATGAAGCGGGGTCCGAAGGAAAACACGCTGGCGACGCGATCGGGCTCTTTCTTGATGATGGCGCGGATCTGGAATTCCGCCTCGCCCACGCGGACCCGGTCGCCGACTTTGGCGTCCAGGCGGGTCAGCAGGTTGCCGTCCACGGCCGCTCCCCAGGCGCCGTCCCGGTTTGCCAAAATCTGGCCGAGCGGAAGGGCAGGGTCCGTGATCAGCTTGCCGGCCAGCGGATAGGCGCTGTCGACCGCCTTCAGTTCGGCCAGGGAACGCCGGGCCTGAGGGTCGAGGGGCCGCGCCATGGTGCGCATTTCCACCGTGTCGGCGCGGGCCCGGGCCTGGGTGTCGAGATAGGCCAACTGCGCCGCGTCGGCGGCGCGGTGGGTCAGGCGCAGGTCGACGTCGCCGCCCAGCAGTTTCGTGCCGTCGCGGTCCAACCCGGCGACGAAGGAGCGGGACAGGGAATTCACGGCGGCGATCGCCGTCACGCCCAACACCAGACAGGCCAGGAAAATGCCGAGCCCGCGCAACACCCCGCCGGGCCCGCCCTTGAGGTCGCGCCAGGCCAAGCGCCAGGCAAGGGCGACGCCCATGGAGTCAGTCCCCCGCCATGCGAAGGGCGGTCTGGTCATCGGCGACCAGGCCGTCGCGGATGGTCAGCATGCGCCCGCAGCGTTCAGCCAGGGATTTTTGGTGGGTGACCAGCAGCAAGGTGGTGCCGAGGCGTTCGTGCATGCCGAACAGCAGGTCGATGATCTGGTCGCTGGTGTGTTCGTCCAGGTTGCCCGTCGGCTCGTCCGCCAACAGCAGCTTGGGCGATCCGGCGAAGGCGCGGGCCAGGGCCACGCGCTGCTGTTCGCCGCCCGACAGTTGGCCCGGGTAATGGCTGGTGCGATGGCCCAGGCCGACGGCGGCAAGTTCTTCGGCCGCGCGGTCGAAGGCGTCGCTCCGCCCGGCGAATTCCAATGCCACGGCGACGTTTTCCAACGCGGTCATGGTCGGGATCAGGTGGAAGTCCTGGAACACGATGCCCAGGGTGTCGCGACGGAACCGGGCCAGGCCGTCTTCGTCCAGGGTCGTCAGGTCGTGGCCGGCGACGGCGACCTCGCCGCCCGTCGCCTGTTCCAGGCCGCCCAAAACCATCAACAGCGACGTCTTGCCCGACCCGGAGGGGCCGACAATGCCC
>CAXAVJ010000002.1:0-100764 GCA_963972065.1 uncultured Rhodospirillaceae bacterium
GTCGACCACGTCGTCCTGGGCCTCGACCGTCTTGCGCAAGTTCGCGTCGTTGGTGCGCAGAACGTCGCGCGTGGCGGACAGCATGGATTTCACGGCATCGCCCATGCGCAGGGTTTCGCGCGCCGCCCCTGTCAAAGCCACGGAGGGCGTATCGAGCGCCCCTTCGTCCAGATAGCGGGGGCTGCCGGGATCGTCGGTCGCCGGGCGGTCGGGGGCAATGCGCCGGGCGGCCCAGTCGACCAGGGCCAGCGCCGGCAGGAACACCACGACCAGGGCCAGATTGAAGCCCGTGTGGAAATTGGCGAGCACGCGCGCCGGCGTGTCGCCGGCCATCGCCAGATAGGGTTGCAGGTAGGGCACCAAGGGCAACACGGCGAACACGCCGATCATGCGCATCAACAAATTGCCGAGCGGCACCCGGCGCACCGCCGGCAGGGACTTGGCCGTCAGCCCGACCGCGGCCAAGGCGCCGCCCAGGTTGGCGCCCAGAACCATGGTCATGGCCAGTTGCACGTTCAGCACCTGCATCCCGGCCAGGGACAGGATCAACAACACCACGGCGACGGAGGAATGGGACGCCCAGGTCAAGGCGGCCGCGAACACCACGGCCAACAGCGGCTCGCTGGTCAGGGGATGAACCAGGACGGCCATGGCCTCGCTCTCGCGGAACGGCAGGGAACCCATGGCGATCAGACGCAAAGACAACAACATCAGGCCGAGCCCGAGAAGAGCGCGGGCAATGGCGCGACGGCGGCTATTTTCCGTGGACAGGAACAGAAAGACGCCGGCCGAAATCAGCACCGGCGACAGCCATTCCAGATCGAGCGACAGGGCCTGCACGATCATGGTCGAGCCGACATCGGCGCCCAGCATAATGGCGAGTGCGGCAACACCCCCCAGCAGCCCCTGCCCGGCGAAGGACGAGACGATCAGCGCCGTCGCGGTCGAGCTTTGCAGGATGGTGGTGACGCCGAACCCGGCGGCCAGGCCCGTCACCCGGTTGCGCGCGGAGGCCGCCAGCGCGCGGCGCAGGTCGGCGCCGAAGGATCGGGTGATCCCCGTGCGCACCATGCGGATGCCCCATAACAGAAGGGCGACGCCGCCGACGATATTGATGATGGTTTCCACGTGCCTTCGCGCTTTCCGGTGCAGGTTTCACAACCGGGGCCGCGGACGGACTCTTCGCCCGGCGGCCGCCGTAATACTCGCCCACCCCTCAATAGACGCACTGAGTGCGCTTATAGTCCGAAAACCCGCCCCTTACAATCGGATGACCTTGAGGAAACGTCTATCAGCTGAGCCAGGGCATGGAGAAGGTCTTCACGTTGGTGAAGCTCTTCATCGCCTCGATCACGCCTTCCTTGTAGCCCAGGCCCGAATCCTTGATCCCGCCGAAGGGCGACATTTCGATGCGGAAACCGGGAACTTCCCAGACGTTGACCGTGCCGACGACCAAGTCGTCGATGAAGCGGGTGATGTATTCCATGTTGTTGGTGCACACGCCGGACGACAGGCCGAAGGCCGTGGAGTTGGAAATCTTGATGACTTCGGCGATGTCATTGGGGCAGCGGATGATCGGCACCACGGGGCCAAAGGTTTCCTCGCGCACCAGTTCGCAATCGAAGGGCACGCGGTCGACCAGGGTCGGCGAATAGAGGGCACCGTCCCGCTTGTTGCCGTACAGAAGCTCGGCCCCCTTGGCGACGGCGTCATTGACCCGGCGTTCGAACTGCATGGCGGCCTTTTCCTCGATCACCGTGCCGACATCCGTGTCCGGGTCCATGGGATCGCCGTACTTGATGGCCTTGACCTTTTCCAGGGCGATCTTGACGAATTCGTCGGCGACCGCGTCGACCACCAGGATGCGCTTCACCGCCGTGCAGCGCTGGCCCGAGTTCTTGGTGGCACCCGCGACGGCCAGGGTCGCGGCTTTCTCCAGGTCGGCGTCTTCCATGACGATCAGGGGGTCATTGCCGCCCAGTTCCAGCACCATGCGGCGATAGCCCGCGTGGTCGGCGATGTACTTGCCGACCGCCACGCCGCCGGTGAAGGTCACCAGATCGGCATGTTCGTTGGTGATCATCTCGTCGGCGATCTCGGCCGGGGCGCCGGTGATGACCTGGAACATTTCCGGCGGCAGGCCCGCTTCGTAAAGAACGTCGGCCAGCAGCAGCGCCGTCAGCGGCGTCTTCTCCGTCGGCTTCAGGACCATGCAGTTGTTGGTCGCGACCGAGGGCGCGATCTTATGCGCGACCTGGTTGAGCGGATGGTTGAACGGCGTGATGGCGCTGATCGCCCGCAGCGGCTGACGCGTGGTAAAGATCTTGCGCTTCGGGCCCGAGGGCGACACGTCGCAGGAAAACACCTCGCCGTCGTCCATCAGGGTCAGGGCAGCGGACAGGTTGAACACGCTGTTGGAGCGCCCGGCCTCGTACATCGAATCCTTTTTCGACAGGCCGCATTCGGCGGTGATCAGGTCGGACACCTGCTCGCGGCGGGAATAGAGGATTTCGCCGGTCTTCTTGAGGATTTCCGCGCGCTCGTGCCGGGTCAGGGTCGGCTTGTATTCAGCAGCCGTCTTGAACGCCTTCTTGACGTCGGCAACCGACGCCTTCGGCACCGTGCCGACGACCTTGTTGGTGTAGGGGTTCATGACCTCGATGCGCTCGTCGCGCACGCCGCTGTCTCCGACAAGGCGGAGCTTTTCGTGGATCACTTCATCTTTGAGGTCGGTAACGGCGCTGTCCATGGAATTGTCCTCCAAACGTCCCCCGGCGGGGTGTTGTTTAATGCTGTGTTGTTTCAGGCGGCGTTCATCAGGCCGCGTTTTGGGCGAGCGCCGTGTGGTTGAGCGCCACGTCGAAGATGTCGAAGTTGCGAAGCCGCCGGCCGCTGTCGACGGAGGCCGTGCGGGTCACGATCAGGGGCACTTTCTGTTCCGTCACCCCGCCGTGGGAGCGCAGGGGCTCCTTCAACTGGCTGAGGTCGTGGCGGTCGGACGAGGTGCCCAGTACCTTGGCTTTGTCGGACACCACGATCAGGTCGCCCAGGCGGTCTTCCGGCAGTTCGAATTCGGCGCAGCCGTGTTTCTTGTCGTAGACCTTTTGCACACCGGAAACCGCGGCCAGCTTGGAGATGACGGCGGATGTATCCGCATCCGGCGGCAGGTAGACGGTGGCAAAGGAGCCCAAGGCCCCGTGGTGCACGACATAGGGGTCGGTGATCGGCAGGATCACCCGCGCCTTGCCCGCACCCAGGATACCGTCGAGCACTTCCTGCAGATAAATCACGTCAGGCTGGCCGTCGCTGCCGAACTTGGCGTTCATGCCGTGGTCGGCGGTCATCGCCAGCACGGCGCCGAGCGCATCCAGCTTGGCCCAATAGCCGTCCATCATGGCGTAGAAGGCATTGGCCACCGGCGTGCCGGGGGCATGCTTGTGCTGGATGTAGTCGGTGGTCGACAGGTACATGATGTCGGGGCGCATGGTTTCCATCAGCTTGACGCCCGCATCGAAGATGAATTCCGACAGGTCCGCCGAATAGACATCCGGGATCGGCCGCCCGACCAGGGCCTGCGCATTGTCGATGCCGTTTTCGGCCTTGCTGGTCTGGTCCGCCTTTTCCGACGAGAACGACACGGCGCGGCCCGAGGTAAAGTCGAGGCCATGGCCCAGCAGGCGGCGCAGCTTGTCCTTGGCGGTGACGATGGCGACCTTGGCGCCGGCATCGTGGAAGGCCTTGAAAATGGTGTCCGTGCGCAGGAATTTGGGGTCGTTCATCATCACTTCCTCGCCCGTGTCCGGGTCCAGGAAGAAGTTGCCGGAAATGCCGTGCACCTTGGGCGGCACGCCGGTGACGATCGACAGATTGTTGGGGTTGGTGAAACTGGGCACCACGCATTCGGCGCGCAGGTCGGACCCGCCCTTCAGCGCCTTTTCCAGGAACGGCATATGGCCGCCGGCGATGGCCTGTTCGATGTAATCCGGCTCCGAGCCGTCGATGCAGACCACCACCAGGGGCTGGCTGGGCCAGGCATAGGTACGGCCGTTGACGGAGACGCTACTGGGATGGGATGGGGTCTGATCCATGATGCTGCTCACCTTTGAAATCGTCCGGCACGCGGGGACGTGCCCTGGTTTCGGGAATTCTCGTGACCGGCCAAGGATATGTCAAATCGCTAATAACTATGTGATTGATAGGTTAAATCAATATGACGACGATCCCGACCCGGGACCGGGTCAGGCTTCGATTGGGCGAATTAACGTGGGAAATCAGCCGCGCAGGCGAGATGACGCGGGATCGTAGAGAGGCTTGAGCGAGGCCTGGGCCGGATAGCGCACGCCGGCGATCTCGATCTCGTAGGCATGGCCGTCGATCCCGGCCACGCCGCCGTCCGGCACGGACACATAGCCCATGCCCACGGCCCCGCCCAGGGTATGGCCGTACATGCCCGACGTGACCTTGCCGACGATCGCACCGTCCCGCCAGATCGGCTCGTTGTGGTAGAGCAGCGGTTCGGGGTCCGTGATCAGGAACTGCAGCAGGCGGCGCGTGATCCCCACCTCCCGCTGCGCCAGCAACGCCTCGCGGCCGATGAAGCCGCCGGGCTTGTCCCAGGCGACGGCGAAGCCGAGCCCGGCTTCCAACGCCGTGTCTTCATCGGAAATGTCGTGGCCCCAATGGCGGTAGGCCTTTTCGATGCGCAGGGAGTTCATGGCATGCATGCCGGCATGGACCAGGCCGAAGTCCCGGCCCGCCGCATTGATCGCTTCATAGACATGGGCCGCGAATTCCGTCGGCATCATGATTTCCCAGCCCAGTTCGCCCGCATAGGAAATGCGGGTCATCCGCGCCATCGCCATCGCGAATTCGACCTCGCGGCTGGCACCGAAGGGAAAGGCGTCGTTGCCGAGATTTTCCGGCGTCAGCTTGGCCAGCAGGTCCCGCGACCGGGGCCCGGCAACGCCGATCACCGCATGGCCCGAGGTCACATCGGTGACCGTGCAGCGCTCATGATCCTGCACATGGCCCTTGAGCCAGTGGAAATCCCGCACCTGACAGGCGCCGGAGGTGACGACCAGGAAGGCGTCCTCGGTCAGCCGCGTGACGGTCAGATCGGCCTCGATCCCGCCGCGGTCGTTCAGCCATTGGGTATAGACGGCGCGACCCGCATCGCCCGCGACATGATTGGCCGACACCCGGCCCAGGACCCGGGCCGCGTCCGCGCCCTCGACCCGGAACTTGGCGAAGGTCGTGAGATCGAACAGGGCGACGCCGTCCCGCGCCGCGCGATGCTCCGCCGCTGAATGATCGAACCAGTTCTGCCGGCCGTAGCTGTATTCGTATTTGGGTTCGGTCCCTTCCGGCGCGAACCAGTTGGCGCGCTCCCACCCCGCACTTTCGCCGAAACAGGCGTTGGCGGCCTTCAGATGTTCGTGGAGCGGCGAGCGGCGCAGGCCCCGCCCCGTCGTATACTGCTGAAACGGCCAATGGGTGGCGTAGAGAAGGCCCAGGCTTTCCGAAACCCGGTCGCGCAAATAGGCGCGGTTGGCCTGGAACGGCATCTGGCGGCGGACGTCCACTTCCCACAGGTCCATGGGGGCATGGCCCGACTTGATCCAGTCCGCGACCACACGGCCGATGCCGCCCGCCGACTGAATGCCGATGGAATTGAGCCCCGCCGCGACCATCAGCCCGTCCAGCCCCGGTGCGGGACCCAGGTTGTAGCGCACGTCGGGGGTGAAGCTTTCCGGGCCGTTGAAGAAAGTCTGGATGCCAGCATTCTCCAGCGCCGGCAGGCGCGCCATGGCGGCTTCCAAAATCGGCTCGAAATGATCAAAGTCGTCGGGCAATTGGTCGAATTCGAAATCGTCCGGAATGCCGTCCATGCCCCAGGGCTTGGCCTTGGGCTCGAACGCGCCGATCAGCATCTTGCCGGCGTCTTCCTTGTAATAGGCGCATTCGTCGTAGACCCGCAGCACCGGCAGGTCCGGCGTCATGCCCGCGAAGGGTTCGGTGACGATGTAGAAATGCTCGCAGGCATGCAGCGGCAGGGTCACGCCGACCTGGGCCGCCATGTCGCGGCCCCACATGCCGGTGGCCAGCACGACCCAGCGGGCGCGCACCTCGCCCGTCTCCGTGCGCACGCCGGCGGCGCGGCCGTTCTCGACGATGATCCCGGTGACCTTGGTATCCTCGAACAAACGCGCCCCACCCATGCGCGCCCCCTTGGCCAGGGCCAGGGTGATGTCGGCCGGGTTGCCCTGCCCGTCCGAGGGAATCCAGGTGCCGCCCAGCACGTCGCCGGTTTCCACCAGGGGATGGCGTTCCCTGACTTCTTCCGGGGTGATGATGTCGACCTGCAGGCCGAACACCTTGGCCATGGAGGCGTTGCGGCGGAATTCCTCCATCCGCCCTTCGTGGAGGGCGACGGAGACGGACCCGTTCTGCTTCAGACCCGTGGCCTGGCCGGTCTCTCCCTCCAACTCGCGGTACAGTTCCGCCGTGTATTTGGCCAGCCGCGTCATGTTGGCGCTGCCACGCAGCTGGCCGATCAAGCCCGCCGCATGCCAGGTGGTGCCGGAGGTCAGCTTGCGCCGCTCCAGCAGCACCACGTCGGTAATGCCGATCTTGGTCAGGTGATAGGCAATGGAACAGCCGATGACCCCGCCGCCGATGACGACGACCTCGGCGGTCGCGGGCGGCGTCTTGGCGGCGTCGGTCACGATTGCGGCCTATTCGGCGGCCTGGGGGGCGCCGGTCTTCACGCCCATTTCGGCCAGCACTTCCGCCATGGCCTTGAGTGCCGCCTTCATCTCGGCCGCCCCCAGGTGGCCGATGCAGCCGACGCGGAAGCTGGGCGCCACCGTCAGCTTGCCGGGATAGAGCACGAAGCCCCGATCCTTCACCTTGTCGTAGAACACCTGGAAATCGAAGGCGGGGTCCGACGGCATGTGGAAGGTGACGATGATCGGCGCCTGCAGGCCCTGGGGCAGCAGGGTCTGGAAGCCCAGTTCGGCCATGCCGTCGATCAGGACGCGGCAGTTTTCCGAATAACGCTTGAAGCGCCCCGGCTGGCCGCCCTCGGCCTCGAACTGCTCGATGGCCTTGGCGAAGGCGAAGATGACATGGGTCGGCGGCGTGAAGCGCCACTGGCCGTTGGCCTCCATCGCCTGCCACTGGTCGTAGAGGTCGAGGGCCAGGGAATGGGAATGGCCTTCGCAGCCTTCCAGAACCGTCTTGCGGATCAGGGCGAAGCCCATGCCGGGCACCCCTTCCAGGCATTTGTTGGACGACGCCATGACGGCGTCAAACGGCACCTTGGCGAGGTCCAGTTCGATGGCGCCGAAGGCGCTCATGGCGTCGATGATCAGGGACCGCCCCGCGTCCTTCACCACATGGGCGATGTCGGCGATGGGGTTGAGAATGCCCGAGGTGGTTTCGCAATGAACGACCAGGACATGGGTGATGGCGGCATCGGCGGCCAGTTTGGCGGCCAGGGCCGCCGCGTCCGGCGGCACGTCCTCGGCGGTTTCGGAAATCTCGAACGCGCGCCCGGCGTATTCCAAAATCTTGCCCATGCGCTTGCCGTAGGCGCCGTTGACCAGGATCAACGCCTTGCCGGTCTTGGGGATCAGGGTGCAAAGCGCCGCCTCGACCACGAAGGTGCCGGAGCCCTGGAGCGGCACGCAAACGTGGGTCGCGGCCGCATTGGCGATTTCCAGCAGCTTGCGGCGCACGGCGGCGTTGGCGTCGATGAACGCCTGATCGCGCGAGCCCCAATCGTGGCGCATGGCGTCGCGGGTTTCGGCGGCGGTGGTCAGGGGGCCGGGCGTGAGAAGAAGGGGATCACCGGGGGTCAACGTCATGGTTGGGCCTTTCCAACTTTGTCATTAGGGCCGCGGCCGGGCCGTTCGGGCAGCCGGTCGCGCGGAGTTTCGGGCGGGATGGGTCAATTCGTCAAATCGTTAATTCGGATATCATCCATAGACCAGGACTATGCGGCGGCGCGGGCGGGTTTTGCCGCTCAACGTTTCCGCCACGCCTGGGTGCGCGCGAGAATACCGCGTGTCAGCCCCGCATGCACCAGCCGAACCGCCGCCGCCGTGCCGACGATCATCATGCCCATGGCGGCGGCCGGCGCCACGTCGCCGGCATCGTCCATGTTGAGAATCGCGACCGACGCCAGGGCCGTATCCGGCGAATAAAGGAACACCACCGCCGACACGGTCGTCATGGCATTGACGAACAGATACATGGAGATATCGAGAATCGCCGGCATGCAGACCGGCACGGTGATGCGGAAGAAGGTCTTGTAGAACGGCACCTTGAGCGACTGCGACACGCTTTCGAATTCGCCGTCCAGTTGCTTCAGCGCCGTCGCCGCCGTGAGGTGCGCGACCGTATAGAAATGGGTGACCGTGCAGATCACCAGGATCGGCATGGTGTGGTAGAGAAAGCCCAACGGGTTGTTCGGCGCGTTGAAGAAAAACACATAGGCCAGCCCCAGCACCAAGCCCGGCACCGCCATGGGGATCATGCACAACAACTGCATGGCCGTGCGGCCGGAATGGAAGCCTTTGCTTTTTTCCACCAGATAGGCGCCGGTGAACACCATCGCCGTGCCGATCACCGCCGTCCAGGCCGCCAGCTCGATGGAATTCCAATAGGCATTCCAACTGCCGCCATCCATCAGGTCGAAGTTGTAATGCTTGAGCGACAGGGTCAGGTCATAAGGCCAGAACTTGGCGAAGGAAGCGAAGCAGGCCATGCCCAGGATCGAGACCATGATCAGGCCGATCAGGCAGCAGAAGGCCAGCATGGTCATGTCGACCGCGCGGTTCTTCTTGGGCTGATACGGCACCGCGCGGGCCGACAGCAGGGCGACCTGGCGGCGCTGCACGATGCGGTCGGCGGCGAAGGCGAACAGGGCCGGCAACAGCAGCACCATGGAGACGACCGCCCCCATTTCGAAATCCTGGCGCCCGACCACCTGTTTGTAGATGTCGGTCGCCAGCACGTTGTACTTGCCGCCGACCACCTTGGGCACGCCGAAGTCGGTGATGACCAGGGTGAAGCAGACGAAGAAGGCCGAAACCAGGCCGTAGCGCACGCTGGGCAGGGTCACGGTGAAGAAGGTCTTGATCCTGGAGGCACCCAGCGCATCCGATGCCTCGTACAACCGCGCATCCGAATTGGCCATGGCGATCAGCATGATCGTCAGCACATGGGGAAACACATAGAAGCATTCGCCCATGACGATGCCGATGGGGCCGTAGATTTCGTAGCCGAACAGCCAGTCCTTGATGATGCCCTGATTGCCGAACAGATAGACCAGGGCGATCGCCGGCAGCAGCGACGGCATGAGGATTGGCAGCAGCGCCACGCCCTTGAACAGGGACTTGAACGGGATGCAGGTGCGGGTCAGGGCATAGGCATAGATGAAGGCCAGCGTGACCACGATAACGCAGCACAACAGGGTCACCGTCAGGCTGTTCTCGATCGACCAGAACAGCGCCGGGGTGGAAAAGAAGCTGACGTAATTGGCCAGGCCGACGAACAGGCCGTCGGCGTTCTTGAAGCTTTTCGACAGAAGCGCATAGAGCGGCAGCAGGATCGAGACGGTGAGGTACAGCGCAATGCCGACCAGCACCGCGCGCATGATCCAGTCTTCGCTGCTGACCTTGGGCGTGATCCGGGGGGCTTCGACGACGGCGGCGTCCCGCATGGCTCAGCCCCCGCCCACGGGGCGGTAGATGCGCACGAATTCGGGCGGCAGGGCCGCCTGCACCGCCATGCCCTCGCGGATGCCCAGGTCACGGGCGCGGTTCGCCGACAGGTCGATCATGAAATCGATGTCCGTGCCGAAGGTCTGCCCCGCGCCGTTGACCGGTGTCACATGGCAGCGGTGGAACGAGCCCAGGAATTCAACGTCGGTGATGGTTACCGGAATACCCGCGCCGCCGCCCTCGGTCGACACCTGCACGTCCTCGGGCCGGATGCAGACCGTGACCATGTCGCCGGGATTGAGCCCATCCAGGGCCGCGCCACAGTCGATGGCGACACCGGCGACGGAGACCCGCCCGCCGGCCTGAACCTCGCCGTCGACGAAGTTGGTGGTGCCGATGAAGTCGGCGACGAAGGGCGATGCCGGATCGGCGTAAATATCTTCCGGCGAGCCGACCTGTTCGATCACGCCGTGGTTCATCACCACGATGCGGTCGGCCATGGCCAGGGCCTCTTCCTGATCGTGGGTCACCATGATGGTGGTGATGCCGATCTTTTCCTGCAGTTCCTTGATCTCGTGGCGCAGGTGAACGCGCACCTTGGCGTCGAGCGCCGACAGGGGCTCGTCCAGCAGCAACAGGCCCGGCGAGGTCGCGAGGGCGCGGGCCAGGGCCACGCGCTGCTGCTGGCCGCCCGAAAGCTGCGACGGGTATTTTTTCGCATGGTCGCGCAGGCCGACCAGGTCGAGAAGGTCGGACACGCGGGCCGCGATGTCGGCCTTCGGCATGTTCCGGTTTTCCAGGCCGTACCCGATGTTGCGGGTCACGCTCAGGTTCGGGAACAGGGCGTAGGACTGGAACACGATGCCGAAATCCCGTTCGTTGGGCGGCAGCGCCGAAATGTCGCGGCCGGCCTGTTCGACCGTGCCCATGGTCTGAATGTCCAGGCCCGCGATGGCGCGCAGCAACGTCGTCTTGCCGCAGCCGGACGGCCCCAGGAAACAAACGAATTCACCCTCGCTGACGTCCAGCGACACATTCTTCAGCGCCGTGAACTCGCCGAACTTCTTGGTCAGGTTACGGACCCGAAGATAGGCTTCGCCGTTGTTGTCGTTCGCCATCCCTGCCCTCCATGGCTGAATTCTATCAGACCGCGGCCCGCGGGCACACGGCCTCAAAGAGCCTGAAATAGCAAGCCCCGGCCCCATACGCGGGGGCCGGGGCTTGCCGTTCAGATCAGTCGAGAAAAGATAACCTGACTACTTCGGCTCGGACTTTCCGTCGTAGCGCTTGCGCCACTCGTCCAGGATGCGGATGCGGTTTGCGGCCGCCCACTTGAAGTCGTTCTTGATCATCTTGTCTTCGATGCCGACGGGGAAGTTCTTCACGGGCTTGGCGATGCCGGGCATGGCGACGACCGCGTATTCCTCGTTATAGATTTCCTGCGCCGTCTTGGACACGGACCAGTCGGCCAGCGCCTGGGCGGCCTTCAGGTTCTTGGTGTTCTTGACGATGGCGAAGGATTCCAGATCCCAGCCCACGCCTTCGGTCGGCGCGATGACTTCCAGCGGCGCCCCTTCGTTCTTGGACTTGGCCCCCCGGTAGGCGAAGGAAATGCCGATGGCGATTTCACCCTTGGCCGCCAGCTTGCAGGGCTTGGAGCCCGAATGGGTGTAGCGCGCCATGTTTTCGTGCAGCGCGTCCATGTACTTCCAGGCCTTGTCTTCGCCCTGGATCTGAATCCACGACGACACGTCGAGGAAGCCCGTGCCCGAGGAGTTCGGGTTCGGCATGATGATATGGCCCTTGTAGACCGGCTTGGTCAGGTCTTCCCAGGTCGCGGGAATCGGCAGCTTGTGCTTTTCGCCCTCGACCGTGTTGAAGCAGACCGACGCGATCCAGGCGCGCTGCCCGACCCACAGCGGCGGGGTGTTGGTGGTGTCGTAATACTTCTTCGACAGCTTATCCAAGCCCTTGGGCGCATAGCCCTGGAAGTAGTCGTAATCGGCCAGCAGCAGCAGGCTGGTCGCCGCCACGCCCCAGACGATGTCCGCCTTGGGGTTTTCTTTCTCGGCCAGCAGCTTGGAGGTGATGATGCCCGTGGAATCGCGGACCCACTTGATGTTGACGTCCGGATTGTCCTTCTCAAAGGCCGATTTGAACTTCTTCAGCTCGTCCGCCTCGACCGCCGTGTAGACCAGAAGATCGGTCTTCGCCTTGGCGGGCGCGGCCCCCAGGATGGCGGCTGTCGCCACCGTCGCCAGCCCCAAGCCGAGGCTGCTGAACCATGTTGATTTCATCGAAATACTCCCTGTTTGATCGCCGGATTATCAGTATGTGCTGTTACCGGCATATGACAGTTTTAACCAATTCTGCGGTGACGTGACAGGATTTGTTCGGCACTGCACCAAATCCCCCTGGTGTCCGTGCCTTCGTCGGCGCCGACCCTGAACCCCCGGCAAATTCGCCGTTATGCGGGGTTCATATAGACTCAATCGCATTGGGGAAATATAAGTCAAATCGTCAGTTTATATAGATCGTATAGGTTTCATCTATGTACTATTCGCAACTGCGCGCATTCCACGCGGTCGCCACCCAAGGCGGCTTCTCCAAGGCCGCCGAACACCTGCATCTGACCCAGCCGACCCTGTCCGACCAGGTGCGCAAGCTGGAAAAGGATTTCGACGTTCTGTTGTTCAACCGCACCTCGCGCTCCGTCGCCCTGACCGACGCCGGGCGGCACCTGCTCGCCATCACCAACCGGATGTTCGAATGCGAGGGCGAGGCGCTGGAATACCTCAAGGAATCGCAGAACCTGCTGGTCGGCTCCCTGACCCTCTCGGCCGACGCGCCGTTCCATGTGCTGCGCATCGTGCGCGCCTTCCGCAACCGCTATCCCGGCGTGACCGTGAACCTGAAGATCGGCAACTCGGAAGACATCCTCAATCAGCTCTACGATTTCGACGCCGACGTCGGCGTGTTCTCCCACGTGCCCGACGACGCCAGGCTCAAGGTGCTGAGCCTGCGCGACGACCCCCTGGTCGCCGTCATCAACCGCGACCACCCCTGGGCCGGGCGCGGCGCCGTGAAGTTCAAGGAACTGGCCGGCGAGCCCTTGGTGCTGCGCGAACGGGGCTCGACCACCCGCCGTCTGGTCGAACAGGAATTCGCCCGGCTGGAATTGCAGATGGGCACGGTGATGGAGGTCGAGGGCCGCGAAAGCATCCGCGAGGCCGTCGCCACCGGCAACGGCATCGGCTTCGTCTCCAAGCCCGAATTCGGCTTCGATAGCCGCCTCGTGATGATCGAGCTCAAGGACTGCAAACTGCCCATGCACGAATACATGGTCTGCCTGGAAAACCGGGCGGAAACGCGGGTGGTGCGGGCGTTCTGGGAACTGGCGGTGACGGAGCGGGATTAGGGTAGTTGCCGGATGTGGATGGTTCGTCTGGAGCACGTCTGCTTTTGACCCGAAGCGGTCTTTATCGACATCCAACACGAGCGCCACGATATACTTGGAGAACTGCGACAAGCGGGGATACCGGATGGCACTAAAGAATACTACGTCAACGAAACTGAGGAGAATGGCGGGGAGGGTCATGCTATGGCTGACTCTCGACATTATTCTACTTGTGAGCCTCTTTGGCATTGAATTTTCGCCACTCGCAAAGCCATTCTGGTGGAAGAATGTCTATTCAGTGGCAACGAATGTGCTCACAGGCGGACTTGTCTCATTCTTCTTTTACTGGCTTGTCGTTTATCTTCCAGAACATCGAAAACGACGCATTTTCAAAAATAATCTTTCGAAAATGTACAATAGAATCAAAAGAAACATCCTTTATCAGGTAATTGTTGCAAGCATTAAGGGCGGTCGACGTGATCTTCAGGCAGACCTGGATACCATCGAAAACCTGATGACACCCAAAGCCTTCAAAGAAGCATTCACGGGTGGGCGTGAGGCGGATGAAGGTTTCTATGCATTTGAAAACCAGATGAGTGGCGACACACCGGAATTCCGTGAGATCATCCTGAACTTGGAGATGCTAGCGAAGCAGATCGAATTCGTGCTTCATAATTACTCGATCGACGACGAGAATCTCTTCGACTTCTTCAAGCGTCTAGAGCTGGTTCTGCTTTCGCTGAGGCGGTCGAGTCCCGGGTACGATGAATCAAAGCCGCTATGCAGCTTTGTATACGAGATGTTCTCAGGATTTAATTTGATTGACGGATACCGCGGTTACGATGTCATCGACAAGATGATTGCCGATATCTGAGCGCCTTGACCGCCCACATTCGGAACACCTCTGCCAGAATGGCCGATATGACAGCGATGAAACAAGCCGGGATGGTCACTGGTTGTAAGATTAAGGAATGTCTGCTCATGGCTAAAAGCAGTCACTTTATCTCGTCATGGCCGGGCTTGACCCGGCCATCCACGCCTTCATGCGAGGCTGTCGAAAAGATCATCCCAGTTTGGATTGGCGTCCAAAATCAAGCGGACCTTCCATGCGCGCGACCAATGTTTGAGGTTCTTCTCCCGCTGGAGAGCTGAGCGGATATCCGCGTGAGGTTCCGCAAAGACCAAACGTTTGAGGCCGTATTTCTTCGTGAAGCCATCGGCCAAACCCTCCCGATGCTCCCAAACACGACGTGCAAGATCGCTTGTGACGCCGACGTAGAGCGTCCCGTTTGGCCTGTTCGTCATGATGTAGACCCAACCGCCTGACATGGGCCGATTTTAGGTTTCAACGAGCCAAGCCGCCACATTCAACGTGGATGGCCGGGTCAAGCCCGGCCATGACGGAGGAGAATGAGGCGAGGCAGGCCTTCAAATAATCTCAAAATACCGCTCCATCTCCCAATCGGTGATGGCGCGGCGGAATTGGCGTTCTTCCCATTCGCGGGTCGCGGCGTAGTGGTCGACGAAGGCGTCGCCGAAGATGGCCCGCGCGGGCTTCGACGTCTTGAGCATGCCGGCCGCGTCCATCAGGGTGCGCGGCAGGTTGAGGTAGCGGGGGAAGGTCTTGTCGTAGGCGTTGCCCTCGACCGCCGAGCCGGGCTCGATCCTGTTCTCGATGCCCCAGAGCCCGGCGCCGATGCCGGCGGCCAGCGCCAGGTAGGGGTTGGCGTCGGCGGCGGCGATGCGGAATTCCACGCGCTGCGATTTTTCCGAGCCGGGGATGATGCGGATCGCGCAGGTCCGGTTGTCCACCCCCCAGGTCGCGTCCGTCGGCGCCCAGAAGCCCGGCACCAGGCGGGTGTAGCTGTTGACCGTGCCGGCGATCATGGCGAGGAATTCGGGCAATAGCTTCTGCTGCCCGCCGACGAAGTGGCGCATGGTGTCGCTCATCCTGTGGGGCTTTTTCCTGTCGAGGAAAATGGGCTTGCCGGTCTTCGAGGTCAGCGACATGTGGATATGGCCCGACTGGCCCGGCCAGTCCGGCGACCAGCGCGCCATGAAGGTCGCCATCAGGCCGCGCTTCTGCGCCATGATCTTGGCAAAGGTCTTGAACAGCACGGCCTTGTCGGCGGCGGCGAGGGCGCCGTCGACCTGGATCGCGGCTTCGAGCACGCCCGGCCCCGTTTCCTCGTGCAGGCCTTCCAGGGCCATGTCCATCTTGACGCAGCCGTCGAGGATGTCGCGGTAAAGGTCGCTGTCGACCGTGGAGCGCAGCATGGAATAGCCGAAGAAGCCCGGCTGGATCGGCTTCAGGTCGCGGTAGTTCTTTTCGCGCACGGTCTCCGGCGTTTCCTCGAACATGAAGAATTCGTATTCGAGCCCCGCCAGCACCTTGAAGCCCATCTTGTCGGCCTTGGCCAGGGTCCGGCGCAGCACGGCGCGGGGGCAGACGTCTTCGTACTTGCCGTCGAATTCGCCGAGGAAGAACAGCATGTCGTCCTCCCAGGCGATCTCGCGGCAGCTTTCCGGAATGATCCGCACGGGGGCGTCGGGATAGCCCGTGTGCCAGCCGGTGACGGAGACGTTGTCGTACAGTTGGTCCTTGGAATCCCAGCCCAGCACCACGTCGCAGAAGCCGAAGCCCTTATCGAGGGAGGAGAGGAACTTGTCGGCCTTCATGTACTTGCCGCGCATGATGCCGTCCATGTCGACCACGCCGACCTTGACGTAATCGCATTTGCGCTCGGCGATGATCTTCTTGGCGTCCGCCGCCGTCTTGACCTGTCCCGGTTTCATCTGCCTGTCCCCCTTATTGAAAATCGTTCGGCCCTAGAATTCCAGACGGCCCCCATGGGCGTCCAGGAACAATGCGGCGTATTGCGCCGATGTGAATGGAATGGGATTGCCGCCCGCCGTCGGATCCTCGACCGCCATGGCGCCGACGGTGTCGGCGGCGTCGCCGGGAATGTTCATCTCGGCGAGCGTATGCGGGATGCCGATCTCGGCCCGCAGGTCCAAAATCCAGCGGATCACCCCGGCGGGGGAATGCTCGGCAAGGTCCAAGGCGCGGGCCAGGTCCGTCAGATTCTGCGCCACGGCGTCCTTGTTGGCGTTGACCACATAGGGCATGAGCACGGCGTTGAGCAGCCCGTGATGGGCGTCGTAGAGGGCCCCCAGCGGATGGGCCAGCGCATGAATGCCGCCGAGACCGCGCTGAAACGCCGTCGCCCCCGCCATGGCCGCCGCCATCATGTGGGACCGGGCCGCGATGTTCTTGCCGTCCGCAACCGCCGTGGGCAGCCAGTCCTTGACCAGGCGCATGCCCTCCAGCGCCACGCCCTTGGCAAACGGGTGATAGAAGGGTGCCAGATAGGCTTCCAGATTGTGCGACAGGGCGTCCATGCCCACCGCCGCCGTCACATGCGCCGGCAGGCCGATGGTCAGGGCCGGGTCGGCGATGGTGACGCTCGGCATCATCTTCGGATGAAAGATGACCTTCTTCACGTGGCGCGCACTGTCCGTAATGACCGAGGCACGGCCGACGTCCGATCCCGTGCCCGACGTGGTGGCGACGCAGACGTTGGGCGCGATGCCGGCCGGATCGGCGCGGGTCCAGTTGTCGCCCACGTCCTCGAAATCCCACAAGGGCCGGGTCTGCCCGGCCTGAAAGGCGATGGCCTTGCCGGCGTCGAGCGCGCTGCCGCCGCCGAAGGCGATGACGCCGTCGTGTTTGCCGGCCTTGAACGCGGCGACCCCGGCCTCGACATTTTCCAGGGTCGGGTTGCCCTTGATGGCGGAGAACACTTTGACGGCAAGCCCCGCCCCCTCGACCGCCCGAACGGCGTCCGCCACCATGGGCAGGGCCGCCAGGCCCGGGTCCGTGACCAGCAGCGGATTGGCCATGCCCGCCTGTGCGCAGGCGTCGCCCAGTTCCGACAGCCTCCCGGCGCCGAAGCGGATGGAGGTCGGGTAATTCCAGTTCCCTTTAAGGGGCATCGTTGTCATTTGCGTCAGACCTGCGTGCGAAGGTGAAAGGACATGGGCCGGGTCAGGTGATCATAGCCGAGCGGCGACAGGGTGCAGCCCCGGCCCGAATTCTTGACCCCGGTCCAGGCGAGCGCCGGGTCCAGGTAGTCGGCCCGGTTCATGAACAGGGTGCCGGTTTCGATACGGTTGCCCAGCGCCAGGGCCGCGTCCGCATCCGCCGTCCAGATGCTGGCGGTCAGGCCGAAGTCGCTGTCGTTCATCAGGGCCACGGCCTCGTCGTCGGATTTGACCTTCATCACGCCGACCACGGGGCCGAAGGATTCTTCCGTCATCACCCGCATGGCATGATCGACGCCGGTCAGCACCTGCGGCGCCATATAGGCGCTACCCGCCCCGTCGCGGGGGAACGCGGCCGGGTCGATCAGGGCCTTCGCACCCGCCTGGACGGCGTCCGCGATCTGGCCGCGCACGAAGTCCGCCGCCTTGGGCCGCACCATGGGACCCAGCTTCGTGGCATCGTCGAGGGGATCGCCCAGAACGTATCCCTTGGCGAGATCGGTCATGCCCTGGACGAAGTCGTCGTAGACGTCGGCGTGAACGTAAACCCGCTCGATCCCGCAGCAGCTTTGCCCGGAATTGAAGAATGCCCCGTCGGTCACGTTCTCGATGGCATGCGCCAGATTGGCGTCGGCGCGGACATAGGCCGGGTCCTTGCCGCCCAGCTCCAACCCGATCCCGATGAAGCGGCCCGCCGCCGCCTGCTCCATGGCCGCCCCGCCGGGGACGGAGCCGGTGAAGGCGACGAAATCGATCTCAGGCGATGCCACCACGCGGGCGGTCTGATCATGGGTCAGATGCAGGACCTGAAACAGGCCGTCGGGCGCACCGGCGGCTTCGAACGCGCGGGCGATGCGCTCCCCACACAAGGGCGTTTGCGTCGCGTGCTTCAGGACCACCGCGTTGCCCGCCATGATCGCCGGCACGATGGCGTTGACCGCCGTGAGGTACGGATAATTCCAGGGGGCGACGACCAGCACGACGCCCAAGGGCATGCGCCGGATGAAGCGGGTGAAGCCCGGCTTGTCCGAGGCCGGCCGGTCGGCCAGCGCATCGCCCGCGATGGCGATCATGTGCCGGGCCCGTTCCGCGAAGCCGTTGACCTCGCCGGCGCCATAGCGCGCGGGGCGGCCCATCTGGCGGGCCAGTTCCTCGGAAATCGCATCGGGTTCTTTGATGAAGGCATCGACCATGGCCGTACACAGCGCCGCCCGCTCGGCGACCGGCACATTGCGCCAGGTGGCCTGACAGGCCTGGGCGCGCTCAAGCGTGGTTTGAATATGAGCGTCGGAAGCGGCGGGCCGTTCGGCGTAGACCGCGCCGTCGATGGGGGAGATGCATTTGAGGATTTCGGTCATGGGCACTCGGTCTCATGGGCGGGGAAAGGCGGACGTTAGCCCGCCGATCCGGCGCGCGCCAGGGTGTTTCTAGCCCTCGAACCGCACGCCCGTCGTCTGGGCGCGCAGGCGCGGGTCCGGCGATTTCACGGTCACGGGCCGACCCGCCAGCACCTCGCGGCAACGCGCGAGGGTCTCAAGCTCCAGGCGCTCCATGGCCTCATGGGTGAAGAAGGTCAGATGCGGCAGCAGGATCACGTTGTCCATGCCGAACAGGGGGCTCAGGGGATGGCCTTCGAGCATCAGTGGCTCCTGGCTGTAGACGTCGAGCCCGGCGCCGGCGATGCGGCCTTCCAGCAAGGCGCGGACCAGGGCGGCCTCGTCGATCACCGCTCCGCGCGCCACGTTGAGAATGATCGCGCTCGGCTTCATGGCCGCCAGTTCCTTGGCCCCGATCAGGCCCCGGGTTTCGTCGTTCAGCACGGAATGGACGGAAACCACATCGGCCCGCGCCATCAACTCCATCAGGTCGGCCACGGGCTCGATCCCGATCTGCATCAATTCCGCCGGCGGCGTATGGGGGCTGTAGGCGATGACATGCGCCCCGAACCCGGCCCCCGCCATCTGCGCGAAGGCGCGGCCGATGCGCCCGGCCCCCACGATGCCAACGGTCTTGCCCGCGATGTCGTTGGCCAGCCATTTCGCTTCCGGCCAGGCCCAGCCGTCGGCGCGCATGGCGCGGTCGAGCGGGATCAGCTTTTTCGCCAGCGCCAGCATCAGGGTGAAGGCCCCTTCGGCCACCGTGCGCTCGGCGTATTCGGGAATATTGACCACGGGGATGCCCCGCGCCCGAGCGGCGCCCATGTCGATGGCGTCGATGCCGACGCCGTATTTGACGATGCCCTTGAGCTTCGGCGCCGCCGCGATGACCCGTTCCGTGATCGGCGTGTAGCACATGAGGATCAGGTCCGCGTCGGCGACGGCGTCGAGCAGCACGTTCTCCCCCGCCCCGTCCGGTACCAGCACCAGATCGACACCCATGTCCTTGAGCCCGGCGTCGATCACCGGGCATTGCAGTTCGCGGTCCGTGCGGACGACCTTGACCATGTCGATGGTTCCCCTTTCCGGGTTGTTGTCGTTCAGGCCAGGCCTGCGGCGCGGGCGGCGTCGGTGATGGCGCGCTCCAACACGTCGAGGGCCTGGTCCATCTGGTCCCGCGTCACCACCAGGGGCGGCGTCAGGGTCAACGTGTTGCCCATGGAGATTTTGAACGACAGGCCGCCCGTAAGGCAACGGTAGAGCACGTCCTCGGCGAGATCCACCGCCGGCTCCTTCCCGGCGCGGTCCATGACCAATTCGACCCCCATCAGGAAGCCCCGCCCGCGCACATCGCCGACGACGCCGAGGCGGTCCTTCATATCCTGCAGGCGGTCCAGGGCGTAAGCCCCCAGGGTCGCCGCGTTCTCGACCAGGTTTTCGTCTTCGATGATCTCGATGGTCGTCAGCCCGGCCCGCGTGGTCACGGGGTTTTTCTCATGGGTGTAATGGCCGAAGGCATAGTCGCCGGCGACGTCCAGCCCCGGCCGGGCGATCACGGCGGCGATGGGCAGGATGCCGCCGCCCAGCCCCTTGCCCATGACCAGGATGTCCGGCACCACGCCGTCATGGTCGCAGGCGAACATGCGCCCGGTCTTGCCCAGGCCCGTGGGGATTTCATCGAAGATCAGCAAGGCGCCCATGTCGTCGCAGGCCTGCCTAACGGCGGCCCAGAACCCCGGCGGCGGCACGAAGGGCACGGCGCGGGCCGGCTCCGCGATCACGGCGGCGACGTCGCCTTCCTTTTCCAGCACGTAGCGCACCATATTGGCGCAGGTCATCTTGCACAGGTCCAGGTTCGGCTGGCCGTCTGTTTCGGGATAGCCGTAAGGGCAGCGGTAGCAGGCGAAGGGCGCGACGTGTTCCGTGCCCGCCAACAGCGGGCCGATCAGGTTCGATCTGAACAACTGTTCCCCGCCGACCGACGACGCCCCGAACCCGGCCCCGTGAAAAGCGTCCCAGAACGACACGGTCTTGAACCGCCCGGTCGCGGCGCGGGCCAGCTTCAACGCGACCTCGACCGCGTCGGACCCGCCCGTGGTGAACAGCACCTTGGACAAATCGCCGGGCGCGATGTCGGCCAGCTTGCGTGCCAAGGCCGTCGCGGGCTCACACGTAAATCGACGGGGCGCGAAGGGCAGCGCGTCCATCTGGTCGGCGATGGCCTTTTTCAGGCGCGGATGGCCATAGCCGATGTGGTGCACGTTGTTGCCGTGGAAATCGAGATAGCGCCGTCCCTCGGCATCCTCGATCCACGGCCCCTCGGCCTTTGTGATCACCGACAGGCAGGGCGTGGACACGGACTGATGCAGAAACAGCGCCGCATCCTCGGCAAGCTGTGCCTGCGACGCCGCCCCCAGGGCCCCCGCCGCCCAGTCGCGGCGCCGGGGCGAGGCGTTGCTTTCGCCCTCGGACAGGGCCGGCGTGAACTCGCTTTCGAAGGGCATGGGACGGCGCTCTGTCAGGGGTTGCGGTCGGGGGAGTCTCGCCATCGGCGGACCCATACGTCAAATCGCTAATGCCGATAGAATTTATCGGCGGAGTCTATGGCGAGACCACGCCGAAGAATTTTCGTGACGCGCGCCTTGACCTTCCAGTAACTGGAAGCCTTATGTAAGGGGTCATGATGACCCCATGGGCCTGCCGCCCGTGCCGCAACCGAAGGTTTTCCGCCATGTCCGCACATTCACACGCCCCCTCCGACACGCCGAAAAGCGGCGCTTCCTGCTGCGGCGGGGGTCATGATCATGGCGCCGAGACCGCCAAGGACCCCGTCTGCGGCATGACCGTGACCCTGGGCATGGGCAAGCCGACCTTCGACCACGGGGGGGAGACCTATCATTTCTGCAATCCCGGCTGCCGCGCCAAGTTCCAGGCCGACCCGGATCATTACCTGTCCGGCGCCCACAAGAAGCAGGCCGAGGCCATGCCCGCCGGCACCCAATACACCTGCCCCATGCATCCGGAAATCATCACCGACAAGCCCGCCGACTGCCCGATCTGCGGCATGGCGTTGGAGCCCATGGGCGTGCCCACGGGCGACGCAGGCCCCAATCCGGAACTGGTCGATTTCACCCGCCGGTTCTGGGTCGGCGCGGTGCTGACCGTCCCGATCCTGATCCTGACCATGGGCCCGATGTTGGGCCTGGGCATCCGCGATGCCCTGGGCGAACGCACCGCACAGTGGATCGAATTGGTCCTGGCGACCCCGGTAATTCTGTGGTCGGGCTGGCCGTTCCTGGTGCGCGGCGTCAAATCGGTGCGCTCGGGAAACCTCAACATGTTCACCCTGATCGCCCTGGGCGTCAGCGCCGCCTACCTGTTCAGCATCGTCGCCGTGCTGGCCCCCGGCATCTTCCCCGACGGGTTCCGCGATGCGGGTGGGCACGTCGGCGTGTATTTCGAGGCCGGGGCGGTGATCGTCGTGCTGGTCCTGCTCGGCCAGTTGATGGAACTGGGTGCGCGCGACCGCACCGGCGCCGCGATCCGCGCCCTTCTCGACATGGCCGCAAAGACCGCGCGGCGCATCGACGCCGACGGCAAGGAGACAGAGGTGCCGCTTGAAGACGTCAAGGCCGGCGACCATCTGCGTGTCCGGCCCGGCGAAAAGGTGCCGGTCGACGGCGTGGTGCTGGAAGGCCGTTCGTCGCTCGACGAATCGATGATTTCCGGCGAACCCCTTCCCGTCGAGAAAACCGAAGGCGATGCCGTCACCGGGGCCACCCTCAACGGTACGGGCAGCCTGATCATGGAGGCACAGCGCGTCGGCGCCGACACCATGCTGAGCCAGATCGTCGAGATGGTCGCCAATGCGCAACGTTCGCGCGCGCCGATCCAGAAGGTCGCCGACAGCGTCGCCGGCATCTTCGTGCCGGCGGTGGTCGCCGTCGCGGTCATCGCCTTCATCGCCTGGTCGATCTGGGGACCGGCTCCGGCCCTGGCTTACGGCTTGGTCGCCGCCGTCGCCGTGCTGATCATCGCCTGCCCCTGCGCGCTGGGCCTCGCCACGCCCATGTCGATCATGACCGCCACGGGCCGGGGGGCGCAGGCGGGTGTGCTGATCCGGAACGCCGAGGCGCTGGAGCGCTTCGCCAAGGTCGATACCCTGATCGTCGACAAGACCGGTACCCTGACCGTCGGCAAGCCGAAGCTGGTCGCCGTGCTGCCGGAGCCGGGGCATGACGAAGCCGACGTCCTGCGCCTGGCCGCCAGCCTGGAACGGGGGTCCGAGCATCCGCTTGCCGAGGCCATCGTCACCGGCGCGGAAGACCGCGACATCACCCTCGCCAAGGCCGACGACTTCGAAGCCGTCACCGGCAAGGGCGTCACCGGCACCATCGACGGCAAGCAGGTTGCCCTGGGCAATGCCCGACTGGCTGCCGACCTGGGCCTGGACGGCGATGCCCTGTCGGCCACGGCGGACGCGCGGCGCGACCAGGGCGAGACGGTGATGTTCGTCATCGTGGATGCGAAGATCGCCGGCCTGATCGCCGTCGCCGATCCGGTCAAGGACACCACGGCGGATGCCATTCAGGCGCTGCACGCCCAGGGCTTCCGCATCGTCATGGCGACCGGCGACAACGCGCGCACCGCCCGGGCCGTGGCGGCCAAGCTCGGCATCGACGAGATCCGCGCCGACGTCCTGCCCGAGGACAAGGCCCGCATCGTCAAGGACCTGCAGGCCGAGGGCCGGAAGGTCGCCATGGCCGGCGACGGGGTCAACGACGCCCCCGCCCTGGCCCAGGCCGATGTCGGCATCGCCATGGGCACCGGCGCCGACGTGGCCATCGAAAGTGCCGGCATCACCCTAATCAAGGGCGACCTGAACGGCATCGTGCGCGCGCGGAAACTGGCCCGCGCGACCATGCGCAACATCAAGCAGAACCTGTTCTTTGCCCTGGTCTACAACGCGCTCGGCGTGCCGGTCGCGGCGGGGGTTCTCTATCCCGTGTTCGGCATTCTGCTGTCGCCCATGGTCGCCGCCGCCGCCATGAGCCTGAGTTCCGTTTCCGTCATCACCAACGCGCTCCGTCTGCGCAGGGTCAGGATCGAGGAGGATTGAGCCCATGAATATTGGTGAAGCGGCCAAGCAGTCCGGCCTGCCGGCCAAGACCATCCGCTATTACGAGGAAATTTCCCTGGTCGTGCCGGGGCGCAGCGACAACGGCTACCGCACCTATTCACCGACCGACGTGCACAAGCTGCAATTCGTGCAGCGGGCGCGCGGGCTCGGCTTTTCCGTCGAGGACTGCCGCGCCCTGCTGTCGCTGTACGAAGACGACCACCGGGCCAGCGCCGACGTGAAGGCGATCGCCACGGAACACCTTTCCGAGATCGAGGCCAAGATTGCCGAGCTCAAGGCCCTGCACAAGACCCTCAAGCATCTGGTCGATCATTGCCACGGCGACGACCGCCCCCATTGCCCGATCATCGACGATCTGGCGGGACCGGACCATTGACCGTGGGGCGCACCAAGCTTTTGGGGGCCGCTGGCGTGTTGGCCGCCATCGCGCTCGGCAGTGCCGTCTGGCTGGGCTTGGCCCCAGACGACGGCACGGTCGAGCTGCGGCCCGGCGACGCGGCGACCGTCGCCATGGGCAAAAGCATTTACGCGGACCATTGCGCGAGCTGCCACGGCGCGAACCTGGAAGGTCAGACGAACTGGCGTGAGCGCCTGCCCACGGGCCGTCTGCCCGCCCCGCCCCATGACCGCACGGGCCATACCTGGCACCATCCGGACCCGCAACTGTTCGACATCACCAAGCGCGGCCCCGCCGCCGTGGTCGGCGGCAGCTATGAAAGCGACATGCCGGGCTTCGACGGCGTGCTCACCGACACCGAAATCATCGCCGTTCTGTCCTATATCAAGAGCACCTGGCCGGCGAGTATCCGCGCCCGCCACGACGACCTGAACCAACGCGCCCAGGCCGGCGGAAAATAAGGCGCCTGGAACAAACCGTTTCGCCTTGACCTTCCCGCAGGGGGAACCTTTAGAATTTTGCGTAATGCCGCAAGACACGAGCCAATCACCGGATCGAAGACCCATGGCGCGCACATACCCAGGAAAAGCAGGTACAGAACGGCGCCTGCGCCGCGCGTGCTTCGTGCTCCTGGCCATTGCCGTCCTGTTCTCCGGCTTCGGCGCCGGTCATGCGGCCATGGCAAGGTCCGCGAATGGGGCCCATCAGGCCCATGGCACTTTGTCCGAGGTGCAGGCCGCCACATCGGACCATCAAAAATGCCACGACCAGACGCCGGCCCAGGACCAGACCCCGCCACCGTCGCAGCACGACATGGGCGGCTGCTGCGTCAACGCCTGCTTCGCGCCGGCCCTTCCCCGCGACGTTCTAAGCGTCACGCCCTCCGTTTTTGATATCCAGACGTTGTATCCGAGTGCGGATCGAGCCCCCGCGCTGACCGCCCCCGCCGGCCTGTTCCGGCCACCGCGAGATCGCGCCTAGCCTCCGCTCGGCCGATGTCACCTGCATCGGACGCGGACCCCAGGTCCGGTCCACCCCATACGACCCCCGAGCGGAAATCCGACAAGGCGGCGAAGCCTAAGTCTTCGCCACGGCCGCGTCACAGACGCGATCCCCGATCAAAAGGATATTCCGATGAAGATCTCTCAAGATTTCACATTCCGCACGTCCATCCGTTCCACCGCCGTCGCCCTTGCCGTGCTGGCGGCCACCACCCCCGCCTTGGCCGGATCGGGCCAGCCCGGTCACGGTCACGGCGACATGCCCAAGCAGGGCCATATGATGGAGGGCATGAAAATGGGCGGCCACGGGGCCCCCGGCCATCACGGCGCCATGGCCGCCATCGGCGAACCCGGCAAGGCGGCGGACGTGACCCGCACCATCGACATCACCATGCAGGACAACTTCTATGAGCCCGAGGAGATCACCGTGCAGGCGGGCGAGACCGTGCGCTTCCGGATCACCAACAAGGGTACCCTGCTGCACGAATTCGGCCTGGGCACGGCGGCCATGCATGCCGCCCACCAGAAGCAGATGATGGTGATGATGGAGCACGGCATGATCGAAGCCGACCGCATCAATCCCGAAAAGATGAAGATGGACCATGGCGACGGCCACATGATGAAGCACGACGACCCCAACAGCATCCTGCTGGAGCCGGGCAAGTCGGGCGAGATCATCTGGAAATTCACCAAGCCGACGGCACTGGAATTCGCCTGCAACATCCCGGGCCACTACGAGTCCGGAATGATGGGCCCCGTCAGAATCAAATGACCACGCAATCGGGAAGGAGCGATTCCATGAGACGTCTCATACTCGCCGCCCTGGCGGCGGTCCTGCTGGCCCCCGCGACCGCGCGGGCCGGCACCTACGACCTGACCATCGGCAAGGCGGCGATCGACGTCGCCGGCAAGGATCAAACGGCGATGACCATCAACGGCGCGGTCCCCGGGCCGGTGCTGCGCTTCAAGGAGGGCGAGGACCTGGTCATCAACGTGACCAACACGCTGGGCGAGGACACCTCGATCCACTGGCACGGACTGATCCTGCCCTACCGGCAGGACGGCGTGCCGGGCATCAGCTTTCCCGGCATCAAGCCGGGCGAGACCTTCACCTACCGCTTCCCGGCGCAGCAGGCGGGCACCTATTGGTACCACAGTCATTCCGGCATGCAGGAGGCGATCGGCATGTACGGCGCGCTCGTCATCGAACCCAAGACGCGCGAGCCCTTCCGCTACGACCGGGAATACGTGGTCGTGCTGTCGGACTGGCATCCCGACGACAGCCCGCACGAAATCCTGTCGAACCTGAAGATGTCGGCGGACTACTACAATTATCAGCAGCGCACCCTGTCGACCTTCGTCGACGACGCCCGGAAGATGGGCTTCGGCCCCGCCCTCGCCGACCGCATGGCCTGGGGCGACATGCGCATGATGCCGTCGGACATCGCCGACGTCTCGGGCTTTGTGCTTCTGATGAACGGCAAGAACCCGGACCAGAACTGGACCGGCCTGTTCAAGCCCGGCGAGCGCATCCGCCTACGCTTCGTCAACGCCGCCGCCATGACCTTCTTCGACGTGCGCATTCCGGGATTGAAGATGACCGTGGTGCAGGCCGACGGCAACAACGTGCGGCCGGTCCCCGTGGACGAATTCCGCATCGCCGTCGCCGAAACCTATGACGTCATCGTGCGCCCGACCGAAGACAAGGCCTATACGATCTTTGCCGAAAGCATGGCCCGCACGGGTCACGCGCGCGGCACCCTGACGCCGGAAATGGGCCGGACGGCGGCCATTCCCAGCGCCCGCCCGAAACAGTTCCTCACCATGGCCGACATGGGCATGGCCCACGGCGACATGGCCGGAATGGACCACGGATCCATGAAGATGGAAGGCGGCCACATGATGCCGGACGGCAGCATGATGAAGGGCATGGACCACAGCATGATGGGCCACGGCGCCATGGCACCGAAATCCAAGGATGATCCGTTCTATGCCCCCGGCAGCGGCCTCATGCCCAAGGCGGCCGAGGGCGGCAAGTTCCTGTCCTACGCGGACCTGAAGGCGTTCAAGCCGCTCTATCCCGACCGCCCGGCGGCGCGGGTGATCGAGGTACGCCTGACCGGCAACATGGAACGCTATGTCTGGTCCATCAACGACGTGAAGTATTCCGATGCCGAGCCCATAAAGCTCAAGTTCGGCGAGCGGGTGCGCTTCAAGTTCATCAACGAGACCATGATGACCCATCCCATGCATCTGCACGGCATGTGGCAGATCCTGGACAACGGGTCCGGCAAGAACAACCCGGCCAAACACACCATTTCCATTGCGCCGGGCACCACGGTCGAGGCCGATATCGAGGCCGATGCCGAGGGCCAATGGGCCTTTCATTGTCACCTGATGTACCACATGGCGTCGGGCATGTTCCGCAAGGTCGTGGTCGAACGCGAGACCGCGGAGATTGCCCGATGACCCATTCAAACAAGATCTTCGCCGCAGCGATCCTTGCGGCGGCACATCTCCTCCCGGCATCCGAGGCCGGGGCGGCGGATATGGACGATGCGATCTATTGGCACGTCCAGGCCGAGCAGTTGGAGTATCGGGCCGGCGACGGAACCGATGTCGTCGCCTGGGACGCCAACGCCTGGATCGGCAATGACGACCACCGCCTGGCGTTCAAGTCGGAAGGAGAGAACCCCGTCGGCAAGCGCCTGGAAAAGGCCGAGCTGCAATTTCTCTACCGCCGCCCGGTCTCCACGTTCTTCGACGTCAACGCCGGCATCCGCCACGACCTGCGCCCGGACCCGGACCGCACCTATGGTGTGATCGGAATCCAGGGCCTGGCCAAGCAGTTCGTGGAAACCGACGCCAATCTGTTCCTCAGCGAAACGGGCGACCTGTCGGCCCGGCTGGAAGCCGAGGTCGACTGGCGCCTCACCCAACGCCTGATCCTGCAACCGACGACGGAGATCAACGTCGCATTCTCCGAGGACCGGCGCACCCATTCCGGGGCCGGGATCAATACCATCGAGGCGGGCCTGCGTCTGAAGTACGAGATCCGCCGCGAATTCGCCCCCTACGTCGGCCTACATTACGAACGCAAGGTCGGCGCCACCGCCAATTTCGCCCGCGACGACGGCGAGGACACGGACAGCCTGCGTTTTGTCGCGGGCGTCAGCTTCTGGTTCTAGGAAAGGAGACACGAATGAATTTCAAGGCATTAGGCGCCGCTTTGGCGGCGCTCGCCATGCTTGTGCTGCTGCCCGCCGTGGCGGCGGCGGCCGAGGTCACCGTCTATAAATCACCCTACTGCGGATGCTGCGGCGCCTGGGTCACCCATATGAAAGACCACGGCCACGACGTGAAAACGGTTGAGATGGAAGACCTGACGGCGATCAAGAAAATGACCGGCGTCGCCGAGCCCCTGCAATCCTGCCACACGGCGGTGGTCGACGGATACGTCATCGAAGGTCATGTCCCCGCATCCGATGTGGCGCGGCTGCTTCAGGAAAAACCCACGGCCAGGGGACTTTCCGTTCCCGGCATGCCTGTCGGTTCGCCGGGGATGGAAGGACCCGACCCGCAAGCCTATGAGGTGTTGTTGTTTCAGGCCGACGGAACGTCGGCGGTCTACGCCCGTCACCAGGGCAAGCCGGCGCCGTAACCTCTAAGGTTCCAGTTCCGTATCCCAGTACAGGAAATCCCGCCAGCTTTCGTGCAGATAGTTCGGCGGGAAAGCCCGGCCGTTTTCCTGCAGCAGGAAGTTGGACGGCTGTTCCGGTTCGCGCAGGGGCACCATCCCGCATTGCCGAGGCAGGCGGTGGCCTTTCTGAAGATTGCAGGGCGAGCAGGCGGTGACCACGTTGGACCAGGACGTGCGCCCGCCCCGCGCGCGCGGGATGACGTGGTCGAAGGTCAGATGGTCGGCCGGAAAATGTTCGCCGCAATACTGGCAATGGAAGGCGTCGCGCAGGAATACGTTGAACCGGGTGAAGGCCGGGCGCCTGCCCATGGATACGTATTCCTTCAGCGCGATCACGCTGGGCAGGCGGAATTCTTGGCTGGGGGAATGAACGATCCGGTCGTATTCGGACACCACGTTGACCCGGTCGAGAAACACGGCCTTGAGAGTGTCCTGCCAGGACCATAGGGAAAGGGGGAAGTAGCTCAACGGCCGGAAGTCGGCGTTGAGAACGAGAGCGGGACAGCTTTCGGCGGAAGCGCTCACGGGGTCGAAACCTCATATCTCCTACCTGATGGCGCGGAGGATACTACATATTGCGATTCCGCGCCAAATGTTCCCGCCATGAACCTTTTCTGACAGCCGACCGCATGATCCGGTTACAGATTTGCGGCACCGGGACCGATCACGAAGATTATTTGTAGAGGTCGGCGACGACACGCACGGTCGTCATGCGTTCCGGCGCCTTGGGCCGGTTGGCGGGTTTCAGCGCCTTCAGGTACTGCATCCCGGCGACGACCCGGCCCCAGACCGTATACTTGCCGTCGAGGGTCCGCGCCGTGGGGCCCAGGGCGAAAAAGAACCGGCTGTCGGCACTGTCGGGGTCGTTCTTGAGGCGCGACATGCCGACCATGCCTTCGGTGAAGGGGGTCGACGAGAATTCGGCGGCGATGGCCGTGCCGCTGCCCCCCGTTCCGCCCCCGCCGCCCGGCGTGAACGACGGATCCCCGGTTTCTGCGACATAATCCTGACGCACGAAATGAAAGGCGAGGCCGTCATAGAATTGCTGTCGCACCAGTTGCTTGATCCGCCGCACATGCACAGGCGCAAGACCGGGCAGAAGTTCGACATAGACCTTGCCCGCGGGCAGATCCACGACCAGAAGGTTTTCTTTGTCCCGGTCCGCCAGGAACGGCGGCAGGACGATCACCCGGGTTTCCTTTTGCGGGTACGGGGCGGCCTGAGGGGCGACACCGCCACCGTCCGCAAGCATGGTCACCATGAACTCGATGGCCTGGCTCATGCCGGGCGAGCGTGCATCGGCAAAGGCCGCGCGGCGGGTCGTGACCTGATAAACTTGGCCCCCGCGCACGTCGACGATGCCGAACTGAGACTGCACGACAACCACGCCCTCGACCACCGCGACCTCGGTGCTGCCGTCCTTGACCAGGACGTCGAACTGCGTGCCGCGAATGCCGATGGTCGCCGTCGGCGTCTTGATCAGGAAATCCATGGGCACGCCGGCGGAAGCGAAACGGATGGCCCCCGACATCATGCGGAAGGCACCGGTAACCTTGTTCCGATCACGGCCGTAGACGAGGTCGTCCAGGATCAGTTCGGAATTTTCACCGATGGTCAGCGACGACTGGTCGGCCAGCCGGATGTCGATGGCGCTGCGGTCTTTTGTAATGACAGTTTCGTTGGCGACCAGGCCGTCGCCGGTCTGCACCGACTGTCCGAACGACCGGGTGACGACGTCGTTGACCACGCGTTTCGCCGTGCCGACGTTTTCCGCCGCCAAGGAAGCACCCGGGAGGGCCACCATCCAGCACAGGACAAGCGATAGACAAAGGGCGGCGAAAAGACGGGGGGTGTTCATAAGGCGGTCTTGGGCTCGGCGGCGTCTAGGACGTGCGGCCGGCAACCTCGAGAACGTCTATGCCGAACATTTCGGCCAGGAACTCCATGCCCAGCTGGATGCCCATGTCGTCGAGACCGTGGCCCAGATCGGGAGAGAGATAGGCCGCCACGGGCACGCCCGCCGCCTTCAGGGTGTCTTCCGCATGGTGCATCAGATCGGGCGGCACGACCGGGTCGGCATCACCGTGCATGAGCAGCACCGGCGGCTTGGATTTGATTTCGGACGCCAGAAGCTCGCCTCCGATCAGGGCCCCGGAATAACCGATGATGCCGGCCAGCGGCTTAACCCGCCGGGGGCCGACATGCAGCGCCATCATGGTGCCCTGGGAAAAGCCGATGAGCGCCATCTTGCTTTCGTCCAGGCCCAGTTCGGCCAGCAGGTGGTCGATCAGCGCATTCAGGATGGGGGCCGCCATCTTCACGCCCTCAAGCTTCTTTTCCTTGGACGGGTCAGCGATGGAAAACCACTGATAGCCCATGGGTCCGCCGTCGAAGCGAAACGGCGCGTTGGGCGCGATGAACACGGCCTTGGGCAGCACCCGCCCGAAATAGGTCGCCAGATTGATCAGGTCGTCGCCGTCGGAGCCGACGCCGTGCAGCAGCAGAACCACCTGCTCCGGCTTGGAGCCGTCGCGTGGCAGCACCATCGGGCCCGTCAGATGCGGGATGTCCTCTTCCTTGGGAAGATCGGGGGCGAGTTTTGCGGGCTTCTTGATTTTGCTCATGGCGGCGGGCTCGTTTAATCCATTACGTGAACGGTATTATGGCTGGTACCGGTTCACCTTGTTACCCCAGAATGGTTAACGAATGGTGCCATAGAGCGCCCAGTTCCGCAGAAAGGGCCGATAGATATCCCCATGATCGCCAACACCACCGTCACCCGCTTCGCGCCGAGCCCGACAGGCCGCCTGCACCTGGGCCATGCCTTTTCGGCCTGGGTCGCCTGGGCCCAGGCGGCGGCAGGCGGCGGGCGGTTTCTGCTGCGCATTGAGGACATCGACCGGAGCCGCTGTCGGCCCGAGTTCGAGGACGGCATTATCGAAGACCTGCGCTGGCTCGGCCTGACCTGGGAAATGCCGGCGCGCCGCCAGTCGGACCATCTTGAGGACTACGCAAAGGCCCTGGATCGCCTCCGAGATCAGGGACTGATCTATCCCTGTTTCTGCACGCGCAAGGATATCGCGGCGGAGATCGCCGCCGCCGGGCACGCCCCGCATGGTCCCGACGGCCCCCTCTATCCCGGCACCTGCCGAGGTTTGGACCCGGCCCGGGCCGCCGACCGCATGGCGGCAGGCGAAGCCCACGCCCTGCGCCTCAAGACGAACGCCGCGGCGGAAATGACCGGCCCCCTCGCCTGGGTCGATCTGGACCAGGGCGAACAGATCGCCCGGCCCGAATTATTCGGCGACGTGGTGCTCGCGCGCAAGGACACGCCGACCAGCTATCACCTGTCCGTCACCACGGACGACCACATTCAGGGCGTGACCTGCGTGACGCGCGGCCAGGACCTGTTCGAAGCGACCCATGTCCACCGCCTGCTGCAGGCGCTACTGGGCCTGGACACGCCCGTCTACCGCCATCATGGCCTGCTGGCCGGGTCCGACGGCAAGCGCCTGGCCAAACGCGACAAGGCGGAAACCATCGAAAGCCTGCGGGCAGGCGGCCATTCACCTGCTAACGTATGGGCCATGGCGGGCGTATCGGCGGAGGCAATGCCATGAAGTTCACGACCATCCTGATTGGATTTGTTCTATGGGCCGCCCCAGTGGCGGCTCAGGACGCATTGACCCCCGGCGAACAGGCTGTTGTCGTTGCCGTGGTCGACGGCGATACGGTGTTCCTCGACCGGGATATCGTCGGTGCCTCTCAGGTCCGCCTGACCGGCATCCAAGCGCCCAAGCTGCCTCTGGGCCGCATCGGATTCAAGGAATGGCCGCTGGCCAAGGAATCCAAGGCGGCGCTTGAGGCCGTCCTGATGAACCAACCCGTGCAGCTGTTTTACGGCAATGCCCGCATGGACCGCCATGGGCGGCTGTTGGCTCACCTGATCGGGCGCGAAGGCGTCTGGGCCCAAGGCGAAATGCTGACGCGCGGCATGGCCCGGGTCTATACCTTCCCCGACAACCGGGAACGCGCGGCCGAGATGTACCGGCTGGAAGCCGCCGCCCGCGCCGCCGGGCGCGGCATCTGGGCCCATCCGTTCTATGCGGTCCGCGATGCCGATCCCGCAGCCCTGGCCCGCGACGTCGACACCTTCCAGGTCATCGAAGGCCAGGTCACGGATGCGGCCGATGTGCGCGGCGTGATCTACCTTAACTTCGGCGCCAACTGGCGCACGGATTTCACCGTGCGCATCGACCGCAAGGCGGCGCGTTTGTTCAAGCGCGCCGGCCTGGGGCCGGATGCCTATCAGGGCCGTGAAGTGCGCGTCCGCGGTTGGCTCAAGAACTGGAACGGCCCGATGATCGAAGCCAGCCACCCGGAACAGATCGAGGTTCTGGCAAAGTAGCGCCGTTCCTCCCTATATTGCTGATATGCGCCCGCTGATTTCCGCCCTGGCCCTGATCGCACCGTTGCTGTTGGCGGCGGCCTGCTCGACCAATCCGGCAACGGGGGAGCAGAGCTTTACCGCCTTCATGTCGGAAACCGACGAACTGCGCGTCGGCGCCGAGGAACATCCGAAGATCCTCAAGGAAATGGGCGGGACCTACAAGAACCCGACGATCCAGACCTATATCGACTGGGTCGGCGAGAAACTGGCCAAGGCGTCGGACCGGCCCGACCTGAAGTTCACGTTCACGGTCCTGAACGATTCAAACATCAACGCCTTCGCCCTGCCCGGCGGCTATGTCTACATCACCCGTGGCCTGATTGCCCTCGCCGAGAACGAGGCGGAAATGGCCGGTGTCCTGGCCCATGAAATCGGCCATGTGACCGCGCGCCACACGGCGCAGCGCTATTCGGCGGCCATGGCGACCAACCTGGGGTTGATCGGCGCCAGCATCCTGGGTTCCGTGTTCGGCGTGCCCGGCGACCTGAACCGCTTGGCCGGTCAGGTCGGCCAGATCTACCTGCAGTCCTATTCCCGGGAACAGGAATTGGAGGCCGACATGCTGGCCGTGCGCTACATGTCCAAGGCCGGCTACGATTCCAGGACGCTCGAAACCTTCTTCCGCAAAATGGCGCAGCACACGTCGATCACCCAGCGTGTGCGTGGCCGCCCCGACGAGGACCCGGCGGACAACATCATGTCGACCCATCCGCGCACGTCGGACCGCATCGCCCAGGCCATCACTCTGGCCCGGGTGCCGCCTAACGCCGACCCGCGCGTCGGGCGCGAGGACTATCTGGCCCGCATCGACGGCATGCTGTGGGGCGATTCGCCAGACGAAGGCGTGGTTCATGGCCGCGTGTTCGAACATCCGGAACTGGGCTTCCGGTTCGAGGTTCCACCCGGTTTCTATCTGATCAACTCACCGTCCCAGGTCGCCGCCCACGGCCCGGACCGCACGGTTATCTTGTTCAATCAGCTGATGCAGAAGGAAGCGGCCCAGGTCCGCGACATGCGGGGGTACGTTTCGTCATGGGGCGGCGGGCGTCTGCGCGGGGTCGAACGCATCGACGTGAACGGGCTGGAGGCCGCCACGGGAAGTGCGCGCAGCAACACCTCAGAGGGGGTCCGGGACGTGCGCCTGGTCGCCATCCGCTTCGCCAAGGATCGCATCTATCGCTTCCTGTTCCTGACCCCGCCCGAGGCGACGCCGCGGCGCAGCGAGGACCTGCGCCGCGTGACCTACAGCTTCCGCGCCCTGACGGAAGCCGAGGCCAAGGCGGTCAAGACGTTGAAACTGCGCGTGATGACGGTCAATCCGGGTGACACTCCGGACAAGTTGGCGGGCATCATGCCGCTGGAATCATACAAGCTGGATTGGTTCCTGGCGCTCAACGGCCTGGCGCCGGGGGACAAGCTGGTGCCAGGTACCAAGGTCAAGGTCGTCACGCCGTAAGGATGCGTTCTCACAAGATCAGGTAGAGGGCTTCCGTCTCCGTCCCCGCCGATCCGAAAAGAACCACGCCAATTCCGTAATTGGCCGTCCTGCCATCTTGGGAACAGGGAATATACAGCGTCGTCGACTGCTTATAGCGCTCCATCGGCCCGCCTTGATCGAACACAATCGAACGGCGAGCGAAAAACGGGCGGCATTCGGCAATCGCCCGGTAATGAAGCGGGAAATAATGCGTGGGGCCGTCACTGCCCGTGTAGACCTCCTCGACATAACGGCCCTGAAGAACCTTGCCGTAATGTTCGTCGATGGCGGTGCCGGAAAACTTGACCAGCATGCCCCGCTCGACCCCGCCCCGGTAATCGTGGACGAAGATATGCGGGGCAAGGTGCGGGACCTTCATCAGGTCGATGGTTTCGTAGACCGGCAACGCACGGCCGTCCAGGCCCGCGATGATGAAGTCGCAGAATTCCCGCATCATGGACAAATCCGTCAGCGCCGCAACACGGTCGCGGACGGCGGCAAGCCCAAGACTATCGGGCAGCGTCTCCGTCACCGGCATGCTCTCCCCATTCCCCGGAGAGAGCATATCTTTTTATGTCAAAAGGTGGAGAATTTATTGGTCTGTGCACGCGACTATTCGCCGCCGATGCTCCCCGGAAACGGAAAACGGCCGGGCTCCGCCTCCGCAAGGAGATCAGAAACGCCGGCCGTTTGCCTTAACGGTCGCCCGGTTGGCGGGCAACGCCCTGCCTGAAATCAGGCGGCGCGCAGAACTTTTTCCAGCTTTTCCGTCGCCTTTTCCACGTCCGTCTTGTCGACGGCCGCCAATTCCGCGGCCAGACGGTCGCGGGCGGCTTCGTAAATCTGGCGTTCGGAGAACGACTGGTCGGGCTGGCCCACGTTGCGGTGCAGGTCACGCACGACCTCGGCAATGGACACGGGATTGCCCGAATTGATCTTGGCTTCGTATTCCTGGGCCCGGCGGCTCCACATGGTGCGTTTGACACGCGCCCGGCCTTTGAGGGTGGTCATCGCCTCTTCCATGATCTTGCGCGTCGATAGCTTGCGCAGGCCCGAGGTCGGGGCCTTGGACACGGGCACCCGCAGGGTCATCCGGTCCTTATCGAAGGAAATGACGAAAAGATCGAGCTTATGGCCCGCGATTTCTTCGGTTTCGACGCCGATGACCTTGCCGACGCCGTGCGTCGGATAGACGACATAGTCGCCGGTATCGATCTGCAGTTCTTCTTGTTTGGACATAGGTGAGGTCAACTCCGATATTACCCTTCTTGTCATTGGGCGGCCCAGGCCCGCCACGGCCCGCTCTCCCTGACGATTACGGTCCGGCGGCATGCTTCAGAGGGTACAAAAATCGTCCGGCGACACTGAACGTGGCCGCTGACCGATCCAATCCTGAAGCGGGCGGCTGTCTTCCCCGGCAGGCGCTCCAGCGCCCATCCCACAGCCGAATGTTGGCCGTAAAAATCCCCCCGGACGAACAGATGGGCGGTTCCGAGGGGACATAGACCTTAAGGCCAACAATTGACGACTGTAACACAAATTACAGGTAAAAACCACCCTCAGGTTCGCAAGTGCACAAATTCCGCGCATTCGGCGGGAATCCCGCCGATTTCAGGGCGAACAGAGCCGCGCGCCCGCCGGGCGCGCGGAATGCAGAATCAGCTGCCCTGACCGGGATTCGGGCTCAGCATCTCTTTCTTGCCGTCCTTGCCGTTCCAATCGTCGGCATCGGCCGGGCAATCACCCTTGGAGGTGATGTTCGGCCACTGGGCCGCGAACTTGGTATTGATCTCCAGCCATTGCTCGACGCCGGGTTCCGTATCGGGAACGATGGCTTCGGCCGGGCATTCGGGCTCGCAAACGCCGCAGTCGATGCATTCGTCGGGATGGATGACCAGGAAGTTCTCGCCTTCGTAGAAGCAATCCACGGGGCAGACTTCCACGCAGTCCTGGAATTTACACTTGATGCAGTTTTCTGTGACGATATAGGTCATTGCGGGCTCCGTAAGGTCGATTAAGTTCGATAAATCCAGAAAGCCGTTAGGCCAAGCAAGCAATAAGTTTGCGAAATACCGGCAAGGGCATTTACTTACGCCCTATCCGCGCCATGCTCAAGGCGCGCCAAGGCGCGTTTGCGGGCGGCGCCGCTGTCGCGGTCGGATACGTGCAGAAGTCCCGCGACCCGGCGCGCCAGACTGGCCTCGAAGTCATGCAGTTCACCGTCCGCATAGGCCACGGCCCAGACCATTTCGAGAACCCGGACCCGATCCTCGGGCGCCATGCGCTCCTTGATGGTGCGGGTCATGCCGTAGAATTCGACCGAAGTGTCGGCGTGTGTCTTGGCATCGGCGATCAGGGCATCGGCCTCACCGTCATCCAGATTGAATTCCTCGGTCAACAGGCCGCGGATGGCCGCTTCTTCGCCGGTGTCGAAATCGCCGTCGAGAGACGCCGCCTCGACCAGCAACAGCGCCGTGGCGGCTTCCAGTTCGCGGGTCTCGGCCGCGGGGGCCGTGGTCGCATCGGCGGAAAGGCGGTCGGCCCAGGATTTCAATTTGGTAAGCATGGGAAGTCAGTTAGCACGCACGGGCGATCCCCTCAACCACAGCAAAGTTACGGGTTTTCCTTGCCCCCGCCGATTGTCCCTCCTAAACCTCGGGGCCATGACCCCATTGTCCGATGACCCCCGCCTGAATTTCCCCGCGACCGGCCGCAACCAGGCCGCGATCCTGGAGGTGCTGGCCCGCGTGCTGCCGGCCGAGGGCCGGGTGCTGGAGGTCGGATCCGGTTCCGGCCAGCATGTCGCAGCCTTCGCCCAAGCCCTGCCCCATCTGGATTGGCAGGCCTCGGACCCGGACCCGGCCTACCGGGCCTCCATCGATGCCTGGGCGCGCCATGCGGGGCTGGACCTGCCGCCGGCCCTCGACCTGGATGCGACCCAAAGTCCTTGGCCGGCAAGCGATGCGGCGGCGGTGATGTCCGTGAACATGATCCATATCGCGCCCTGGGCCGCCTGCCTGGGGCTGCTGACCGGCGCCCGGGACATCCTGCCCGAAGGCGGCGTGCTGTACCTGTACGGGCCGTTCACTTTCGGCGGCGTCCATACGGCCGAGAGCAACGCCCGGTTCGACGCCAGCCTGCGCGCCGAAAACCCCGACTGGGGCGTGCGCAACCTGGACGACGTTGCCCTGGAAGCCCGCAAACGCGGCCTGCATCTGGTCGAAACGGTGAAGATGCCCGCCAACAACCTGTCGGTAATTTTCAAGAAACGCGCGGGCATGGCCTAGGCCGCCCCTCATTCAGGCATCCGCATCCTCGCCACGCAGGCGGTCTGTTTCCCGCCTCTCGCGCTTGGTCGGCCGGCCGCTGCCGGCGTCGCGCGGGGCGACCTTGCCCGGCCGGTCGATATCGGTGGCACCCTTCGGCGGTGGCGGGGGTGACAGATCTTCGTACAATGTCTGGGCTTCCGGTGCCGGGCCGCGCCGCGTGCCCAGGTCGAGAACCTTCACGACCTTGACCCCCGCCCGCATGGGAAAGGTCAGCACGTCGCCGATCTTCACGGCATAATGCGGCTTGGCGATGATCGCCGTATTGACCCGCAACTTGCCCGACTGCACGTATTTGGTGGCCAACGACCGGGCCTTGAAGAACCGCGCGAACCACAGCCATTTGTCCAGCCGCAGATTGCCACCGCCATCCGTCATGACAGGACCAGGTCCTTCAGCTTGGCGAAGGGGGAATGGGGATCGACCTTGGGCGCGACCGTCGGCGCCGGGGTTTTCGCCTTGCCTTTGGCCTTACCGTCGGCGCGCGCGTCCGGCGCGGGTCGGCGCGCCGACGGGCGGAAGCGCAGGACGCCCTCGACCTCCCGGCCCTTGAAGCCGAGACCCCGGAGAATCTGCGCCATGTCAGCCGCACCGCAACCGGCCAGGGACAATAGGTCCGGCGAAATCTCGAACCCGGCCTTGCCGCCCGCCTTGGCCTGATCCCAGGCCTTGGCGGCGATGCGTTCCACCATGTCGATGCGCAGCGCGGTCTTGCCGAACCGCCGGAAGCCAACCTGTTCCCAATAGTCCCCGGGCAGGCGCCCGGCCGGCAGAGAGACCCGACCCGGCAGGGGCGGCGGCACGGGGCGACGCCCTTGGGAAAGGCACCACAGGAACCCCCGCATGGTGGCGGGGGCCGGACGGACCAGGGCCGGCAGGAACACGGTCTCACGGCCGATGCGGATGCCGGCGGCGCGCAGGTCGCGACGGGCCTCCTTACCGATCAGAGCAAGCTGCTCGTCGACCGCCGCGCGGGGCAACGAGCCGTGGGCTTCGCGCAGGCGAAACGCCAGCCCCTTGGCCGCGCCCGTAAGGGCCGCCTTGTCGAGGGCCAGAAGGTCACGGAACAGATGCGCCAGATGATCCGCGATCCAGCGTTCCAGCCGCTTAACCACGCGATCACGGCCCTGGGTGTCCAACAGGTCCGACGCCGTCACCCGCACCGCGGGCCGCAGCAGGGCCTCGCCCTTGACCAGCCGGCCGACGGGAATGCCGCCCCACAGGATCGTGCCCGCGTCGGCCTCGTCCAGCGGCGCCAGCGCGATGTCCGTGTCAGGCGCTTGTTCCAGGGCCTGGACCCGGCGGCGGAATTCGCCCTTCAATGCCCGGCCCGCCGCCGCCGCGATGGCCTTGCCAGCGGCGTCCCCGCCGGCCCCGCCCGCGTCGAACAGAAAACCTTTCAGATGGCCCACGGGATGGCCCTCGACCACCACGTCGCCCGATGCCGTAACGGCGGCCATCAGGTCCGGCGTGTCCTTCAGCTTCATCATCAGATGCGCCGTGCTTTTGTCGACGAAGCGTTGGGTCAGGCGGTCGTGGAGCGCATCGGACAGCCGGTCCTCGATGGCGCGGGTGCGGTTCTGCCAATGCAGGACGTCGCCGAGCCAGTCGCCGTGGAACGACACATAGGTCCAGGTGCGGATATGGGCGATGCGCTGGGTCAGGGCGTCGATGTCGCCGTCCGTGCGGTCCAAGCGCTTGACCTGGCCCGCCATCCAATCCTCGGGCAGGCGGCCCTCCGCCCCGGTCAGGTATTTGTAGATGGTCGCCAGCAGGTTGGCATGGGCGTCGGTCATTACGCCCTGAAAATCGGGCACCTGGCAGACATCCCACAACAGGCGCACGGCCTCGGGCGTGACCGCCCGGTCCTGCACCGTCTCGTCGCGCAGCAACAGAGTCAGGGCCTGTTCGTCCTCCGCCGCGCGGGCACGGATCAGCCCGCCCCGGGGCGCCGGACGGCCCAGGGTGCGCCTCAGCGCATGGACAGAGGCGAAATCCAGGTCACCGTTGCGCCAGTAGATTTTGGTCAGGGGATCGAATTTGTGACCTTCGATGGCTTCGGCCAGGTCCGGGTCGAGGACGCGTTGATCCGCCGTCGTGCCGAAGGTGCCGTCGTTCATGGCGCGGCCCGCGCGCCCGGCGATCTGCGCCAATTCGGCCGGCGCCAGATTGCGCCGGTGACGGCCGTCGAACTTGGAAATCCCGGCGAAGGCGACATGGTCGATGTCCATGTTCAACCCCATGCCGATGGCGTCGGTGGCGACCAGGTAATCGACCTCGCCCGCCTGATACATGGCGACCTGGGCGTTTCGGGTGCGCGGGCTGAGCGCCCCCAGCACCACGGCGGCGCCGCCCCGCTGCCGGCGCACCAGTTCGGCCAGGCCGTAGACCTGGGCGGCGGAGAACGCGACGACGGCGGAGCGCGGCGGCAGGCGGGTAACTTTCTTGTGCCCCGAATGGCGCAGCACGCTCATGCGCGGGCGGGTCATGAATTCGGCCTCGGGCACCAGTTGCTGGATCAAAGGGCGCACGGTTTCCGCCCCCAGAAACATGGTCTCGAACCGCCCCCGCGCCTTCAGCAGCCGTTCCGTGAACATATGCCCCCGGTCCGGGTCGGCGCACATCTGGATTTCGTCAACGGCAAGGAAATCCACGGGCCGGTCGAGCGGCATGGCTTCGACCGTACACAGGAAATAACGCGCCCCTTCGGGCAGGATCTTTTCCTCGCCAGTAATCAGCGCGACCTGCCCCTTGCCTTTCTTCTTGATCGCCCGGTCATAGTTTTCCCGCGCCAAAAGGCGCAGGGGGAAGGCGATGATGCCGGACGGATAGGCCAGCAGACGGTCCATAGCCAGATGGGTCTTCCCCGTATTGGTCGGGCCCAGGACGGCGATGATGCGCTGGCGCTGTGTGGAAAGTTCCATGGTGCGTTAAATGTCGCCCCGTCGGCGGCCCGGCGCAAGGGCGTTAGTCCGGCTGTTTTCCCTTCACCATCGGCACGAAGGCGACGGGCAGGACGCTGTCGACGGTGACCTTGCCGTCCGCGTCCTTGACCACCAGGGTCAGGGTCTGGCGGTCATGGGCGCGGCCGATGGGAACGATCATGCGCCCGCCGGGGCGCAGTTGGGCGATCAACGCTTCGGGGATTCGCTCCGGCGCCGCCGTCACGATGATGGCGTCGAAGGGCGCTTCCTCGGGCCAGCCTTGATAGCCGTCGCCGATGCGCACGAACACATTGCCGTAATGCAGGGCCGCCAGACGGTCCGCCGCCGCCCGCCCCAATTCCTCGACGACCTCGATCGTGAACACCCGGGCTGCGGCATGGGCCAGCACGGCCGCCTGATAGCCGGACCCGGTACCGATCTCCAGCACCTTTTCCGTGCCGTCGAGGTCCAGCAGATCGGTCATCAAGGCCACGATATAAGGCTGGGAAATGGTCTGACCATGGCCGATCGGCTGCGGGCGGTTGATATAGGCCACGACTTCGTCCCCATCCCGCACGAATTCATGACGGGGCACGGCGGCCATGGCCGCCATGGTGTTGTCCGAGAACGCCTCGCGCCCGGTCCAGAACGCCGTGTCGCGGGCGTCCTGCGCGATTTCGTCCAGCAGGCGCCGGTGCTTGTTCGCGAAGGGATCGTCTTCCGCCATGGTGCCGCCTCCGATTTCGGGGGTTGCAAACCTTGGCCCAGCGTCACATATCTCGCCCTCCAAGAGCAAGACGCGCCGAAACCGGCGCCCCGCGACCACGAATTGGGGGTAAATGCGCCATGACCACGGAAACCAAAATCGAAACCCATGCCTTTCAGGCGGAAGTGGGTAAGCTTCTCGATATCGTCGCCCATTCACTGTACAGCCAGAAGGAAATCTTCCTTCGCGAGCTGATCTCCAACGCCTCCGACGCCTGCGACAAGCTGCGCTACCGGGCGCTGACCGAACCCAAGCTGATCGAGGGCGATCCCGGGTTCCGCATCACCCTGTCATTAGACAAGAAAGCCAAGACGCTGACCGTGTCCGACAACGGCGTCGGCATGGACAAGGACGAGCTGACCGGCATCCTGGGCACCATCGCGCGGTCGGGCACGCAGGCTTTCGTCGAAGGACTTTCCGGCGACGGCAAGAAAGACAAGGATAAGGCGGTATCGCTGATCGGGCAGTTCGGCGTCGGCTTCTATTCCGCCTTCATGGTCGCCGATTTGGTCGAGGTCGTGACCCGCAAGGCCGGTACCGACACGGCCTTCAAATGGGCGTCCGACGGGCGTGGTGAATTCACCATCGAGGATGCGGCGCGCGAGGCCCGCGGCACCGACGTCATCGTGCATCTGAAGAAAGACGAAAAGGAATATCTGGAGCCCGCCCGCATCGAACACATCGTGCGGACCTATTCGGACCATATCGGTATTCCCATCGTCCTGGCCGGCGACGGCAAGGAGACAGCGGAAAAGACCCTGAACACGGCGTCGGCGATCTGGACCCGCGACAAGAAGGACGTGACGGACGAGCAATACACGGAATTCTACCACCACGCGGCCCATGCCTTCGACGACCCCTGGATGACCCTGCACAACCGGGTCGAGGGCGTGGTCAGCTACACCAACCTGCTGTTCATCCCGTCCATGCGGCCGTTCGACCTGTTCCACCCGGACCGCACGGGACAGGTGAAGCTGTACGTGAAGCGGGTGTTCATCACCGACAATTGCGAGGGGCTGCTGCCGCCTTATCTGCGCTTCGTGAAGGGGGTCGTGGACTCGGAAGATCTGGCGCTCAACGTCAGCCGCGAAATGATGCAGCACAACCCCGTGGTCGCGAAAATTTCCCAGGGCCTGACCAAGCGCATCTTCGGCGAACTGAAGAAGTCGGCCGAGAAAAAGTCCGAGGATTATCAAACGTTCTGGGAAACCTTCGGCCCCGTGCTGAAGGAAGGTCTGTACGAAGACGGCGACAACCGCGAGAAGATTTTGGAGCTCGCCCGCTTCAAAAGCTCGGAACGCGATGGCTGGATCAGCCTAGCCGACTACATCGCCGCCATGAAGGACGGCCAGGACGCGATCTTCTATATCTCCGGCGAAGACCCGGACGCGGCCCTCGCCAGCCCGCAGTTGGAAGGCTTCAAGGCCAAGGGGGTTGAGGTCCTGCTGATGACCGACCCTGTCGACGAATTCTGGCTGTCCCATGTCGGCGCGTTCCAGGAAAAAACGTTCAAGTCGGCGACCCGGGGCGGCGCCGACCTGGCCAAGATCGCCAAGGCGAAAGACGCCGAGAACGCCGCTGACGACGATGCGGACAAGGCCGACGACAAGCCTGCCGCCCCCGGCATGGACCAGCTGATCGCCGCGTTCAAGGTGGCGCTGGGCGACAAGGTCAAGGACGTGCGCCCGTCGGAACGCCTGACCGACAGTGCGGTCTGCCTGGTCGCCGACGACGGCGATATGGACATCAACCTGGAACGGCTTCTGAAGCAGCACAAGCAGCTGGACGGGCGGGAATTGGCGCCGCGCATTCTGGAGATCAATCCGGACCACGCGCTGATCGGCAAGCTGGCCAAGCTGGCCGAGGCGAAGAACGCCAAGGATACGGCGCTGGACGACGCGGCCTTCCTGCTGCTCGATCAGGCACGCATCCTGGAAGGCGAGCCGGTGATCGACGCCCAGGCCTTTTCCAGGCGGCTCAGCAAGCTGATGGCCCAGGGTTTGGCCTAAGCAAAACGACCGACGGCCCGGCGGTTTTTCCGCCGGGCCGCGGGGCCGTGTTCCCAGGGAGTTTTAGAAGGAACTTTCCGCCGCCAACATCTGGCGGAACAACAGCCGGGCGCGCGCCGACGACACCACGTCGCGCATGTCGTCCAAGGTCACGCCATCACGCGCCATGACCAGATGGACCAGGGGGTCGCTCAGGACATCGTCCATCTGCGGTTCGCGCCTGGGGTTCAGGTAATATCGGGACATCATTGCCACTTCGTTCATCGCGTGGGACTCCTCATTGGCCGCACTGTGAGTTGACGTCGGCGTCAGGCGTCCCGCATGCCCGCGTCCCCCCGGGTTCGGCCGCCATCGCCGCTTGCCGGGACCATAGGTTTTCAAGATGAATCCGTGATGACAGAGCCATGAAGGTGGAACGGCAATTGGATGCACCCCGCGCCCACGAAAAAGGCCGGCCCAGGCGGGCCGGCCTTCTCTATTCGAAGGATCGAACCCTTAAGCGGCGAGGCGCTTCAGCACGTACTGCAGGATGCCGCCGGCGAGGAAGTAATCGACCTCGTCAACGGTATCGATGCGGCATAGCACCGGGACCTCTTCGGTCGTGCCATCTTTGCGATGGATCTTCAGGGCCAGGGTCATGCGCGGCGTGATGCCGGCGTTGAGCCCGACCACGTCATAGGTTTCCGAACCGTCGAGCTTCAGCGTCTGGCGCGTCACGCCCGAGGGGAACTGCAGCGGCAACACGCCCATGCCGACAAGGTTGGAACGGTGGATGCGCTCGAAGCTTTCGACGATCACCGCCTGAATGCCCAGAAGACGCGTGCCCTTGGCCGCCCAGTCGCGGGATGATCCCGTGCCGTATTCGGCGCCGCCGATGACGACCAGCGGGATGCCCTGGGCCTTGTAGCCCATGGCCGCTTCGTAAATCGTCGTCGTTTCGCCGGTCGGCTGCAGGGTGGTGAAGCCGCCTTCCGTGCCCGGGGCCATTTCGTTTTTGATACGGATGTTGGCGAAGGTGCCGCGCATCATGACCTCGTGGTTGCCGCGGCGGGAGCCATAGGAGTTGAAATCCATCGGGCGCACCTGATGTTCCATCAGGTAGGTCCCGGCGGGGCTGTCCGCCTTGATGTTGCCGGCGGGCGAGATGTGGTCGGTGGTCACCGATTGGCCCAACAGCGCGATCGGGCGGGCGCCGATGATGTCTTCGGCCTTGCCTTCGTCGTCGATCGAGATGTCTTCGAAGAACGGCGGGTGCTGAACGTAGGTCGAGCCCGGGTTCCAATTGTAGGTCAGCGACTTGGTGGTCTTGATCGCCTTCCAATTCGCGTCGCCTTCCAGCACGTTGGCGTAGCGGGCGCGGAACATTTCCGGCGTCACGCAGGTGTCCATGACCTTCTTGACCTCGGCGTTCGACGGCCAGATGTCCTTCAGATAGACGTCCTTGCCGTCACGGTCCTGGCCGATCGGGTCGGTCAGCAGGTCGATGTTGATGTTACCGGCCAGCGCATAGGCGACGACCAGCGGCGGCGAGGCCAGATAGTTGGCCCGGGTCAGGGGATGCACCCGGCCTTCGAAGTTGCGGTTGCCGGACAGCACGGCGGCGACGCAGAGGTTCTGTTCCTCGATCACCTCGTGGATGTCTCCCGGCAGGGGGCCGGAGTTGCCGATGCAGCTGCCGCAGCCGTAACCGGCCAGGTTGTAGCCGATGGCATCCAGGTGTTCGGTCAAGCCGCCGGCGTTCAGATAGTCGGTGACGACCTGGCTGCCGGGGGCGAGCGAGGTCTTGACCCAGGGCTTCTTGGTCAGGCCGCGTTCGTTGGCCGCCTTGGCGACCAGACCGGCGGCGACCATCACCGCCGGGTTCGACGTGTTGGTGCAGCTGGTGATGGCGGCGATGACGATGGCGCCGTCGGACAGGTCGAAATCACAATGCGACACGTGGATGGTTTTCTGCGTATCGCGGCCGCCGGAGATTTCCTTGAAGTTGTCTTTGAAGGACGACGCGGCGTCGGTCAGCTTGAGACGGTCCTGGGGTCGCTTCGGGCCGGCCAGGGACGGCACCACGGTGCCGATGTCCAGTTCCAGGGTGTCCGTGTAGACGGGATCGGGCGTCGAGGAATCGCGCCACATGCCCTGGGCCTTGGCATAGGCTTCGACCAGGGCGACGCGATCAGCATCGCGGCCGGTGAAGATCAGGTAGTCGAGGGTCGCCTGGGTGACCGGGAAGAAGCCGCAGGTGGCGCCGTATTCCGGGGCCATGTTGGCGATGGTCGCCTGATCGGCCAGGGACAGGTGATCCAGGCCGTCGCCGTAGAATTCGACGAACTTGCCGACCACGCCCTTCTTGCGCAGCATTTCCGTGACCGTAAGCACCAGGTCCGTGGCGGTCATACCTTCGGCCAAGGCGCCGGTCAGCTTGAAGCCGACAACCTCGGGGATCAGCATGGACACGGGCTGGCCAAGCATCACGGCCTCGGCCTCGATGCCGCCGACGCCCCAGCCCAGGACCGACAGGCCGTTGACCATGGTGGTGTGGCTGTCGGTGCCGACGCAGGTGTCCGGATAGGCGATGGTCTTGCCGTCGACCTCGGTCGTCCACACGACCTGGGCCAGATATTCCAGGTTGACCTGATGGCAGATGCCGGTGCCCGGCGGCACCACGCGGAAATTGTCGAAGGCGCCCTGGCCCCATTTCAGGAATTCATAGCGTTCCTGGTTACGCTCGAATTCCAGCGCAACGTTCTCCGCGAACGCGGTCGGGGTGCCGGCATTGTCGATCATCAGGGAATGGTCGATAACCAGATCGACGGGGGAAAGCGGGTTGATCTTGGCCGGATCGCCGCCCAGGATGTTCATGGCGTCACGCATGGAGGCTAGGTCGACCACGGCGGGAACGCCGGTGAAGTCCTGCATCAGCACGCGGGCCGGGCCATAGGCGATTTCGTGGTCGGATTTGCGGGTGTCGAGCCATTTGGCGACCGCCTTCACGTCATCGACCGTCACCGTGCGGCCGTTTTCACGGCGCAACAGGTTTTCCAGCAACACTTTCAGCGAGAACGGCAGCCGTCCGACGGCGCCGATGCCGGCCGCTTCCGCAGCCTCCAGCGAGAAATAATCGTATTCCTTGCCGCCGACCGAAAGGGTGCGGCGGGTTTTAAGGGTATCTTGGCCGGTGATGGACATATGGGGAACCTCCGCTTGGCGCTCGCGCATGATATGCGCATGCTGGACTTAGCACTAATCCCCCTTCTGTCTATAGCTATGGTGCGCCGTGGGTCAGGTCAACCAGGAAGCGGACAACTCTTCACGCCCACGCAAGGGCGGAGGGCAAATCCGAGCCCCTTATCAGGAGCCCTCTGCGGTGAAGGTTTCTATTGGCGTTTACGTTTAATCACCCAAGCGGAGCGATAAGGAGGATTTTCCAGGCCAATCGCTCTGTTTTCGTCTGATCCCGGCATGGCCGCTTATTCGGAATGAAACCGGGCTAAACCCTAGCATATCAAGCGATTGGATTCACCTTGCAAGCCGAACTAGGCTAAACTAAACCATCCCCGGCGTCTTTTCGGCGTGATCGTCCACCCGATCCGCCGTTGATTTGTCGAGAACACCCAGGATCGCGGAGCAATCATGAGCTTGTACACGGATTATTTGGCCGAAATCGCAGAACGTAAAAAGCAGGATTTGCATCCGAAACCGATCGAAGACAGCGCGCTTGTCAAAGAACTGATCGCGCAGATCAAGGACATCGGGAACGCGCATCGGGAAGACTCGCTGAAGTTCTTTATTTACAACACGTTGCCGGGAACGACGAGCGCTGCCGGCGTCAAGGCGGCCTTCCTGAAAGAGATCATTCTCGGCCAGGCCGACGTCAAGGAGATCACGCAGGACTTCGCGTTCGAGCTTCTTTCGCACATGAAGGGCGGGCCGTCGGTCGAGGTATTGCTGGATTTGGCGCTGGGCGACGATGCCGACATCGCCAAGGCCGCGGCCGACGTTCTGAAAACGCAGGTTTTCCTGTACGACGCGGACACGGACCGCCTGCAAGCGGCCTACAAGGCCGGAAACCCGGTTGCCAAGGATATCCTGCAAAGTTACGCCGATGCCGAATTCTTCACCAAGTTGCCGGAGATTGAGGACAAAATCGACGTCGTGACCTACGTCGCGGCGGAAGGCGATATCTCCACCGACCTGATGTCCCCGGGCGCCGAGGCGCATTCCCGCGCCGACCGGGAACTTCACGGCAAGAGCTTCATCACGGAAAAAGCCCAGAAAGAGATCCAGGCGCTGAAGCTCCAGCATCCCGGCAAGCGCCTGATGCTGATCGCCGAGAAAGGCACCATGGGCGTCGGCTCGTCGCGCATGTCCGGGATCAATAACGTGGCACTCTGGATGGGCGAGCAGGCCAGCCCCTACGTGCCGTTCGTCAACATCGCGCCGATCGTCGCCGGCACCAACGGTATTTCGCCGATCTTCCAGACCACGGTGGGCGTCACCGGCGGCATCGGCGTGGACCTTAAGAACTGGGTCAAGAAAGTGGACTCGGACGGCAATGCCATCATCAACAACGACGGCAGCCCCGTGCTGGAGGAAAAATACTCCGTCGCCACGGGCACGACCCTGACCATCGATACGAAAGCCAAGAAGCTCCTGAACGAAGACGGCACCGAAGAACTGGCCGACGTTTCGAAGGCCTTCTCGCCGCAATCGATTGAGTTCATGAAGGCCGGCGGCTCCTATGCCATCGACTTCGGCAAGAAACTCCAGATCTTCGCCGCCGAAACCCTGGGCGTGGATCCGAAACCGGTGTTCGCGCCCGCCAAGGTGGTTTCCCACCCGGGCCAGGGCCTGACCGCGGTCGAGAAAATCTTCAACAACAATGCCGTGGGCGTTCCGGAAGGAACCGTTCTGCACGCCGGTTCCGACGCCATGGTGAAGGTCAACATCGTCGGATCGCAAGACACGACCGGCCCGATGACCGTCCAGGAGCTGGAGGCCATGGCCGCGACCGTGATCTCCCCGATTCTGGACGGCGCCTACCAGTCCGGCTGTCACACGGCTTCCGTGTGGGACAACAAAGCGCAGGCCAATACGCCCAAGCTCATGGCCTTCATGAACAAGTTCGGGCTGGTCACCGGCCGCGACCCGAAAGGCGTCTACCCGGCCATGACGGACGTCATCCATAAGGTTCTGAACGACATCACCATCGATGATCGGGCGATCATCATCGGCGGGGATTCGCACACCCGGATGTCCAAAGGCGTCGCCTTTGGGGCCGACTCAGGCACCGTTGCGCTGGCGCTGGCCTTGGGCATGGCGAACATCACCGTTCCTGAATCCGTTAAAGTGACCTTCAAAGGCAAGATGGCCGACCACATGGATTTCCGGGACGTGGTCCACGCGACCCAGGCCCAGATGCTGGCCCAGTTCGACGGGGAAAACGTATTCCAGGGCCGGATCATCGAAGTGCACATCGGCACGCTGCTGGCGGACCAGGCCTTCACCTTCACCGACTGGACCGCTGAGATGAAGGCCAAGGCGTCGATCTGTATTTCCAATGATGAAACCCTGATCGAGTCCCTGGAAATCGCCAAGTCCCGCATCCAGATCATGATCGACAAGGGCATGGAAATCCCGTCAGGGATGCTTCAAGGGCTGATCGACAAGGCGGACAAACGCATCGCGCAAATCAGATCCGGAGAGCAGCCCGCGCTGCGCCCGGACGACAACGCCAAATACCATGCGGAAGTCGTCGTCGACCTGGATCAGATCAACGAGCCGATGATCGCCGACCCCGACGTCAACAATATCGACGTGGCGAAACGCTATACCCACGACACCATCCGCCCGATTTCCTATTACGGCGGCAACAAGAAAGTCGATTTGGGCTTCGTCGGTTCCTGCATGGTGCACAAGGGTGACCTGAACATCGTCGCGCAGATGTTCCGGAACCTGGAAAAGGCCAACGGCAAGATCGAGTTCAACGCCCCCCTGGTTGTCGCCCCGCCGACCTACAACATCGTTGATGAGCTGAAGGCGGAAGGCGACTGGGAAATCCTGCAAAAATACGCCGGGTTCGAGTTCGACGACACGTCCCCCAAGACCGAGGCGCGTAAAGCTTACGAGAACACCCTTTATCTGGAGCGTCCCGGGTGCAACCTTTGCATGGGCAACCAGGAAAAAGCGGAAAAGGGCGATACGGTCATGGCGACGTCGACCCGCCTGTTCCAGGGCCGGGTCGTGGCGGACTCCGACGAAAAGAAAGGGGAATCGCTGCTGGCGTCGACCCCGGTCGTGGTGTTGTCGACGATCCTCGGGCGGACACCCAGCGTTGACGAGTACAAGTCCGCGGTGGATGGCATCAACCTGACCAAGTTCACGCCGCCGCTGGCGTAAATATCGATCGGGTTCGCGGCACCGTTATTGGCCGAGAATTAGAATGGGAGCTTGCGCCCCGGTGAGATGCGTCGACGTCCTGAAACGCATCTCACCCGGCGCTCCCTGAATTCGGCGCTGCCGCCGGCGCGCTAAGCGCAGCGGCACCTCCCCTTTCTTCATATCCATTGCATGCGATGATCTGCACGGCATCAACGGGGATGATTGTCCCCGCATCGGCCCCGTCGGACCGTAAGATGACGTAGCGTCAACTGCGAAAACTCATACATGCCTGTTCGGTGCCGGGACATTTCGGCTTGCGTCTTTCGGGGCAATCTGCATCCTATTTCCCCATAGCGCTCGACAAGAGGCGTCGACCATAAAAAAATCCTAAAGCACATCTGACTTAAGAAGGCTGAGGATTTACAGGGAGACATCGATGTCCGGCGATCATGCGGCGGGCCTAGACACTTTTCCCAAACTGTTGGCCGCGAACGCGCGCATCCGGGGGGGCAAACCCGCAAGCCGCGAAAAAGATTACGGGATCTGGCAGACCTGGACATGGTCCGAGGTCGCCGACGAGGTCCGCGCACTCGCCTGCGGTCTGGCAGCATTGGGATTCAAGCGGGGCGACCGGTTGGCCATCATCGGCGACAACCGGCCCCATCTGTACTGGTCCATGCCGGCGGCCCAGGCCGTGGGCGGCGTGCCGGTGCCGATCTATCAGGATTCCGTCGCCGACGAGATGCAGTACGTGCTGGCGCATGCGGAATGCCGTTTCGCCGTGGTCGAGAACCAGGAGCAGGTCGACAAGCTGCTGGAGATCAAGGACCGCCTGCCGCTGTTGGAAACGATCATCTATCATTTCCCCCGCGGCATGCGTCATTACACGCAGGATTTTCTCCATCTCTACGCCGACGTCCAGGCAAAGGGCCGCGCCTTCGACGCGGCCACTCCCGGCTTCTACGACGGCGAGGTCGCCAAGGGCGCCGGCGGGGATCTGGCCATCATGGTCTATACCTCGGGCACCACGGGACGGCCCAAGGGCGTCATGCTGAGCGCCGACAACCTGATCGAGACGGCGCGCAACGCCGCCGACTGGGAAGGCCTGACGGATGACGACGAAATGCTGGCCTATCTGCCCATGGCCTGGGTCGGCGACCATATTTTCTCGGTCGCCCAGGCCTTCACCCACGGGTTCTGCGTCGCCTGTCCGGAAAGTGCCGAAACGGTGCTGCAGGATCTGCGTGAAATCGGCCCGACCTATTTCTTCGCGCCGCCGCGCATCTTCGAAAACATCCTGACCACGGTGATGATCCGGATCGAGGACGCGGCCCCCTGGAAACAGCGCATGTTCCATTATTTCATGGACCTGGCCAGCCGGGTCGGGCGCGACATCCTGGACGGCAAGCCGGTCCCTTTCGCGGACCGCGTGAAATACCGGCTGGGTGAATTCCTGGTCTATGGGCCGCTCAAGAACGTTCTGGGCCTGACGCGCATGCGGCTGGGCTATACGGCGGGTGAGGCCATCGGCCCCGACATCTTCGATTTCTACCGCTCGCTCGGCCTGAACCTGAAACAGCTGTACGGCTCGACCGAGGCCTCGGTGTTCATCACCATTCAGCCCAACGGCGACATCCGCTCCGATTCCGTGGGCGTGCCGGCCCCGGGGGTCGATATCCGCATCGCCGATACGGGCGAGGTCCTGTTCAAGAGCCCCGGCGTGTTCCACGCCTATTACAAGGACGACGATGCCACCGCCGAGACCAAGACCGCCGACGGCTGGGTCCATACCGGCGACGCCGGGTTCCTGGACGCCGACGGACATCTTAAGATCATCGACCGGGCCAAGGACGTGGGCAGGCTGACGGACGGCACGCTGTTCGCACCCAAGTACCTGGAAAACAAACTTAAATTCTTCCCCTTCGTATCCGAAGCCGTGACCTTCGGCGATGGGCGGGACTATGTCGCGGCGTTCATCAACATGGATCTGGAAGCGGTCGGCAACTGGGCCGAACGCCGGGGTCTCGCCTATACGGGCTATACGGATCTGGCCGGCCGGCCCGAGGTTCTGGAACTGGTCGCCGACTGTGTCGACAAGGTCAACGCCGATCTGGCCCAGGACGACAAGCTGGCGGGGTCGCAGATCAAGCGGTTCCTGATCCTGCACAAGGAACTGGACGCCGACGACGGCGAGTTGACGCGCACCCGCAAGGTTCGGCGCAGTGTCATCACCGAACGCTACGGCGACCTGATCGCCGCCCTTTATTCGGACCAGGACCATTGCGAGGTCACGGCGACCGTGACCTTCGAAGACGGCCGCACGGACACCATCCACGCCGATCTGAAAATCCGCGACGCCAAGGTGATCCCACCCGGCGCGGCACAGGCGGCGGCATGAGCGGCACCCGCGGCGCATAGGAGCGAAAGGAACCTGAATGCCGGACGGCCCCCAGACATCCACCGGACGCGTCATCGGCGACGTCATCATGCAGGTGGAGAACGTGTCGCTGTCGTTCGGCGGCGTGCGCGCGCTCGACAACGTGTCGTTCGACGTGCGCGAACATGAAATCCTCGCCATCATCGGGCCCAACGGGGCCGGCAAGTCGTCCATGCTGAACTGCATCAACGGCTTCTACCATCCGCAGGAAGGGGCCATCACCTACAAGGGCAAGCGCCGCGACACGGCCAAGCCCTATGAGGCGGCCGAGGAAGGCATCGCCCGCACCTTCCAGAACATCGCCCTGTTCAAGGGCATGTCGACGCTCGACAACATCATGACCGGGCGCGGGCTCAAGATGAAAAAGAACCTGTTCTGGCAGGCGCTTTATTACGGCCCGGCGCTCAAGGAAGAGCTCGAGCACCGCGCCAAGGCGGAAGAGGTCATCGACTTCCTGGAGATCGAGGCGATCCGCAAGACGCCCGTGGGCCGCCTGCCCTACGGCCTGCAGAAACGGGTCGAACTGGGCCGGGCGCTGGCCGCCGAGCCGGACCTGCTGCTGCTCGACGAACCGATGGCCGGCATGAACCACGAGGAAAAAGAGGACATGGTCCGCTACATCCTCGACGTGAATGACGAATACGGCACCACCATCGTTCTGATCGAACACGACATGAGCGTGGTCATGGATATATCCGACCGGGTCGTGGTGCTGGACTACGGCAAGAAACTGGCCGCCGGCACGCCGGACGAGGTCAAGCGCAACCAAGACGTGATCGACGCCTATCTGGGCGTCAGCCACGACTAGGGCGCGGGGGGAACGACATCTATGGAATTTCTCGAATCGATCCTGGTCACCCCGTTCATCGAGATATGGGAAAGCCCGTACTATTTCATCGAACTGGTGTTGGTCGGCCTGTCCACGGGCGTCCTCTATTCCCTGGTGGCACTCGGCTTCGTGCTGATCTTCAAGGCGTCGGGCATGTTCAACTTCGCCCAGGGGGCGATGGTGTTGTTCGCGGCTTTGACCCTGGTCGGCCTGATGGAACACGGTCTGCCGCTTTGGGCCGCGCTGATCCTCAGCGTCGCCACCATGGTCGGCCTCGCCTTTCTGGTCGAACGCTTCATGCTGCGCCATCTCGTCAACCAGGAAGGCCTGATCCTGTTCATGGCGACGATCGGCCTCAACTTCATCCTCGAAGGCACGGGCCAGCTGATGTGGGGATCGGACGTCAAACGCCTTGAGATCGGCATCCCGGACCAGCCGTTCGACATTCTCGGCGGCAAGGTATTGCTCAACACCTTCGACGTGACCGCCGCCTTCATCGGAGCATTGCTGGTGATCACGCTTGCCGTGTTCTTTCAGAAAACCCCCATGGGCCGGGCGCTGCGCGCCGTCGCCGACGACCATCAGGCGGCCCTCAGCGTGGGCATCCCGCTGAAAACCATCTGGATCGCCGTATGGACCATCGCGGGCATTGTCGCCCTGGTCGCCGGCATCGTCTGGGGGGCCAAGTCGGGGGTGCAGTTCTCGCTGTCGCTGATCGCGTTGAAGGCCCTGCCGGTGCTGATCCTGGGCGGGTTCACCTCGGTTCCGGGCGCCATCGTCGGCGGCCTGATCATCGGCGTCGGCGAAAAGGTCGCGGAAGGGTTCTGGGGACCGGCCCTCGGCGGCGCCATCGAAAACTGGTTCGCCTACATGCTCGCCCTCGCGTTCCTGGTGTTCCGGCCCCAGGGACTGTTCGGCGAAAAAATCATCGAACGCGTGTAGGAAGGAACCGGACAGATGTTTTACAGAGAAGCCGGCCAGTTCAAGACCACCTACCAGGACGACCAGGCCGTTTTCCCGGTGCTCCAGGACAAGGCCGCCGTGTTCCTGCTGATCCTCGTCGCCTATGCGGTGCCGTTCGTCGCCGATGAATACTGGCTGCAGGCGATCTTCATCCAGTTCCTGGTATTCGCCCTGATGGCGATCGGCCTGAACATCCTGATGGGCTACGCCGGGCAGGTCTCGCTCGGCACCGGGGCCTTCGCCGCCGTCGGCGCCTATGCCTGCTACAAGCTGACGACCAACATCGAAGGCATGAACATCATCGTCGCCATCCTGCTGTCGGGCGGCTGCGCCGCCGCCGTCGGCGTGGTGTTCGGCCTGCCCAGTCTACGCATCAAGGGCTTTTATCTGGCCGTCGCGACCCTGGCCGCCCAGTTCTTCATCCTGTGGCTGTTCAACAAGGTCGGCTGGTTCTACAACGACAACCCGTCGGGCACGATCACGGCACCGCCGCGCGAACTTTTCGGGGTGCTGATCACCGGCCCCTCGGCCTCGCCCGAGGCCCGCTATATCGTCTGCCTGACCTTCCTGATCGTCTTCGCCTGGTTCGCGAAAAATTTGGTGCGCGGACGCATCGGGCGTAACTGGATGGCGATCCGCGATATGGACATCGCCGCCGAAATCATCGGCATCCGCCCGCTGCAGACCAAGCTTCTGGCCTTTGCGATTTCGTCGTTCTATTGCGGCGTGGCGGGAGCCTTGATGATTTTCTGCTGGCTCGGCTCGGCGGAGACGGAGGCCTTTGACCTGGTCAACGTATCGTTCCGCGTGCTGTTCATGATCATCATCGGCGGCCTGGGGTCGATCGGCGGCTCCATCATGGGGGCCGCGTTCATCATTCTGGTGCCGATCTTCCTGACCAACTTTCCGCCCATGGTCGGCCTGGATATTTCAACGGCTTTGCAGAAGCACCTGGAGGAAATCATCTTCGGCGTGATGATCGTGTTTTTCCTGATCGTCGAACCGGAAGGCTTCGCGCGGCTGTGGCAAATTTTGCGCGAGAAGCTCAGGAAATGGCCGTTCCCGTACTGACGGGACGGCTCGAAGGTTTTTTGAAGTGACGCGGCGCGACTGCCGCCAAGACCAATAACAAGTGACGTTGGAAACCGGATTGTGCGCGCTGGGCCGCCTGGCACCGCCGCGCACAGCCCGAAGGACAATCAAAAGGACCAAGCCCTACAAAAACCGGGGCGTCCGCAACTGGGAGACACAACCATGAAGTTCCGTAAACTGGTATTGGCCACGGCTGCAACCGTGGTTGGCCTCGGCACCTTCGCCGCGGCCGAAATCGCCAAGGCCGACGAGCAGTTCTTTCCCATGCTCGTCTACCGCACCGGCGCCTATGCACCGTCCGGCATTCCCGTCGCCAACGGGTTCCGCGACTACTACACCCTGCTTAACAAGCGCGACGGCGGCATCAACGGCGTCACCGTGACCTTCGAAGAATGCGAAACCCAGTACAAGACCAACCTGGGCGTCGAATGCTACGAGAAGCTGAAAGGCAACGGCCCGACGGGGGCCTCGCTGTTCAATCCCTATTCGACGGGCATCACTTATCAGCTGATCCCGAAGGCCAGCGTCGACAAGATTCCGATCCTGTCCATGGGTTACGGGCGCACCTCGGCCGCCGACGGACGGGTGTTTGAATGGGTCTTCAACCCGCCCGCCACCTATTGGTCGCAGGCGTCGGCGGTCATCAAGTACTTCTCCCGCCGGGCCGGGGGATACGACAAGCTGGCCGGCAAGAAAATCGTCCACCTGCACCACAATTCCGCCTACGGCAAGGAAGCCAACCCGACGCTTGAGGTTCTGGCCAAACGCTACGGCTTCAAACTGACCCTGGTTCCGGTCGACCATCCCGGCCAGGAACAGGCCTCGCAATGGCGGCAAATCCGCCGCATCAAGCCGGACTTCATCTTCATGTCCGGCTGGGGTGTCATGAACCAGGTCGCCATCAAGGAAGCCGGCAACATCCGCTATCCCATGGATCAGTTCGTCGGCAACTGGTGGTCCGGTTCGGACGCCGACGTGGTGCCCGCCGGCGACGGCGCCAAGGGGTATCTCTCGACCACCTTCCATGGCGCGGGGTCTGACTTCGGCGTTCATGCCGACATCATCAAGCATATCTACGGCGGTGATGCGGCGGCGGCCAAGGAGAACAAGGTCGGCGAGGTTCTGTACAACCGCGGCGTCGTCAACGCCATGTTCGCCACCGAAGCCGTGCGCACGGCCCAGGCCAAGTTCGGCAACAAATCCCTGACCGGCGAACAGGTCCGCTGGGGCCTGGAAAACCTGAACATCACCCAGGAAACCCTGGATAAGCTCGGCTTCAAGGGGATGGTCAGCCCGCTCAAGATCACCTGCGAAGACCATGAGACCATGGGGCCGGTGATCATCCAGAAATGGGACGGCGCCAAATGGTCCTATGCCAGCGAATGGCTGACGCCGATGCGCGACATCGTCCGCCCCCTCGTGGAGGCCGATGCCGCGGCCTACGCGAAGGAAAACAACATCACCCCCAGGACCTGCAAGTAGGCGGTTCCGACGGGTCCCCGGCCACGATACGAAACGAAAGGCGAGGTTCATGGCACAGGCTGTTGAACGCAAGACCGAGGCGGCCGCCCAGACGTCACCGCTCGTGGTCAACAACATCGAGGTCATCTACGACCATGTGATCCTGGTGTTGAAGGGGGTATCGCTTGAGGTTCCCGAGGGGGGCATCGTCGCCCTCCTCGGGGCCAACGGCGCCGGCAAGACGACGACGCTGAAGGCCATTTCCAACCTTCTGGGGGCCGAACGCGGCGAAGTCACCAAGGGCGAGATATTGTTCCGGGGCGAACGCGTCGACAGCCTGACGCCCAACGAACTGGTCAAGCGCGGCGTCATCCAGGTCATGGAAGGCCGCCATTGCTTCGAACATCTGACCGTCGAAGACAACCTGATGACCGGCTCCTACACCCGCCGGGACGGCGCCGCCGCCGTCGCCGAAAGCCTGGAGAAGGTCTACCACTATTTCCCGCGCCTGAAGGAACGCCGCACCTCGCAGGCGGGCTATACCTCGGGCGGCGAACAGCAGATGACCGCCATCGGCCGGGCGCTGATGGCCAATCCCAACACCATCCTGCTGGACGAGCCCTCCATGGGCCTGGCCCCGCAGCTGGTCGAGGAGATTTTCGAGATCGTGAAGGCGCTCAACGAAAAGGAGGGCGTGTCGATCCTGCTGGCCGAACAGAACACCATGATCGCGCTGAAATACGCCGATTACGGCTACATCCTGGAAAACGGCCGCGTGGTCATGGACGGCGACGCGGCGGGCCTGCGGGAAAACCCGGACGTGAAGGAATTCTATCTCGGCCTGGCCGGGGAAGGCCGCAAAAGCTTCCGCGACGTCAAGCACTACCGCCGCCGCAAGCGCTGGCTCTGACGCAAATCCCGCGCAACCCGGCACGGATTGTGCCGACGCATTTGCGTGAACCCCATAACGAGAGGCGCACCATGCCCGACAATCCCCATTACGATGACCAGGAAACCCGGGCGGCCGAGGCCCGCGAGGCGACCCTGTTCGAGGCGTTGCGGGCGCGCCTGGCCCAGGCCAAGGCGAAGGCCCCCTATTACCGCGAAGTCCTGTCCGACATCGACCCCGCCGGGATCACCGACCGCGCGGCGCTGGCCAGGCTGCCCGTGACCCGCAAGTCGGAACTGGTCGACCGGCAGGCGCCGGGCCATACCCTGGGCGGCCTGACGACCGTGCCCGACGGGCGGCTGCGCCATATCTATCAAAGCCCCGGGCCGACCTACGACGCCGACGGCCAGGGGGCGGACTGGTGGCGCATGGCGCGCGGGCTGTATGCCGCCGGGATGCGCGCGGGCGACGTCCTGCACAACACCTTTTCCTATCACCTGACGCCGGCCGGGCTGATGGTCGACAGCGGCGCCCAGGCGATTGGCTGCGCCGTGGTGCCCGCCGGCGTCGGCAATACGGAACTACAGGTCCGCGCCATCGAACACATTCGCCCCACGGCCTATTGCGGCACGCCGTCGTTCCTCAAGGTGCTGCTCGACAAGGCCGCCGAAACGGGGGCGGACGTGTCGTCGCTCGCCAAGGCCGCCGTCGGCGGGGAGCCTTTCCTGCCCGATCAACGCGCCGCCTGCGACGCCGCCGGGATCGACGCCTATAACATCTATGCCTCCGCCGACGTCGGCCTGATCGCCTATGAATCGACCGCCCGCGAAGGCCTGATCCTGGAAGAAGGCCTGATCCTGGAAATCGTCACCCCCGGCACGGGCGAGCCTGTCGAACCCGGCCAGGTCGGCGAGGTTCTCCTGACCACGCCGTTCAATGCCGACTATCCGCTGATCCGTTTCGCCACCGGCGACATGTCGGCGGTGATGGCCGGGGCCAGCCCCTGCGGGCGCACCAACACCCGCATCAAGGGCTGGATGGGCCGCGCCGACCAGGCCGCCAAGGTCAAGGGCATGTTCGTCCACCCGCGCCAGATCGCCGACATCGTCAAGCGCCACCCGGAAATCCAGCGTGCCCGCATGGTGGTGACGCGCGAGGGCGATGCCGACCGGATGACCCTGATGTGCGAGACCGCCCCGCCCGCCCCGGACGCCCTCGCCGCCGCCCTCGCCGAAACCATCCAGGCGACCTGCAAGCTCAAGGGCGGGGTCGCGTTCGTTGCCCCCGGCAGCCTGCCCAACGACGGCAAGGTGATCGATGATCGGCGGGGGGCGGGGGGTTGAATTTCGCAGCTATCTGAGTACATCGTTTCATATTAAAGAAACCCGTATTACGCGTGGCCTTGTGATCTTGTCGCGTGTAAGCTTCTTAATATTCAATCTTAAGAATATAGGGGGATTCTTTCATGGAATTACCGGAATCGCTAACCTCTGGCGAGGTCGCCCGCTTGTTCCCAGTAATTTCAGAAACTGGAAAAGAGCAACGAGCGTCTTCGATCCTACTCTCTGTCCTTTCTGCCGTTCCTCCATTGGCAAACACGGTGCTTTCCCCTTTGGGACAAAAGATTGGCACCAGGACTAGCGTCGATACATTCACCGAGATTGTCTTTAAGAGCGACCCCAGTTCCCCTCGGCGGGACCGACCGGATGGTCTCATTGTTGTCAGCACAGGACACAGAAAGTGGTCATGTTTAGTAGAGGCGAAGATCGGTAAAAATGATCTTCAACCTGAGCAAATTGAACGTTATTTAAAAATTGCTAGAGAGAATGGAATTGACGCTGTTCTAACAATTTCCAACGAGTTCGCTGCGCTTCCCACACACCATCCACTAGCGGTCCAAAAGTCCCTCTTAAGAAAAGTTGGATTATTCCACATCTCTTGGAGCGGCGTTCTTACTGACGCCCTTCTCTTGCACGAACAGGCCGCGATTAAGGATCCAGAACAAGCGTTTCTGTTGAGAGAATTTATCAGATTTTTCTCTCACGATTCCGCTGGTGTGACTGGGTTTACGAGCATGCCCAAAGAATGGTCCACCGCGGTCGCCCAGGTTCAAGCAGGTGGCAAGATTATCCGACCGGATGCGGCAGAAATCGTCAAAGCATGGCATCAACAAATCCGTGACCTATCACTGATTATGTCCCGAATAATATCATGCAAAGTTGGGGTGCGGCTCCCAAGGTCGCATGTTTCTGATCCGGACAAACGCATGTCCGATGAAGTTCACGAACTGTGCGGCAGGGGAATTCTCTCGGCCGATTTAGAGATACCCAACACTGCATCACCATTAATGATTTCAGCAGATGTAAACACTCGCTCTATTCGCATCTCCATGTCAGTTGACGCTCCGCGCGACAAAGCCAGAAACTCCTCGCGAATAAATTGGTTACTAAGACAGCTTCGTGAAGTTGAGATCCCTGACGTCTATATTTCAGCTGTCTGGGCTTCGAGGGCAGCAAATACAGTTCTTTCGTTAAGCGAAGTCAGGAAAGATCAAAAGAAGATCGAAAACGGCGCATCAAACTCCGACATTCGCGCCTTCGAAATTACTCTCACAAGCAACAGCGCTCGGCGATTCACAGGAACACGCACGTTCATCGAAGAATTAGAGTTTTTAGCGCCCCAGTTTTACGAAAAGATCGGACAGCATCTTGAGTCCTGGCAACCGTCCCCTCCCAAACCAAAACACTCGATAAGCGAAGATGAATCAAGCCGTCCGCCGCTTCCTGTAGCAGAACAAAAACCAGAGCAACCATCTGCCGGGAATGCACATTCTGATTTGCTAGAGATTCCTGCATTCTTAAGCCGCGCTTTTCTCTAATTCAGCGCAGAGCGAATTCCTCCGCCAGCCGCAGCCAGTCCTGGGGCGTGACCAGGGCGACGAATGCGAAGCCCAGGTCCGATCCGGGGTCGGGGCGGACCACCACGGCCCCGGCCTCGTCCGTGTACTGGCCGGTCGCCGCGCGCATCAGGTTGCCGTGGCCGACCATCACCCGGTTGGTGGCGGGCGCCGGCGGGCGGGCCAGCAGGGTGCGGGCATTTTTCACCGCCGCGTCATGGCCGCCGACGAAGTCCTGGGCCCGCAGGTTCATGATCTCCGTCGTGGTGCGCACGTCGCCCAGGCCCATCAGGCGGGCGGTTTCCGCCGCGCGGCAGTATTCCGAGGACAGCACCCCGCCCACGGGAATGGCGAGGGTGCGGATGGCCAGGCCGATCAGCTGCGCCGTCATCCGCCCCGCGTCCGACAACTGGCGCATCTTGGCCCCGTCGCAGCTTTGCCAGTCGCCGGCCTGTTGCACCTGATCGTTCTGGGTCCAGTCCGTGGCCGAATGGCGGAAATAGAGGACATGGCCGCCCGCCCGCAAGGCCGCGACCAAGGCCGCGTCATCGCGTTCCGCCGACAGCGCCGGGCGCGCGAACAGGGGCGCCAGGAACAGCAGCAACAGCAGGACCGGGGCGGCGCGAAGCCCCCCAAACGGGCGCGAATTTGCCATGGAGATCAGGATATCGCCAAGGCGCCCCCCGGAAAAGCCCGGAATCTCAAGCGTTTGGCGGGCACAAGAAAAGATCACATTGGGGACATAATCTCGCCCCATTCCGGGGGCTAAATAGGAACCATAGACCTCCTCGTCTATTAACCAGAGACCCCCCTCTCTGGTCCCCTTAATCGGCACCAGCCGAACTTAAAGCCGGGCTCTCCCCAAGAGCCCGGCTTTTTTTCGTCGCCGGCCCGGCCAGAGGCCCCTGTATTCACGCGCCTGTCCGGGGTATCTATGATCGAGAGGCACGCCCGCCCGGCAGGACAGGACCGTCATCCCCGTGAACCGTTTCGAAGGCATATCGCTGGACTGTCTGCGCAGTGCGCGGCCCGTGTTCCGGGGCCTGGCGTTCCAGATCGAAAGCGGCGGGGCGCTGGTGCTGACCGGGCCCAACGGATCGGGAAAATCGTCGCTGCTGCGGCTCATGGCGGGGCTGCTGCCGCCGGCCGGGGGGACCCTGTCCTGGAATGGTGCCGCCGTCGCCGACGATCCCGACGCCCACCGCCTGCGGCTGCGCTATCTCGGTCATCTCGACGCCGTGAAACCGGCCCTGACGGCGGCGGAGAATCTCGCCTTCTGGGCCGGGCTGATGGGCGGCGATCCCGATACGGCGGTGGCCCCGGCGCTGGATGCGCTCGGCATTGGGCATCTTTCCGACCTGCCGGCGCGGTTTCTTTCCGCCGGGCAGAAACGGCGGTTGAACCTGGCCCGCCTGGCGCTGGCCCCGGCCGCCATCTGGCTGCTGGACGAGCCGGCGACGGCGCTGGACGCCGAGACCACCGACCGCCTGCGCGCCCTGATCCAGCGCCACCGCGACGCCGGCGGCATGGCCGTGGTCTCGACCCATTCGGATTTGGGGCTGAAGGACGCCGACAACCTGGACCTTTCCGGTTTCGCCGCCCGCCTGTCGGTCGACGCGGACACCGCCGCATGACCGGCTTCCGCGCTATCCTGATGCGCGACCTGCGTCTGGCCCTGCGTCAGGGCATGGACAGCGCCATGGTCGTCATGTTCTTCGTCATCGCCGTGGTGCTGTTTCCCTTGGGCGTCGGGCCGGAGCCCAACGTGCTGGCGCGCATCGCGCCGGGGGTACTCTGGGTCGCGGCCCTGCTGTCGGTGCTGCTGTCGCTGGAACGCCTGTTCCACACGGATTTCGAGGACGGCTCGCTGGAACTTCTGGCCCTCAGCCCGCCCGCCCTGGAGGTCGTCGTGCTGGCCAAGGTGCTGGCCCATTGGCTGATCACCGGCCTGCCGCTGATCGTCGCCGCGCCCGTGCTGGCGGTGCTGCTGAACATGCCGGTCGACGGCTTCGGCCTGTTGCTGCTGGCGCTTTTGCTGGGGACACCGACGCTCAGCCTGATCGGCGCCGTGGGGGCGGCCCTGATCCTGGGCTCGCGCCGGGGCGGCGTGCTGTTGGCGCTGTTGATCCTGCCGCTGTTCATTCCCGTGCTGATCTTCGGCGTCGGCGCGGTCGAGGCCGCCATCGGCGGGTTCCCGGCCAGGGCACCCCTGCTGCTGCTGGGCGCGATCTTCGCCGGCGCGCTGGCGCTTTGTCCCTGGGGGGCCGCCGCCGGCCTGCGCCAAGCGCTGGAATAAATTTTTCGAAGAGGGTAGCTTCCCGGCCATGTTCAACTATTTCGCCAATCCGCGCCGCTTTATGAAATTGGCCACGGTGCTCAGCCCCTGGCTGGCCGGGGCGACGGTCGTGCTGGCAGCGGCCGGGCTGTACCTGGGCCTGTTCGCCTCGCCCGCCGACTATCAGCAGGGCGAGACCGTGCGCATCATGTACGTGCACGTGCCGGCGGCCTGGATGGCCCTGTTCTGCTATGTGGGCTTGGCGATCTCCGCCGCCGTGGGGCTGATCTGGAAGCATCCGGTGGCCGATGTGGCGGCCCGGGCGACGGCGCCCATCGGCGCCTGCTTTACCTTCCTGGCACTTTTGACCGGCTCGCTCTGGGGCAAGCCCATGTGGGGGGCCTGGTGGGTATGGGACGCGCGCCTGACCTCGGTTCTGGTGCTGTTCTTTCTCTATCTCGGCTACATGGCGCTCAACAGCGCCTTTGACGATCCGCAGCGGGGGTCCAAGGCATCGGCGATCCTGGCCATGGTCGGCCTGGTCAACGTGCCGATCATCAAGTTCTCCGTCGACTGGTGGAACACCCTGCATCAGCCGGCCTCCATCGTGCGCATGGGCGGGCCGACCATCCATCCCGACATGCTGTGGCCCCTGTTCCTGATGATCGGGGCGTTCACGACCTATTACCTGTGGGTGCTGATGCTGCGCATGCGCCGCGAGTTGACGGAAACCCGTCTGCGCGCGCGGCGCCAGATCCAGGCCGAGGAAGCAGGGGCATGAAAAACATATTCAATAAATTGCAACCTTGCCCCGGAAACATGGGCCGCTAAACTGACCAATATCAAAGACGGCGCCGGGATCGGGGATATGATGCCGGCGTTGCCAATCCGGCACACAGCCACCACATAAATGCCGTAATCAGAGGGCCCCTTTCCAGCACCATGACCAAGATCAGCGAATTCCTCGACATGGGCGGTTACGCGGGCTTTGTCTGGCCCAGCTACGGCGCCGTCATCGCCGTGCTGGCGGTCCTGCTGTGGCTCAGCCTGCGCGGTCTCAAGGCCGCCGAACGTGAGCTGGCCCAATTGGAAGGGGATGCCCCCCGCGCCCGGCGCGCGCCCCCCACGGACGACGGAGCGGCCCGGCCGTGAAGCGCAAGCATAAACGCCTGACCTTCGCCGCCATCGGGCTCGGCCTGCTGGGCGTCGCCGCCGCCCTGGTGCTGACCGCGTTCGAGGAAAGCATCGTGTTCTTCCATTCCCCCACCGACATCGCCGAAGGCAAGGTCAAGATCGACCGCCGCGTGCGCCTGGGCGGCCTGGTCGAGGAAGGCAGCGTGAAGAAGCCCGGCGGTGCCGTCACCGCCTTCCGCATCACCGACGGGGCCAATGTGATCGACGTGACCTACCGGGGCATCCTGCCCGACCTGTTCCGCGAGGGGCAGGGCGTGGTCACCGAAGGCCGCCTGCAGGGCAGCCTGTTCGTGGCCGAGGAAGTCCTGGCCAAACACGATGAAAATTACATGCCGCCCGAGGTCGCCGACGCGCTGAAGAAATCCGGCCGCTGGCAGGAAGGGTCGGACCAGAAACACCCAAGCAAGGGGGATGCCGCCAAATGATCGCCGAACTGGGCCATTTCGCGCTGATTCTGGCGCTGTTCGTTTCCGCCGTGCAGGCCACCCTGCCCCTGATCGGCGCGCATCGGGGCGATGCCGGATGGATGGCCGTGGCCCGCCCGGCGGCCCTGATGCAGTTCCTTTTGGTCGCCGTCGCCTTCGGCTGCCTGATGAACCTTTACATCACGTCGGATTTTTCCGTCCTCAACGTCGCCCAGAATTCGCATACCGATAAACCGCTGATCTACAAGATTTCCGGCGTGTGGGGGAACCACGAGGGCTCGATGCTGCTGTGGGTGCTGATCCTGGCCCTGTTCGGATCGGCCGTCGCCGCCTTCGGCGCCAATCTGCCGCCCAGCTTGCGCGCCCGCGTGCTGTCGATCCAGGCGCTGATCGCCGTCGGCTTCTATCTGTTCATTTTGCTGACCTCGAACCCGTTCGAGCGGCTGATCCCGGCCCCCATCAACGGCAACGATCTGAACCCGCTGCTGCAGGACCCGGGCCTGGCCTTCCATCCGCCCATGCTCTACCTGGGCTATGTCGGTTTCTCCATGGCGTTTTCCTTCGCCATCGCGGCCCTGATCGAAGGCCGGGTCGACGCCGCCTGGGCGCGCTGGGTGCGCCCCTGGACCCTGGCCGCCTGGTGCTTCCTCACGGCCGGCATCGGATTGGGCAGCTGGTGGGCCTATTACGAACTGGGCTGGGGCGGCTGGTGGTTCTGGGATCCGGTCGAAAACGCGTCGTTCATGCCCTGGCTGGCGGGCACGGCCCTGCTGCATTCGGCGACGGTGGTGGAAAAGCGCGACACGCTCAAGGGCTGGACCATCCTGCTCGCCATCATCACCTTTTCCATGAGCCTCTTGGGCACCTTCCTCGTCCGTTCTGGCGTGCTGACCTCGGTCCATGCTTTCGCCACGGACCCGACGCGCGGCGTGTTCATCCTGATCCTGCTGATCATCGTGATCGGCGGCTCGCTCGCCCTCTATGCCTGGCGCGGCCCGCAATTGATTTCCACCGGCCTGTTCCAGCCGATCAGCCGCGAGGGCGGATTGCTGTTCAACAATCTGGTCATGGCGACGGCGACGGCGGTGGTGCTGCTCGGCACGCTCTATCCCCTGCTGCTCGACGCCGTCGGCGGCGGCAAGGTCTCGGTCGGCCCACCGTTCTTCAACGCCGTGTTCATCCCCATCATGCTGCCGATGATCGTGGTCATGGCGGTCGGCCCCATGCTGAACTGGAAACGCGGCGACTGGCGCGCCGCCGTGGCGCGTCTATGGCCAGCCATGGTGGCGGCCCTGCTGGCCGCCGTCGGCGCCTGGGCCCTGGTCACCGACGGCCCGTTCCTGGGCATCGTCGGCATGGCCTTGGCGGCCTGGCTTGCCGTCGGCACGCTGGTTGAACTGACGGAACGCTTGCGACTGCGCCGGGACGGCCTGGGCCGCGCCCTCGGCCGCCTGGCGCGTCAGCCGCGCGCATCCTGGGGCATGACCCTGGCCCATCTGGGCCTGGCCGTGACCATCGCCGGGATGACCGGCGCCGGGGCCTGGGTCAAGGAAAGCATCCAGGTCATGGCGCCCGGCGATACGGTGACGCTGGCCGGTTACGAATTCCGTTTCGACGGCGCGCAAGACGGCCAGGGCCCCAACTATGCCTTCACCGCGGGTCATTTCACGGTATCCAAGGGTGGGCGGGTGCTGGTCGTTCTCGACCCGGAAAAGCGCGTCTACAACGTCTCGGGCCAGCCGACGACCGAGGCCGGGATCGAGCCGACCCTGCTGGGCGACATCTACGCCGTGATCGGCGACCAAGGCACCACGCCCGAAGGCAAGCCCGGCTTCGTCACGCGGCTGTATTTCAACCCGCTGGTCGCCTGGATGTGGGCTGGTTTGATGATCATGATCGCGGGCGGGGCGCTCAGCCTGTCGGACCGCCGCCACCGCGTCGGCGCCCCGGCGCGGCGGGGTTCCGTGGCCCAAACCGCCGGCGCGGACTGAGGACAGGCCATGAAATCGCGCCTGCTCTATTTGCTGCCGCTCGGCCTGTTTCTGGTGCTCGCCCTTTATTTCGCGGTCGGCCTGACCAAGGACCCGAAAATCATTCCCTCGGCCCTGATCGACAAGCCGGCGCCGGAATTCACCCTGCCGCCCGTGGCCGGCGGCAAGCCCGGTGGATTTTCCACGGCCGACCTGAAAAAGGGCGGGGTCAGCGTGGTCAATGTATTCGCCAGCTGGTGCGTGCCCTGCCGCGCCGAACATCCCGAGATCAACAAACTGGCCAAGATGGGCATCGTTCCCGTCTACGGCCTGAACTACAAGGACGCGCCCGAGGCGGCGCGTGCCTGGCTCGATAAACTGGGCGACAGCTACACGGCCACGGGCGCGGACGAAAGCGGGCGCGTCGGCATCGACTGGGGGGTTTACGGCGTGCCGGAAACCTTCATCGTCGACGGCACGGGGCGCATCCGCTTCAAGCATGTCGGCCCCATCGTCGGCGACAAGCTGGAAACGGAAATTCTGCCGCTGATCCGCTCGATCCAGGGGACCGGCAAATGATTCGCGCCGTGGTTCTCGCTGCCCTGCTGTTGGCCGCCCTTCCCCTGTCACCCGCCCACGCCGTCAATCCGGACGAAATGCTGGCCGACCCCGCGCTGGAACACCGCGCGCGGGTGATCTCCAGGGATCTGCGCTGTCTTGTCTGCCAGAACCAGTCGATCGACGATTCCGACGCGGGCCTGGCCAAGGATCTGCGCGTGCTGGTGCGCGAACGCCTGAAGGCCGGTGACAGCAACGAACAGGTGATCGACTACGTGGTCGCCCGCTACGGCGATTTCGTGCTGTTAAAGCCACCCGTCAAGGGCTCGACCCTCGTTCTCTGGATCGGGCCGGCGGTGGTCGCCTTGTTCGGCATCCTGGCCCTGATCCTGTTTTACCGTCGCCGCCGCGCGGCATCGCCGGTCGCGGCGAAACCCCTGTCGCCCGAAGAACGGGCGCGCCTGAACAAACTGCTTGAGGGAGACGCCCCATGACCGCCCTGGTCATCGCCATGGCGGTGCTGGCGGCCGGTGTCGGGCTGGCCCTGGCCGGGCCGCTGCTGCGCCGCAACGCCGTGCCCGCGGCCCGCGCCGAATACGATTTGACCGTGTTCCGCGACCAGTTGAAGGAGATCGAGCGCGACGCGGACCAAGGACTGCTGGATGCCGAGGCCGCCGAGGCCGCGCGCCTGGAAGTCCAGCGCCGCATGCTGGCCGCCGACACGGAATTGCAGACCGGGGCAGGCGCCCCCGGCAGCGGCGGCCCGCGCCGCCTGACCGCCATTCTGATCGGCACCGGCGTACCGTTGGCGGCGGCGGCGCTCTACATCGTGCTCGGCTCTCCCGACCAGCCGGATCAGCCCTTTGCCGCCCGCGACCTGCCCGCCGAACAAGTGGCGGCACAGACCACCCCCCGCCCGGAAGCCAATCCCGAAATGACCGCCATGGTCGGCCGCCTGGCCGAACGGTTGACGGAAAACCCGGACGATATCGAAGGCTGGTTGTTGTTGGGCCGCAGCTATATCTCCATGGAACGCTTCGCCGACGCCCTGAACACCTTCGCCCACGCGCGCAAGATCGCCAATGGCCGGACCGACGTGGACATCGCCTATGCCGAGGCCCTGATCCTGACCGGCCAGATGAAGGTCACGGACGACGCGGCGGCGATCTTCCGGGCCGTGCGCGACAAGGCCCCCTTCGACCCCAAAGCCCGCTATTACCTGGGCCTGAAAAAGGCGCAGGCGGGGGACGTCAATGGCGCCCTGCAGGATTGGGCCGACCTGGTCGCCATTTCCTCGGAAGAGGCCCCCTGGGTGCCCGTGGTGCGTCAGCAGATCGCCCGCGCCGCAGAAGAACTGAAGATCGACCCCCAGACCATCACCATGTCCGAGGACGCCCGCAAGCTGCTGGCACAACAGCCGCCGGTATTGCGCCCCTCGACGCCCATCATGCGGCCCGAGGGCGACGACCCCCATGCCGGCCACCCCCATGCAGACGCCCCCGCCACCCAGCCGGGACCGTCCCGCGAACAGATGGAAGCGGCCCAGGAAATGACCGCCGAAGACCGCGACGCCATGATCCGCGGCATGGTCGAGCGCCTGGCCGACCGGCTGAAGGAAAATCCGGACGATCTGGCCGGCTGGACGCGACTGGAACGAGCCTACCGAGTGCTGGGCGACACGGCCAAGGCCGACGCGGCGGCGGCGGAGATCAAGCGCCTCACCCCCTAGATTCCGTCAACTGCCCCTTGGCGCGGGCGGCGACTATCCCCTATAACCCCGGCAATCCGATCACAAGAAACCGATCCAGGGGATCCCGCACCATGCGCCAATTCAAGACCATCGACGATCTCGACGTCCGGGGCAAAACCGTCCTGGTCCGCTGCGACCTCAACGTACCCATGAAAGACGGCCAGGTTTCCGACGCCACGCGCCTTGAGCGGTCCGCCCTGACCCTGACCGATCTCATCACGGCGGGGGCCCGGGTCTGCGTGCTGTCCCATTTCGACCGGCCCAAGGGCAAGGTCGTCCCCGGGATGAGCCTGAAGCCCGTGGCCGACGCCCTGTCCGGGATCCTGGGGCGCGAGATCGCCTTCGCCCCCGACTGCATCGGCCCCGAGGCCCGAGCCGTGATCAGCGCCATGAAGGACGGCGAGGTCTGCGTGCTGGAAAATCTGCGCTTCCACGCCGGGGAAGAGGCCAACGATGCGGCCTTCGCAGGCAAACTGGCCGCTCTCGGCGATTTTTACGTCAACGATGCTTTTTCCGTGTCGCACCGGGCCCATGCCTCGACCGAGGCCATCGCGCGCATCCTGCCGGCCGCCGCCGGGCGTTTGATGCAGGCCGAACTGGACGCCCTGACCAAGGCGCTGGAAGCCCCTGAACACCCGGTCGCCGCCGTGGTCGGCGGCGCCAAGGTCTCGACCAAGATGGAAGTCCTGGGCAATCTGGTGGAAAAGGTCGATCTGCTGATCATCGGCGGCGGCATGGCCAACACCTTCCTGCATGCCCAGGGCATCGACGTCGGCAAGTCGCTGTGCGAACACGATATGGCAGACGCGGCCAGGGATATTCTGGCCCGCGCGGAGGCCGCCGGCTGCGCGGTCGCCCTGCCCGTCGATGCGGTGATCGCCCGTGAATTCAAGGAAGGGGCACCGTCGGACGTGGTCGACGTCCGCGCCATGCCCAAGGACGCCATGATGCTGGACGTCGGCCCGGCCACGGTCCAGGACCTGACCAAGCGCCTGAAGGATTGCCGCACCCTGGTATGGAACGGGCCCCTGGGGGCGTTCGAAATCAAACCCTTCGATGCCGGCACCAATGAGTTGGCCCGCGCGGCCGCGGTACTGACCGGGGACGGCACGCTGACATCCGTCGCGGGCGGGGGTGACACGGTGGCGGCGCTGATCAACGCCGGCGTGGCGGCCGAATTTTCCTATGTTTCCGCCGCCGGCGGGGCGTTCCTGGAATGGCTGGAAGGCAAAGACCTACCCGGCGTCGCGGTCCTTCGAACCTGACGCCTGGGCCGCCGGCCCGGCGATCGCCTGCGGCTGTGTGCGGTGGGCGAGCGTATCGAGCAGTGCCCGCAGATAATCGGATTGCGCCGCCAACTGGTCGGTCGCCAGACGCGCCTCGTCGGATGCCGACGCGGCCAGACGCTGCGCCGTGTCGGTGACATGTTCGACCTCACGCGTGCAGGCACCAAGCGCCCGCTCGGCACGGTCGACGGCATCGCGGATGGCGGCCAAGCGGGCCCGCGATTCCGGATCCTTCAGGCTCGCCTGACGCACGGCGCCGCCGTTCAAGGCGACGGTCTTGTCGTCGTCGGCCCCACCGGGGGCCTGCGGGCCGAACAGGAACTGGTTGAATTCCTCGCGCACCGCGACGACATGGCCGCCCAGACCGTCCAATTGTTCGCGCGCGGCGGCGATGTTGCGGATCAGGGTATCCGTCAGTTCGACGTCGATGATCGCCGCCGATGCCTGGCGGCTGACCTGCGACAGATGGTCGGAAACCTTACCCAGCGCCGCCTCGCCGCCCGCCGCCGCGGCCTGAACCTGGGATTGTGCCAGGGCTTGGGCCCGGGCGAGCGCCGGCACCGGCGCCTGATTGGCCTGATCCTCTTCGAATTCCGCCAGCAGGTTTTCCATCTCGTCCATTTCGCGGCGGTAATCGGCCAGCGTGCGGCGCAGGACTTCGGCATCGTCGGCTGCGGCCTGGGCGCGGTGCGCTTCGGCCTCCATGGTCTCGACCGCCTGCAGGGTCTTGGCCTGGGCATGGTCCAGATCCTGGCGCAGGTGTTCGGCGTCGGCCATGGCCGCCATCCAATCGTCGAAGGCGCGGGCCAATTGACCGACGGCGTCGCGATTGCCGCGGCCCGGAATCATGACCGTGCGGTCGCCCCGGGCCAGCCGGTCGGCGGCCTCGGCCAAAGCCTGAACCGGGCGGGTGATCGTGCGCATGACGATGAGACCCAGCGTCACCACCCAAAGAATGATTGCGGCCCCGCCGCCAACCAGGGATGCGGCGGCGAACTTGCGGGCGGCGTTTAAGGAGTCCCAGCGTTCGCCGATCAGTTCACCGGCGACGCTGGTCAGCGCCGTCAGGGAGGGCGCGATATAGGTCAGAATATCGTCAAAACGCTGGGCGTCTTCGTTGACGCCCACCCGTGCCGTGATCAATGCCATCATGGCGTCCTGATGACGGGCCAGCAGGTCGGTGATCGCCGCGCGGTCGCCGCGCGGCAAGCCCGCGTCTTCGACCCGCGCCGCCAGTTGCTTATAGGCGTTCTGCAGGTCAACCAGATGCACCGGATCGCCGGTCAGGACCATTTCGCTGCCCAACTGATTGACCCGTGACAGAAGTTCCGGCAGGCCGCGCCGGCCCGAGGCGGCCAACCGGGGCGCCAGGGCCTGATCGGCGTCGCGCAGGGCGCCGCCCGCCGCCGCGGGATTGCCGGACAGGGCGCCGACCAATTCCGACAGATGCTGGTCGTACTGAACCAGACCGTCCTTCAGGGTCGCGATGGGCCGCGCAAGATCGCCCGCATCCGCATGGGCGCCGAGGGCGTCAAGGGTGCGCGACTGTTCATCCAGAAGGCCGCGCATGTCCTGCGCGGCCGCCGCGTCGCGGGTCAGGATATAGCGTTTCTCATCGGTCTGCAGGGCGGCCTGTCCGCGGGCGATGGCGGTGACCAGCGTGCTTAGATTTTGCGCCCGCTCAAGCCCCAGGTGGGCGGCGGATACGCGGTCGTTCACATGTACGATAAGCCCGGCATAGACCATGACCGCCAACAAGCCCACGACCACGAACATCCCCGTGCGCGTGGACAGCCGTGTTCCGCCCAGGAACGTGCGGCTGGCGTAGGTCGGGCGGCGAAGCGCCAGATAGGTATGATCGTAGTCGCGGTCTGCCACGGGTGCCTTCAGTCTGCTCTTTTACATGCCGACGTGTGCGCCCTTTCAGGGACGCCGTCCAGTACATGCGGATTTTCGCAATTAGGTCCGAATATTTCCTTAAAATACAATGCTCCAGGCCCTTTGGAACCAGTCCATAAGGCATATTGAATTCCCCGCCTGATCTGCCATGATTTGAGACCGATTCGCAAAGGGAAACTGCCATCATGGTCGAATCCGTCGGGCCTCTGGGTGCCGTCGCCAACGTTCTGGGTTTGAAACGCTCGCTGAAGCAGGAACAGTTGGCGGCTGATCTGTTGCAGGATGCGCAGAACAACCTGAAGGAATTCAACGCCCAGAACGGCGGCGTTCCCGAACTCGACCCCAATGCCCCCGTGCGGCGCGGGCAGATCATCGACGTCATCGCCTGATCCCGCCGTAAGCGGCATTACCAGCCCCTTTGCCGCCCGAGCCGACATTCGGCTACAGTTCCCCCATGAGCGACGATATACGCAAACCCGGCCCCAGCGTGTGGACCGTGCCCGAGGGCGACGAACGTGAGCGCCTGACCTGCCTGGACTGCGGGTTCATCCATTACGACAACCCAAAGATCATCGCCGGCGTGGTCGCGACCTGGGACGGGCACTACCTGATGTGCCGACGCGCCATCGAACCCCGCGCCGGGTTCTGGACCGTGCCGGCGGGATTTCTTGAACTTAATGAAACCACCGCCGACGGCGCGAAGCGCGAAGCCTGGGAAGAAGCCCGCGTCGATATCGAGATCACCGGCCTGATCGGCGTTTACGAAATTCCCCGGATATCGCAGATCTATGTCATTCACGCCGGGCGCATGACCACGGGCGACCACGCCCCCGGCCCGGAAAGCACCGATACCCAGTTGCTTGCATGGGACGATATCCCATGGAACGACCTGGCCTTTCCCTCCATCCGCTGGGCCTTGGAACGCCACAAGGACGGCTTGCCGCCGGACATCGCCCAGGCCCCGCCCCGACCCGCCGCCGGCCCCCGCTGACCGCCACATCACCAACTGGGCAAAATTTACCGGGCTTTGAGACTCCGTTAACTTTTGCCCGACTATTCTCGGCGCATGAACAGCGTCAACACGCCCACCGGCGGATCAACCGCCCTTCCCGCGCAGCCCACCGGCCGGACAGCGGTGACCTACGTGTCGGAGTCCGTGCGCGAAGTCCAGGCCCGCGCCAGCCACATCCGCCAAGGCGAAACGGCGGTCGAACGGCGCGGCATGCGACGCCTGAACGAGGTCATGGCCACAGGCAAGGATCTGCGCCGCGACGTGCCGCGCGGATTCTACCTGAACATCACCGTTTGACGATCCGGCGCCCGCAAGCCCTCTGCGGGCTTGATCCCGGTGCGATCCGTTCATAGCTTCACCGCAGACATCCGAAACGCTCCGAAACCCGACGTAGGATCCCCGGCCGGTGTTCAGAACTGCTCTGATTTCCCTGTCAGTGTGCTGTGCATTAGCGGCTGGTGCCGGCCATGCCGCCGACCTGACCGTGACCGTGACGGGACTGCGGTCCGACGACGGTGACGTGCATATGGCGCTTTATGACCGGCCGGCGGTCTTTCCCAAAAGCGACGGCATGCTGTCGGAAGGCGTGATCCCGCCGTCGGGCCTCCGCGCAAGCTGGGTGTTCAAGGACATCAAACCCGGGCGCTATGCCGTCGCCGTATACCACGACGCCAACGGTGATCATTCCTTCGATCAGGGCCCGTTCGGGATTCCGCTGGAAGACTACGGGTTTTCCATGGGAGCCCAAGCCTTCCTGAGCGCCCCGGATTTCGAAGACGCGGCCTTCGCCGTGACCGAGGAAGGCCGCACCGTCACGATTGATTTCGGCAATTAAGGCAACGCGAGGACGTCCCTAGCGCCGCCCCCTTCATCTCGTTTCGCTGCCGCCGCCCAGGCGGTCGGAATAAATGCGCACAATGTCGAGCGGGAACGCTTCCGTGCCCGCACCCCCCTGAGGCGCGCCGCGCTTCACGGTTTCGGTCAATTGCGGATTGTTCGTCAGTTGCTGAAACGCGCGCTCGGCAAGTACCGCGGGCGCACGCTTGGTCAGGCCCGCGATGTCCACATGATCGACGGTGGCGACCATGTCCTCTTTCGACAATTTGGTGCCCTGCGGCGCGCAGTAGTAACCGAACAGGTGGTTATCGTAACGGCCGCGATAGTCGTGCGGATCGGCGTTGAATTCGGCGTGGAATCCGAAGCAGCTTTGCCCCGTGTCCTTGCGGTCAAATGGCAGCAGGTAATAGGGCAGCTTGCCCTTGTAGGCGAAGCTGTCGGCGCCGTAGGCGAATTTGCCGCCCTTGGCTAGGTTCCAAAGCTCCAACGTATCCTGGGTCGTCTTGTCGAATTCCAGGACATGCTTGTCGCCGCCCTGCGCGCCATAGCCGTAGGACGAGGCCTCGACGGAGATAATCTCCGCCTGGGCGCCGCCGGCACCCCGGAACAGGGCGTATTCCTCTTCCTGGTAGTTGTCCTTGTATTCGGCGCGGAGGGCACTTTGCGGCGCCAGCCCCGGCGCGTCGAACGACAGCAACTCGCTGCCGGGTGGCACAGGGGCGACGGCAGGGGAGACATTCCAGGTTGCGTTCATGGTGCAGCCGGAAATCAACAGAACCGCGCCGGCCGCCGCGACGGCCTTGGAAATAAACGTTGTCGGCGATTTCGAACGAGAGAACTTCATCTGCGTACACTCCAGCGAATGACGGATAGATCCGGAAACCGCCCCTTCCCGGACATACGTTCAATATTGCATTTATAATTTGTGTCCACGGGCAGGGGAAATCAAGTTTTCGCGTGTGAAATAGAAGGCTTCGATTTCAATGGATTGCGGATCAAAATCCGCGTCCGTTGTCGGCGAGAAAGGCGAGTTCGTCCTCGGTCGACGGGCGGTCGAGCACGGCGTTGCGGTGAGGGAAGCGGCCGAATTCGCGGATAATTGCATGGTGCTTGAGCGCCGATTCGACGCAGGCGTCGTTGGGGATGGTGGCGAACAGCAGGACCGAGCGTTCCTGGGCGGTCAGATCCTCGGCATGCATGAACGGCATGTAAAGGAACATGCGCTGCGCCCAGTCGAGCCCCCGGTCGTGGCGCGCCATCAACGCCTTGCGCGCATGCGCCAGGGCCTGTGCGTCGGTGGCGTAGGCCTCCGGCCCGTCGCGGAACAGATTGCGCGGCATCTGATCGAGCAGAATAACCAGGGCGAGGCTGCCCAAGGGTTTGCGTGCCAGGCTGTCGTAATGGCCCTTGGCCGCCCAATGGTAATGATCTTCGAAACGGACCCGGATATCGGTATCGAACGCCGCATCGGCCTTGAACCACACGTCGCGGAACACGGGCTCTCCCGTGTCGTCCCGCACGAACCAGAAATCCAGAACCTCTTCGATCACCGCCGCCCGTGACATGCGGTCCTCCTGTGTCCCTTTCCGTCAAACGACCATAACAGGCCCACGAACCCTTGTTATGCCCCCCTCTTTAGCGATAGCGTACACGCCCTGCCGTGTAAGCGGCGTATTTTTTCCGGCGCATGACCATGGAACGGAAGGAGTCCCCCGCATGACAGTCCGCTTCCGCAGGCTTTTGGGCCTTAGCGTCCTGATGCGCGGAACCCTGTGTGGCGCGACCCTAGCCCTGGCCACCGCGTGCCAGCCGACCGTGCAGGTGGCCGCCCCGGAGAAACCCATCGTCATCAATCTGAACGTGAAGATCGAACACGAGGTCCGGGTAAAACTGGAAAAAGACGTGGATGATCTTCTCAAGAAAAACAGCGATTTGTTCTGATGAAGCGCATGATGAAATCGATCGCCCTGGCGGCGGTGCTGGTCGTGACCCTGACCGTCAACGCCTTCGCCCTGGACCTCGGCACGGCCAAGGGCCAGGGATTGGTCGGCGAACGGCCGGACGGCTATCTGGGCGCTGTCGCCGCCGGACGCGCCGACGTGCAGGCCCTGGTTAACGACATCAACGCGCAGCGCCGCGCCAAGTACCAGGGCATCGCCGAACGGCGCGGCACCACGCTGGCCGCCGTCGAACAGTTCGTCGGCCAAAAACTCATTTCCCGCGCGGATCCTGGCGAATACGTGATGACACCCGGCGGCCAATGGGTCCGCAAGTAGCCCCATGACCCCATCCGACACCAACACCAACGACATGTCGGCTCTGCTCGATTGGCTTGACCAGTTCCAGGGTTTCCGCCCCGAGGCCGTGAATTTGGCCGATCCGGCGGGGGCATCCCGCAACGCCGCCAAGGCCGGACGCGACGCCGCCCGGGGCCTGCCCTTCGATGCCGACCCGGCGGGCTTCACCCGCCTGCTCGAAACCCTTGCCCGCAAAGACGCCTGATCCCGTGACCACGCCCGTCGATCTCGCCTTCATGACCCTGGCCGAAGCCGCCGCCGCGATCGCCGCGGGCGACGTCTCGTCCCGTGAGGTGACCGAGGCCTGTCTCAAGCGCATGACGGCGCTGAACCCCCAGGTCAACGCGCTGGCCGGATTGGACGAGGCCGACGCCCTGGCACAGGCGGACGCCGCCGACGCGGCGCGGGCCAAGGGGGCGGCCCTGGGCCCGCTGCACGGCGTGCCATTGGCGCATAAGGACATGTACTACCGCCGGGGCCGGGTCTCGGCCTGCGGCTCCGCCATCCGCAAGGATTTCCGCCCCGACCACACGGCGACGGCGCTGGAACGCCTCGACGCCGCCGGGGCATTGGATATCGCGCGGCTCAACATGGTCGAATTCGCGTTCGGCGTGACCGGCCATAACGACGTCGTCGGCACGCCCCGCAATCCCTGGAACACGGCCCATATGACCGGGGGCTCGTCCTCCGGCTCGGGCGTCGCCGTGGCGTCGCGCATGTGTTTCGGGGCCCTGGGTTCGGACACCGGCGGCTCGATCCGCCTGCCCGCCGCCTGCTGCGGGCTGGTCGGCATGAAACCGACTTACGGGCGGGTCAGCCGCCACGGCGCCATGCCCCTGGCCCATTCCCTGGACACCGTCGGCCCCCTGACCCGCACCGTGCGCGACAACGCCCTGATCATGCAGGCCATCGCGGGGATCGATCCCAACGATCCGGTCACGGCCGGAACGCCCGTCGGCGACTATCTGGGCGGATTGGACAAGGACGTGCGGGGGCTCAAGGTTGGCCTGCCGGAAAACTTCTTCTACGACGGCGTCGCCCCCGAGGTTCGGACCCTGGTCGAGGCCAGCCTGAAGATGTTCGAGGATCGGGGCTGCGAAATCGTGCCCGTGAAGATCCCGGATGCCGTCGCCGTCATGAACCGCCTGACCAACCTGATCACGGCGACCGAGGGGGCGGCCGTGCATTCCCGCTGGATGGAAACGCAGGCGACCGATTACGGCCCACAGACCCGCGCCCGTCTCGCCATCGGCCTGTTCACACCGGCGAGTGTCTATCTTCGCGTGCTGACCCTGCGCAAGCAGCTGGTCCGGGAATTCTGCGATCAGGTGTTCGGCAAGGTCGATGTCCTGCACACGCCGTTGATGACCATGCCCGTGCCGACCCTGGCGGAAAGCAACATGTCCGCCAATCCCGGCTTCGCCGATTACCTGTTGAAGATCGGCCACAACACCCGGCCGGGGAATTTCCTAGGCTTGCCCGGGCTCAACGTGCCCTGCGGCTTCACGCCGGACGGCCTGCCCTGTTCGTTCCAATTGATGGGGCGGCCCTTCGACGAAGGGCTGCTGTACCGTCTCGGCCAGGCCTATCAGCAGGCCACGGACTGGCACGGCCGCGCGCCCGACCTGAGTTAATCGAGAAATCCCAAAAGAGGTTCGATGGTCCGGGAATCCATGACCACGGGCGCACTCCCGTCGCCGGGCGCCATGCCCGCCTGGTTGTGCCAGAACACGCCCATCCCGCCCTGGTGCGCCCCCGCGATGTCGAAGGGCGATCCCGCGACGTACAAGGTCCGTTCCGCCGTGGTGCCGAGTGCCATCAAGCCCGCCGCATAGGCCTTGGGATTGGGTTTGTACCAGCCCGAGGTCTCGGCGATGGTGACCGCGTCGAAGTCGACGCCGACGCCGGCCACGGCCTTTGCGCCCAGGGCGATGGAACAGTTGGTGACGACGCCGACGGAAATTCCGCGTGCCTGTACGGCCGTCAACGTTTCCGCCACGCCCGGCCAAGGCCGCAGGTCGCCGTAACCGTCGAACAGGGCCTGCACGGCGGCCTCGGAAATGTCTTCCTGACGGGCGGCCTCGCGCACCAGGTCCTCGTAGGACACATAGGGCCCCGGCTGGGCGAAGGTCACGCGCAGATAAGCCATGCGCCAGCGGCGGCCCGGCTCCGTCCCGCCGGCGGCGTCATCCCACAGGTCCCAGGAATTCAGCAGGCCCGTCAGCAGGTCGCAGAGAACCGCGTCGTAACGGACGGCCGCCATCAGCCGTCCAGCCCCATGAGCGAGCGGGCGAAGCTGCGCGCCTCGAACGGTTTCAGGTCGTCGATGCCCTCGCCCACGCCGACGGCATGGACCGGCAGGCCGAACTTTTCCGCCAAGGCCACGACCACGCCGCCCTTGGCCGAACCGTCCAGCTTGGTCATCACCAAGCCGGTCACCTCGACCGCATCCTTGAACGCCTCGACCTGGGCATGGGCGTTCTGGCCGATGGTCGCGTCCATCACCAGCAGACAGGCATGGGGGGCGGTTGCGTCCTGTTTCTTGATGACGCGGACGACCTTCTCCAACTCGGCCATCAGGTCCTTCTTGTTCTGAAGTCTTCCGGCGGTGTCGATGATGACGATGTCGTGGCCCTGGTCGCGGGCATCGCGCACGGCGTCGAAGGCGAGGCCCGCCGGGTCCGCCCCCTGGGCCCGGGCGACGACGGGACAGCCCGTGCGTTCGCCCCAGACCTGAAGCTGTTCGATGGCGGCGGCGCGGAAGGTGTCGCCGGCGGCCAGCAGGACCGATTTTCCCTGGGCCTTGAATTGGGCCGCCAGCTTGCCGATGGTCGTCGTCTTGCCCGACCCGTTGACGCCGCAGACCAGAAGCACGAAGGGCCGAGGCCCGCCGTCGACGACAAGCGGCCGGGCGGCGGGTTCCAGCAGGGCCGCGATCTCGTCGGCCAGGGCTTCGCGCACTTCGCCGTCGGTCACTTCCTTGTCGAACCGCCCCTTGGCCAGCGCCGTGGTCAGGCGGGCCGCCGTGGCCACGCCCAGATCACCCCGGATGAGGATCTCTTCAAGTTCGTCGAGGGCGGCCTGGTCCAGTTTGCGCTTGGTAAAGACATCGGAGATGGCGCCGCCGACCCGGTCGGCCGATTTCGACAGGCCCGACCGCAGCCGGGCAAGCCAGCCCTGGGCTTCTTCCGCCATCAGGCCGGGGTGCCTGTCAGGCCGCCCGGCCGCACGCCGGTGATGCGCGCGGCGACGACCGTGCCCTCGGCGACCGGGGCATCCAGATGCACGGGCGCGTAGTGGGGACTGTAGCCCATGGCGTCCCGTTCGATCAGCACCGGCACGGTCTGCCCGATGCTGGTGGCGAGGAAACGAGCCAGGTTGGCCGCACCCGCATCGCGCAATTCCGCCGCGCGGGCCTTGCGTTCCGGCACGTCAACGGTCGGCATTCTGGCCGCCGGGGTGCCGTCCCGTTCCGAATAGGGAAAGACGTGAAGATGCACGAGATCGAGGTCGCGCACGGCGGCAAGCGTGTTGTCGTGCATGGCCTGCGTTTCGGTCGGGAAGCCCGCGATCAGGTCGGCGCCCAGAACCAAATCAGGGCGCAGGGCGCGGGCCCGTTCGGCAACCTTGTAGGCGTCATCGCGGCTGTGGCGGCGCTTCATCCGTTTCAAAACCATGTCGTCCATGGCCTGGAGCGACAGATGCAGATGCGGCATCAGGCGCGTTTCCTCGGCCAATGCGCGGAACAGCTCGTCATCCATGGCGGCAGGGTCGAGGGACGACAGGCGCAGCCGTTCCAGTTCGGGCACCGCCTTCAAGAGACGCCGCACCAGGTGGCCCAGGGTCGGGTTGCCCGGCAGGTCCGTGCCGTAGGAACAGATGTCGACGCCGGTCAGCACGACCTCGCGGTAGCCCCGGGCGACCAGGGCCCGCACCTGATCGGCGATGGCGCCCATGGCGAGGGAGCGGTTGTTGCCGCGCGCGAAGGGGATGATGCAGAAGGTGCAGCGATGGTCGCAACCCTGCTGCACCTGGACGAAGGCGCGGGCGCGGCCGTCGAAGCCGTCGATCAGATGGGCCGCCGTTTCCTTGATCGTCATGATGTCGGCGACCTGGATTTCCGGGCCGTCCGGATTGCCGAGCACCGCATAAGCGGCGGGGTCGAGCTTTTCCTCGTTGCCCATGACACGGTCGACTTCCGGCATGGCGGCGTATTTCGCGGGATCGAGTTGCGCCGCGCAGCCGGTGACGATGACCTTGGCCCCCGGGCGGTCGCGGCGCGCGCGGCGGATCGCCTGGCGGGCCTGGCGTTCAGCCTCGGCCGTGACGGCGCAGGTATTGACGATGATGGTGTCGGCCAACCCGGCGCGGGCGGCGTTGGCGCGCATGACTTCGCTTTCGAAGGCGTTCAGGCGGCACCCCAGGGTGATGACATCCGCACCGCTCATGGCATCACCCGCCGGTCGCGGCGCCGTTCAGCAGCCGGGGGTCCAGGGTGCCGGTAAAGCTGGTCGCCACGGGCCCGGTCAGCAGCACGTGGTCGTCAGGCAGCCATTCGATGGTCAGGGTCCCGCCGTCGACGATCACGTCGGCCTTGCGGCCGGCGATCAGGCCCCGGCGCACGGCGGCGACCAGGGTCGCGCAGGCGCCCGTGCCGCAGGCCTGGGTCACGCCGGCGCCCCGTTCCCACACCCGCATGCGGATGGCGCCGTCGGGACGCAGGCTGGCGGCCTCGACGTTGGTGAATTGGGGGAACATTTTGTGCTGTTCGATGACGGGGCCGAACACCTCGATCGGCACGGCATCCGCATCATCAACGAAATAGACCGCATGGGGATTACCCATGGAAACACAGACCGCATCCTGAAGCGGCCCGGCGCCGGCATCGACATGCAGAGTGTCGACCGCTTCGGACAGGGGGATTTCCCGCCAATCCAGGCGCGCCGTGCCCATGTCCACGGTAACCAGGCCGTCCTTGCCCTTCTCCGCGTCCAGCAGCCCCGCACCCGTTTCGACAATCAGGTGGTCGGAAGATTTTTCGTCCATCAGCATGGCCGCGATGCAGCGGGTACCGTTGCCGCAGGCCAGGGATTCCCCGCCATCGGAATTGTGGAACCGCACGAACACGTCGGCGATGTCCGAGCGCGGCCGTTCCAGCACGATCAACTGGTCGCAGCCGACGCCGCGGCGGCGGTCGGCGATGGCCGCGGCCTGACCGGCGGTCAGGGGCATCGGCGTCTCGCGGGCGTCCAGCACCACGAAGTCGTTGCCCAGGCCGTGCATCTTTATAAAGGGCACCTGTTCCATGGATGGCTACATAGGCCCGACGGGCCGAGAAGTCCATGACCTTCGCCCTCAGGAGCCGAAGGCGGTGAGGAAGGAATTGGCAAGAAACGCCTGATGTTCGGGACCGTAAGCATGGCCCGCGCCGACCGGACAGGCGCGCCGCGCCAGGCAACCGCCGGTCATGCATTCCACGCCTTCGGCCGCGCGCAGATGCCCCAGACAGGCCGGAAGGTCGAAGCCCTTGTCCCCAAAGGCGTTCACGGGACAGGCCGACAAGCAGGGCCGGTCGACACAGCCGTCGCAGGGATGGGCGGCCGCCGGCGGCGGGCCCAGGTCGATCATCCCGGCGAACAGCAGCGCCCCCCGATAGCTGTGCCACAACCCGAATTCGGGATGGGTGAGCGGACCGATGGGTGACGGCTTCAACCCCTCCGCGCGCATGGCCCATTGCTGAAACGGGTGATGGGGCGGGCCGCCGAAGGGATAGACCACGCGGGCATCCAGGTCCGCCGCCGCCGGGGCCAGGACCCGTTCCGTCCAGGCGTCCAGAGGATCCGGCTCGTCCCGGCGATTAGCCCTGAAATGGGGCCATAGACGCCCACCCTGGTCGCCGACCAGGATCAGGGTCCGGGGCGCGCCCGGCACGGCGTCTTGCGCCGCCGGGTGGAACCCGCCCCGCAGGGCAAGGCCGGTGGCGGCGATGCGGCGTGTTACCGTGATCAGGTCCATGACTGCGTTTGTCCTCCCGGCAGGTTCAGGGGTCAAGACATCAGGCGGTTTCGTCCGCCGCCCGCGCCAGGGCGCGGATCGCCTCGGTGACGCTGCGGCGCAAGCTTGGGTCGCGGATGCGCGCAAGCTGCCGTAAGAAGTCCTCGGCCTCACCCGCGAAGGCCCTCGCCGCCCCCGCGCCGGTGTCCGGCCCTGGCCAGATCCGGTCCGCGCCGTCGAACAGGTCGGCTGGATCGCAGTCGAACACCCCCGACAAAACGAGGATTTCGCTCGCCTTAACCTCGGTCAAACCGATTTCCCGGTTGGTATAGGCCTGCACGGAAAGGCCGAGCGCACGGGCGGTGGTGGCGCGGGAAACACCGACCCGTTCGCGAAGCGCCTGCAGCCGCGCGCCGATATGTGAAGCCAGTTTCCCGTCGTCCGTACCGTCCGTCGCCATCTGCCGCCCAGAAATTCGCGCTGTATCCAGTCAGGTTAAAACTTTTGGTTGCATAGATCGTAGTATTTTTATTCCTATAGCATGGGCTGCCGCATTCGCAAGCCTTTCAAATATGCGGCGGGACCAGCCGGCGGTTGACTTCCGGGGCCGTGGTCCATAGATTGCGCGCCGACATTCCACTGGGTGTACGGATCATTCCGTCCCGAGGGGCGACGCCAGTCCGCGAGTTTCGCGCACTGGCGCGTTTGCCGTTGGGCATTTGATGTGGGTTTTTGAGTTTGGACCGAAAAGGGTAATCAGGCGCATATGTTCGAGTCTCTCAGCGAACGCCTGTCCGGCATTTTCGACGGCCTGAAACGGCGCGGCGCCTTGAAGGAAGCCGACGTCGAGGCAGCGCTGCGCGAAATCCGCGTCGCCCTGCTGGAGGCCGACGTCGCCCTGCCCGTGGTCAAGGACTTCATCGACGGCGTCAAGGAACAGGCTGTCGGCCAGGACGTCCTGCGATCCGTCACGCCGGGCCAGATGGTCGTCAAGATCGTCCACGACGCCCTGGTCGGGATGTTGAGCCCCGCCGAACCCGAAGACGCCGGCCTGGCCATCCACGGCAACCCGCCGCAGGCGATCCTGATGGTCGGCCTGCAAGGGTCGGGTAAGACGACGACCAGCGCCAAGATCGCCAAGCGCCTGGTTGAGCGGGAAAAGAAGCGCGTGCTGATGGCGTCGCTTGACGTTTACCGCCCGGCCGCCCAGCAGCAGTTGCAGGTTCTGGGCGAGCAGACGGGCGTGCCCGTGATGACCCCGGTGCTGGGCGAACAGCCGGTCGCCATCGCCAACCGAGCCATGGAAACGGGCCGCCGCGAAGGTTATGACGTGGTCATCCTGGACACCGCCGGGCGCTTGGCGCTCGACCAGGAAATGATGACCGAGGTCATTAACGTGCGCATGGCCGCCGGGCCGTCCGAGATTCTCCTGGTCGCCGACGCCATGACCGGCCAGGACGCGGTCAATCTGGCCAAGGAATTCAACGACCGGGTCGGCATCACCGGCATCGTGCTGACCCGCGTCGACGGCGACGGCCGCGGCGGCGCGGCCCTGTCCATGCGCCAGGTCACCGGCAAGCCGATCAAGCTGATGGGGACCGGCGAAGGCGTCGACGCCATCGACGGTTTCGACGCCAACCGCGTCGCCGGCTCGATCCTCGGCATGGGCGACGTGGTCGGCCTGGTCGAAAAGGCCGCCCAGGTGGTCGAGCAGGAAGACGCCGAGAAGCTCGCCAAGAAGATGATGAAGGGCCAGTTCACCCTTGAAGACATGGGTGAGCAGTTCAAGCAACTGCGCAAGATGGGCTCTCTCGACGGCATTCTGGGCATGCTGCCCGGTGCGGCCAAGGTCAAGAACGCCTTCGACCAAGGGGGCGTGGACGACAAGATGATCGCCCGACAGGAAGCCATCATCCTGTCCATGACGCCGAAGGAACGGCGCAATCCCAAGGAAATCAACGGCTCGCGCCGCAAGCGCATCGCCGCCGGTTCCGGCACTTCGGTACCCGAGGTCAACCGGCTTCTGAAACAGCATCGCCAGATGGCCGACATGATGAAGAAAGTCGGCAAGAAGGGCGGCCTCAAGGGTCTCATGGGCGGCATGCCGCCCGGCATGATGCCCCCCGGCATGCCCCGGTAATCCGGCATCACGTAACCCGCAATCAAGACAACCAGAACATCAACCCATTCCAAGACATCAGACCAGACAAGGATTGAATAGAACATGTCAGTGAAAATCAGGCTCGCCCGGGGCGGCGCCAAGAAGCGCCCCTACTACCAGATCGTCATCGCCGACAGCCGCCGCGCGCGCGACGGCAAGTTCATCGAGCGCGTGGGCTCCTACAACCCCATGTTGCCCAAGGACAGCCCCGACCGGGTGAAGCTGAACGAAGAGCGCATCAAGCATTGGCTCGGCGTCGGCGCTCAGCCGACCGACCGCGTGCACCGTTTCCTGGGTGCCGCCGGCCTGACCGACGCGCGTCCGACCCCGGAAAACCAGACCAAGCGCGCAGCACCCAAGGCCAAGACGGTCGAGCGCATGAAGGAACGCGAAGACAAGTTGAAGGCAGCCGCAGAAGCCGCGGCCGAAGCCGCAGCGGCCCCGGCCGAAGCGGAAGCCCCGGCGGAAGAAGCAGCGGCGGAAGCCCCGGCAGAAGCGGCGGAAGCCCCGGCAGAAGAAGCCGCGGTCGAGGCCCCGGCTGAAGAAGCCCCGGCGGCACAGGAAGAGGAGACGAAGGAGTAGTCGGCGAAGCGCGACACGAGCGTCAGGGTGGTCGGGCCATGACGGGCGGCGAAGGGAAAACCCCGGAACGGGTCTGTCTCGGCGTCATCGTCGGGGCCAGGGGCCTGAAGGGCGACCTCAAGGTCAAGAGTTTCGCCCAGGTCCCGGAAGACCTCACCGCCTATGGCCCGTTGGAGGACGAAGCCGGCAGCCGCCGGATCGACCTTCGCGTGACCGGCCAGACCAAGGACGTTCTGATCGCCCGTGCCGAAGGTGTCGGCGACCGCACGGCGGCGGACAAGCTGAAGGGCCTGCGTCTTTTCGTGGACCGCGACCGGCTGCCGCCCCCCGACGAGGACGAATATTATTATTCGGACCTGATCGGGTTGGCGGTCGAAGCACCCCAGGGCAATCTGGGCACGGTGCGCCAGGTGTTCGATTTCGGCGCCGGCGACGTGCTGGAGATCGCGGGCGGGGATTTCGGAACGGTCATGGTGCCCTTCACCCGGGCCATCGTGCCGGTGGTGGACCTCGACGGCGGCCGGCTGGTGGTCGATCCGCCGGACGGGCTGCTGGACGACAACGGACCGGATGAAGGCGGGCAGGACGCGTGATGAGCGGTTGGACGGCCAAGGTACTGACGATCTTCCCGGAAATGTTCCCGGGACCGCTTGGCTGCTCGCTTGCCGGAACGGCGCTTGAAAAGGGCATCTGGGCCCTGGAAACGGTGGACATTCGCGACTTTGCAAGCGATAAACACCGCTCCGTGGACGATGCCCCCTTTGGCGGCGGCCCCGGCATGGTGATGCGGCCCGACGTGGTCGATGGCGCCATCCGGAGCGCCCGGGACGGCGCCCGGGATCTGCCGTTCATCTACCTGACCCCCCGGGGCCGGCCATTGGGCCAGAAACGGGTGGCGGAATTGGCGGCGGGGCCTGGGATGATCCTGCTGTGTGGTCGGTTCGAGGGCGTCGACCAACGCGTGCTGGAAGCCCAGGACGCAGAAGAGATATCGCTCGGCGATTTCGTCCTATCGGGGGGCGAGCCGGCGGCCCTGGTGGTGTTGGATGCCTGCCTTCGTCTATTGCCGGGCGTGATGGGCAAGGACGCATCGCTGGAGGAAGAGAGTTTCGAGCGGGGATTGCTGGAGTATCCCCACTATACGCGGCCCCAGGAATGGCAGGGCCGCAAGGTGCCGGAGGTTCTGGTTTCCGGGCACCACGAGAAAATAGCAACCTGGCGCCAGCGCCAGGCGGAGGAAATCACCCGCGACCGGCGGCCCGATCTTTGGGCGGCGCACGAGCGGACCTAGGAATTGCCGGCGACGGCAGAGCGTTTGTAAGGAAAGGTTTGAACCATGAATATGATTGAACAACTGGATCAGGAACAGATTGCCCGCCTGACCGGCGACAAGGAGATGCCGAAGTTCGCCCCGGGCGATACGATCCGCGTCAACGTCCGCGTCGTCGAAGGCGAGCGGACCCGTCTGCAGGCTTTCGAAGGCGTGTGCATCGCGCGCAAGAACGCCGGCGTCAATTCGGCCTTCACCGTGCGCAAGCTGAGCTACGGCGAAGGTGTGGAACGCGTGTTCCCGGTGTATTCCCCGAACGTCGACTCGGTCGAGGTCGTGCGCCGTGGTGACGTCCGCCGGGCCAAGCTGTACTATCTCAGGGGCCTGACCGGTAAGGCCGCGCGTATCGCGGAAAAGACCGACGGGTTCTCGGGCAAGGTGTCGCAGGAAGAAAAGAAGGCCGCGCGCGAAGCCAAGGCCAACCGCGACGAAGCGTCGAACAAAAAAGGCGGCAAGAAAAAGTCCGCCGAACAGGAAGCCTAGGCCGAGGAATAATTCCCGAGGGGCAACCCAGGGAAGCTTTCCAAGGTTGGCACGCAGGACCCGGCTTGTTCCGGTCGGGTCGGCGCGCCACATACTAAGAAACCAAGGAACCGCAGCGCCGTCGGGGGCCGGCGTTCGTGCACACGTCGGAGGACACATACCCATGGCACAACCGAAAACGCTGTTCGAGAAAATCTGGGACAGCCATCTGGTCGAAGTACAGGAAGACGGCACCTGCCTGCTGTACATCGACCGGCACCTGACCCACGAGGTCACCAGCCCCCAGGCTTTCGAAGGTCTGCGTAACGCCGGCCGCAAGGTCCGCCGCCCGGACCTGACGCTCGCCGTCGCCGATCACAACGTCCCGACCAAGCGGGGCGAAACCATCGACAATCCTGAATCGGCGCTGCAGCTGGAAATGCTGACCAAGAACTGCGCGGAATTCGGCGTGCCGTTGTTCGACATGGGTGACGTCCGCCAGGGCATCGTCCACGTGATCGGCCCGGAACAGGGCTTCACCCTGCCCGGCACGACCATCGTCTGCGGCGACAGCCACACGGCGACCCACGGGGCCTTCGGGGCGCTTGCCTTCGGCATCGGCACGTCCGAGGTCGAACACGTCATGGCGACCCAGACCCTGTTGCAGTCTCCGTTGAAGAACATGCGCATCACGGTTGATGGCGACCTGCCCTTCGGCTGCACGGCCAAGGACCTGATCCTGGCGATCATCGGCAAGATCGGCACCGCCGGCGGCACCGGCCATGTCATCGAATACGCCGGAAAGGCGATCCGCGACCTGTCCATGGAAGGCCGCATGACCGTGTCCAACATGACCATCGAAGGCGGTGCCCGCGCGGGCCTGATCGCGCCGGACGAAACCACCTTCGAATATCTGAAGGGCCGCCCCATGACGCCCAAGGGTGCGAACTGGGAAGCCGCCGAAGCCTATTGGAAGACGCTGCCCTCGGACGAAGGTGCCACCTATCAGAAAGAAGTCACGATGGACGCGTCCACCATCGAACCGCAGGTCACCTGGGGCACCAGCCCGGAAGACGTTGTCCCGATTTCCGCCGTCGTTCCCGGACCCGGCGATTTCGCCAATCCGGACAAGCAGGAATCGGTCAAGATGGCGCTAAATTACATGGGCCTGGAACCGGGTACGCGCATGGAAGACATCAAGATCGACTACATGTTCGTAGGCTCCTGCACCAACGGGCGGATCGAAGACATCCGCGCCGTCGCCGAGGTCGCCAAGGGCCGGAAGGTCGCCGACCATGTGACGGCCCTGATCGTTCCCGGATCGGGCCTGGTCAAGGAACAGGCCGAACAGGAAGGTTTGGACAAGATCCTGCTGGAAGCCGGTTTTGAATGGCGCGAGCCGGGATGCTCCATGTGCTTGGCCATGAACGAGGACAGGGTGCCCGCGGGCATGCGTTGCGCCTCCACGTCGAACCGCAACTTCAAGGGCCGCCAGGGTGCCGGTGCGCGCACCCATCTGGTCAGCCCCGCGATGGCCGCGGCAGCCGCCGTCAGCGGCCATCTGGCCGACGTGCGCAAGCTCTGACCCCCGTTCGCAAAAGGAATCGTTCAAATGGAAAAATTCACCAAGCTGACGGGTGTCGCGGCACCCATGGACATGATCAACATCGATACCGACATGGTCATTCCCAAGCAGTTCCTGAAAACCGTCAAGCGCGACGGCCTGGGCAAAAATCTGTTCCACGACATGCGCTATGACGCCGACGGCAACGAAAACCCGGATTTCGTGCTCAACAAGCCGGCTTACCGGAACGCGGAAATCATCGTCGCGGGCGATAATTTCGGCTGCGGCTCGTCGCGCGAACATGCCCCCTGGGCGCTCAAGGATTTCGGCATCAAATGCGTGATCTCCACGTCCTTCGCCGACATCTTCTACAACAACAGCTTCAAGAACGGCATGCTGCTGATCAAGGTGTCCAAGGAAGAGTTGGACAAACTGATGGACGACGCCGACCGAGGCGCCAACGCGACCCTGACCATCGACCTGGAAAACCAGACCATTTCCGGGCCCGACGGCGGGGAAATCTCGTTCGACATCGATCCCTTCAAGAAGCATTGCCTGATCAACGGCCTGGACGACATCGGCTTGACCGAGCAGAAGGTGAAGAAGATCGACAGCTTCGAAGAACGCCGCGAGGCCGCGCAGCCCTGGATTCCGGGTGCCGCGACCGTCAGCTGAGCCACGCGATAAAAATCAAAGACGAGGAAACCAGCCCATGGCTGCCAACAAGAAACTGCTGATGCTGCCCGGCGACGGCATCGGCCCCGAAGTGATGAAACAAGTCCAGACAATCATCGATTGGATGGACAAGCGCCGCCACGTCTCGTTCGACGTGGCTGAGGACGTGGTCGGCGGCGCCGCCATCGACAAGTACGGCCAGCCGCTCGGCGACAATACCCTGGCCGACGCCATGGGCGTGGACGCCGTGCTGCTGGGGGCCGTCGGCGGCCCCAAATGGGACAACGTGGCGCGTGACCTGCGCCCGGAAATGGGCTTGTTGACCCTGCGCAAGGAAATGGACCTGTACGCCAACCTGCGCCCGGCGACGGTCCTGCCGGCCATGGCCAAGGCGTCGAGCCTGAAGGAAGATCTGGTGTCCGGCCTGGACATGCTGATCGTCCGCGAACTGACCGGCGGCGTCTATTTCGGCAAACCGCGCGGCATCGAAACGCTGGCCGACGGCAGCCGCAAGGCCGTCGACACCCAGGTCTATTCGGAGGCCGAGATCGAGCGCGTCTGCCGCCTGGCCTTCGAATTGGCCGGCAAGCGATCGGGCAAGCTGCATTCGGTGGAGAAAGCCAACGTGATGGAGACCGGCGTGCTGTGGCGTGCCATCGCAACCGAGGTCGGCAAGGATTTCCCCGGCATCGAACTGCATCACATGTATGCCGACAACTGCGCCATGCAGTTGGTGCGTCAGCCCAAGCAATTCGACGTGATCGTCACCGACAACCTGTTCGGCGACATCCTGTCCGATTGCGCGGCCATGCTCACGGGCTCACTCGGCATGCTGCCCTCGGCCTCGTTGGGTGCGGCCGACAGCGACGGGCGGCGCAAGGCCCTGTACGAGCCGGTGCACGGCTCCGCCCCCGATATCGCCGGCCAGGGCATCGCCAATCCGATGGCCATGATCCAGTCCTTCGCCATGTGCCTGAAGTATTCCTTCGACATGGGCGAAGACGCGAATCTCATCGAACAGGCCTGCAAGAACGTGCTGGACCAGGGCCTGCGCACCGCCGACATCATGGAAGCCGGGATGACCAAAATTTCGACCACCCAGATGGGCGAAAACGTGGCCAAGGAACTGGACAAGCTGGCTGCTTGACCGGTTCCTTCCCCCGGCCCACGACAAATAGTGTTCTGCGTCACAGCTTTGCAGCACACCGCTGCTTAGGTTAGCCCCTTATAAACACTCGGTACCGGCGCGCCCCGCCCCTGGGCGCGCCGCAACCGGAGGGTTGAGCATGCGGGATTCAGAAGAACAGGAGGCCCCGTCGGAACTGTCCGGAACAGCTTCCGACGCCGGGCCGGACTGGCAAGCCATTGTCGACAGCATCGACACGTCGATCCGTGTCTATGACGCGGACGACCGGCTTGTCGCCTGGAACAAAGCCTTTACCGAGATTGCCGGCGTCCCCCCACTGGAATGGCGCATCGGCATGACGCAGTACGAGGTGCTGGAGCAGTTGGCGCGGCGCGGCTACTACGGCGACGGAGATCCGAAGGACCTTGCGACCAAGCGGCTGCGTACCATCCGCAACAACCGCGACCGCGGCGCGCCCGAGGAAATCGCCGTCCTGCCCCGCATGTTCCGAACCCGCAAACGGTTCTGGCGGGACGACGGCATCCAGATCGCCACGTCGCGCAACATCGATCAGCAAACGGTCATCGAACAGGAACTGGCGAACAAATCCGCGATCCTGAAAACCCTGTTCGAAACCCTGGATCAGCCTGCTTGCGTGATGGATGGCGGCCATCGGATCATCGCCTGGAACGACAAGTTTCTGGAATTGGCCGGCCTTGATGCGAAAGACGCCCACGAGGGCATGCACACCCTTGAAACCCTGATCAGCTCCGCCCGCCTCGGCAATCTCGGCGAGGGCGACCCGGAAGAGCTGGCCCGCGCCCGTTACCGGCAAATCTGGGAGAACGGCCCCCCCGCCCCGCACGAAGTCATCCACCGGGCGGGTGGACGGACATTCGACGTTCACCGGGGGCTGCTGCCCGACGGCGGCGTGGTCTCCATCTTCAACGACGTGACGGAGCGCGCCCGCGCCGCCGAGGAATTGCGCGAGGCCAAGGCCCAGGCCGAGAACGCCAACGCGGTGAAATCGGACTTCCTCGCCAACATGAGCCACGAACTGCGCACGCCGCTCAACGCCATCATGGGCTTCGCCGAGATGATGATTCACACCAAATTCGACGACCCCGCGCGCTATCAGGAATATGCCGGCGACATTCGAAGCAGCGCCGAGCTGTTGTTGAACATCATCAACGATCTTCTCGACCTGTCACGGATCGAAGCGGGTAAGACTGAATTCCGTCTGGTCACCGTCAATCTGTACGACTGCGCCTCGACCTGCGTCGACCTCATTCAGCGCACGGACGCGCCCCAGCGCCTGACCATCGAAAACCTCGTGCCAAGCGACTTTCCCAATGTCCAGTTGGATGAGACCTTCCTGCGCCAGGCATTGCTGAACCTGCTGTCCAATGCGGTCAAGGCGACGCCCGACGGTGGACGCATCACCGTCACCGCCGAGATGTCCGGCTACGAGCGGTTCGCCCTGACCGTCGCCGATACGGGCATCGGCATGCCGCCGGACATGGTCGAGACCGTATTCAACCCCTATGACGGATCGGGCAACAGCTACGTGCGCAAGGAAAAGGGTACGGGTCTGGGACTGTCGATCGTCAAGCGCCTGGTCGAAATGCTGCGCGGCGACGTTTCCATCGTCAGCGCGCCGGGCGAAGGTACGGCCGTGCGCATGGACCTGCCTGTACGATACGCGGAGTGACGCCGCTCTGTCCTTGATGTTGTTCCTGCCGCTATGATGGTCGTCAACGGATCATAATCCGGCCCCGGCATCGGCCAGCATGAACCCGGCCGAAGGACGGCGCCAACACCAATTGGAAATTGAAGGGCGCGATGGTTAAGCCGCCAAAGCGTAAAAACCACATCCCCCTTACGAAGCTGGTAAAATTCGCGCGGGATATCCGCACAGCCATGTGGTTCCGCCCGTCTGTCTGCAGCTTGCTTGCCGCGATGGTAGCGCTCGTCATCGCCGGCATAGATCAGTCGATCCCCGAAAGCACGGCAAGGCTGCTTCCAGTCATCGACAGCGAAGCGGCCAAGGACCTGCTGCGTCTTGTCGCCGCTGGCATGCTGACCGTCACCACCGTCACCTTATCCGTGACAATGCTGGTCCTCAACCTAACGGCCAGTCAAGCCTCCCCCCGGGCGGTGCCGGAATTGATGGCCGATCCCGTCACACAGAACGCATTGTCGACATTCCTCGCAACGTTCGTGTTCGCGGTCGCGGCGCTCGGCCTGTTCGGGTTCAAGGCGGTTTCCGGAACCGGCGTGACCTTGATTTTCGCTGTCTCCGTGTTCCTCGGCGCTTGGGCAATTCGCTATCTGGTGCAGTGGATGCATCATGTCGCAGCATCGTCCAAGCTCAGCAGCATTATCGTAAAAATCTACAATCAGGCTGAAAATTGCCTGGGGAACTACCTGTCCGCCGACACCCGAGAAAGCGGTGACTTTCCGGCCCTGAATGACGGCGACGGGGAAATCATCCGCGCCGGGGAAACAGGCTATGTTCAACTGGTCAATATCGAAACACTGACGCAATCTGCGGAAACGTTGGGCCTTGTCGTCAAGCTCCATGTGTCGGAAGGCGATTTCGCCCACGCCGCAACCACGCTGATGACGGCATGGGGAGCAAAGTCGGCGGACCGCGAAGCACAGGCCCGTCTTTGCCGGTCCATCGCCATTGGCAGCGAACGAACCCCAGAGGACGACCCTCGCCTGGGCATCGAGATTCTGGCCGAAATTGGGTGCCGGGCGCTGTCGCCGGGCCTCAACGATCCGCAAACCGCGATTATCTGCATAAACTACCTGAGCGCCCTGTTGACCCACGCAGGCAGAGTGCCCAAGGAGGAATACCCTGCCAGCCAGGTCAAAGGGGGGCGCGTTGAACGCGTCGTCGTCAGCTTCGAGCAGCTGTTGATCCGCGCATTCCGCCCCCTGGTTCGGGACGGCGGCGGCCAGACTGAAGTCATCGAACGCATTTTGGAGGTTCTGGCGGAAATGAGCCGCACCGTTTCCATCGACCATTTGGACGCGCTGTCCAACGAAGCGGACCACGCCGCCGAAATGGCCTGCAGCAAGCTGCCCCTTGCCGCAGACAAGGAATCCATCACCCAGGCGGCCAAGGCGGTCTCGGCAACGATCCGCGCAAGACGCTAGGTTCCGCCGCCGAAGGTCGTGAATCCACTTGCCAGCGGAAACGGAAGAAGGTATTTCACCCGACTATGAACATGCACGACGCAATTCTGGCCCCGCTTCCCACCATTAAAGGGAAGATTAAAACCGCCACCACGAGGTGACGCGGGCTTGCTGCATTGTGCGATATTAGCAAACGGCCCGCGGATACACCCCGCGGGCCGTTTGCGTTATGATACGCGCATCGTCCCGCCCGGGATGTTCGATCCAAGGGCTCCAGGGACGTAAGGAGAGTTAAAATCATGGGTTACAAAGTTGCCGTCGTCGGCGCCACGGGCAACGTGGGCCGTGAAGTTCTGCAGATCATGGCCGAGCGGGAATTCCCCGCCGACGAGGTCGTGGCGCTGGCCTCCGCACGGTCGGTCGGCCGCGAGATCTCCTATGGCGAGGACGAAGTCCTCAAGGTGCAGAACCTGGAAACCTACGACTTCAAGGGCACCGACATCGTGCTGTCCAGCCCGGGGGCCAAGGTGTCCGCCAAATATTCGCCGATCGCCGCCGCCGCCGGCGCCGTCGTGATCGACAACACCAGCCAGTTCCGCATGGACCCGGACGTGCCGCTTGTGGTGCCCGAAGTCAATCCGGACGCCCTCGCCGGTTATGCCAAGCGCAACATCATCGCCAATCCCAACTGCTCGACCATCCAGATGGTGGTGGCGTTGAAGCCGCTGCACGACCTGCAGCCGATCAAGCGGGTGGTGGTGTCGACCTATCAGTCCGTGTCGGGTGCCGGCAAGGCGGGCATGGACGAGTTGTTCAACCAGACGCGCGGCATCTATTCCAACGAGCCGTTCCACAAGTACCAGGAAAAATTTACCAAGCAGATCGCCTTCAACTGCATTCCCCATATCGATGTGTTCATGGACGACGGATCGACCAAGGAGGAATGGAAGATGGTGACCGAAACCAAGAAGATCCTGGACCCGGATATTGCCGTTCATGCGACCTGCGTGCGCGTGCCCGTGTTCATCGGCCATTCGGAAGCGGTCAACATCGAGTTCGAATACCCGGTCAGCGTGGAAGAAGCGCGCCGCGCCCTGCGCAAGGCGCCCGGCGTGTCCGTCGTCGACCATCAGGCGGATGAAGGCTACGTCACGCCGATCGAATGCGCCGGCGAGGACGCCGTCTACGTGTCGCGCCTGCGTAAGGATCCGACCGTCGAACACGGCCTGTCCATGTGGGTTGTCTCCGACAACCTGCGCAAGGGCGCGGCGTTGAACACGGTGCAGATCGCCGAGGAGCTGATCCGCTCCTACATGCGTAAGGCGGCCTGATCCGATGACGACACAGGCGACGCAGGTGACCGCCCCCCGGCACAGCCGCATCGGCCAATGGGTCGGCCTGAGCGTGATCGTCCTTTGCGTCGCCATCATCGGCTACATCGCCAGTCAGCGCCCGGCCGAAATCAGCCTGGCCGATGCGGAGAACCACAAACAGGTGGAGATCGGCCAGCTGACCTATCAGCAGACCTGCATGGCCTGTCACGGGGTCAAGCTGAAGGGCAAGCCGTCGTGGGAGGTTGGCTCAGCCAAACAGGCCGGCATTCCGCTGTCGGCCGACGGCACCACCTGGCACATGTCCGACCGCCATCTGTTCGACGCCATCGCCACCGGCACCCGCGTGAAGGGCGGCAAGACCGACCGTATTCACGACACGGCCTTTGGCAAAGCCCAGGGCGGGCGCCTGACGGATGCGGAAATCTGGGCCCTGATCGCCTATTTCAAGACCACCTGGACCGCGCGCCAGATCGAATCCCAAAAGGAAACGGGCCTGCGCGAACGGCCCACGGCCGACACACCCAAATGACCGGCCGGCCGGTGACGCGCCGCCGGGCGCTGACCGGCCTGGGTGCGGCGGCGGGTGCCGCCCTGATTTCCGTCACCCTCCCGCCGCTGGCCCGCGCCAAGGGCAATATCCGCGACGTCCACCTGCAGGCGGGTCCGGCCACGGCGCGGCTGATCGGCCCGCAAGGTCCCGAGACCGCCGTCTGGGCCTATAACGGGCGCACGCCGGGCCCCGTGATCCGGGCCATGCAGGGCGAACGCCTGCGCGTGCATTTCAAGAACACCCTGGAACAGCCGACCACGATCCATTGGCATGGCATCCGCCTGGCCAACGCCATGGACGGCGTGCCCTATCTGACCCAGGACCCGGTGCAGCCCGGCGAGACCTTCACATACGAATTCGATGCCTTCGACGCCGGGACCTATTGGTACCATCCCCATTTCAATTCATCGGAACAGGTCGCCATGGGCCTGGCCGGGGCGCTGATCATCGACGAGCCCGCCCCGCCCCCGGTCGACCGCGACGTGTTGTGGGTGATCGACGACTGGCGCCTGACCAAGGACGCGGCCATCGCGTCCTTCGACCGGCCGTTTCACGACATGGTCCACGGCGGACGGTTCGGCAACACGGTCACGGTCAACGGCCAGATCGCCGAGGACGTCCCCGTGACCCCGGGCGAGCGCATCCGCCTGCGCATCGTCAACGTCGCCAACGCGCGCATCTTCCGCCTGATCTTCACCGGCCACCGGCCCTGGCTGGCGGCGATCGACGGCCACCCCGTGCCGCCCCGGCAGTTCGACGAAGGGCAGTTGATCATCGCCCCCGGATCGCGCGCCGACCTGATCATCGACATGACGGGCAAGACCGACGAGCGCTTCACCGTGATCGACAATTCGCCCGAGGGCATCCGCTATCGCCTTGCCGATCTCGCCTATGGCCCCGCCCCGGCGCGACCGACCCCGGCGCGACCGACGCCCGAGGCCTGGGCCGACAACCCGCTGCCCGAGCCGGACCTGGACAAGGCGACGCGCCTGGAACTGGTCATGGAAGGCGGCGCCATGGGCGGGCTGGAAAGCGCCCTGTACAAGGGCGAGAAATTGACCGGCCGCGAGCTGGCGCGCCAACACGGCATGGCCTGGTCGTTCAACGGGGTGGTTCATCCGCCCATGCAATACGGCGAACACAGCCATCCCATGTTCACCTTCAAGAAGGGCGAAAGCGTGATCCTGGCGATCCGCAACGACACCGCCTTCCAGCACCCGATCCATCTGCACGGCCATACCTTCCGCGTGCTGACCCGGGACGGCAAGCCGGTCCCGGACCGGCCCTGGCAGGACACGGTGCTGCTGCCCGTGGACGGCGAGGCGGAAATCGCCTTCGTCGCCGACAATCCCGGGGATTGGATGCTCCACTGTCACATCATGGAGCACCAGAAGTCCGGGATGATGGGCCACTTCCGGGTCGGTTAGGCGGAAACGGCGCCGTGCCCCTTGTCGCCGCTTTCCGGTTTGCCGAAAATCGCTATGATCGCGCCTTGACCGGGCGGCATCCTCTGATCGGTCTGAACCCACCAACGGCGGCACGGGCACGGTCATGACGGCAAACATCGACTTGACGGCGGAAGCCGAGGACATCGCGAAGGACCAGCCGCTGATCGAAGACATCCGGCTGCTCGGCCGGCTGCTCGGGGAAACGGTGAAGGCGCAGCAGGGCGACGGGGTGTTCGAGCTGATCGAAACCATCCGCCGCATGTCCGTGCAGTTCCACCGCGAGGACGACCTGTCGGCGCGGCAGGCGCTGGAGGATATCCTCCGCGCCCTCGATCCCGCATTGGCGGTCCAGGTCATCCGCGCCTTCAGCTATTTTTCCCACCTGGCGAACATCGCCGAGGATCATCACCACGTGCGGCGCACCCGCCACCACGTCATCGCCGGATCGAAACCCCGGCGGGGAACCATCGCCGACGCATTGGACCGGGCCTTCGGCGCCGGTCTTACCCCGGCCGTGGTTCGGGCGTTCTTCGACAGCGCCCAGATCAGCCCCGTGCTGACGGCGCATCCGACCGAAGTGCGCCGGCAAAGCATGATGCACCGCGAGATCGCCATCGCCGACCTGATCGCGCGGCGCGAGCGCACCGACCTGACGCCCGATGAACATCGGGAGATCGAGGACCGCCTGGCCCGGGCCGTACTGGTGCTGTGGCAGACCAACCTGCTGCGCCAGACGCGCCTGGACGTCATGGACGAAGTCACCAACGGCCTGACCTATTTCGACCATACCTTCTTCACCGAACTGCCGCGCCTGTTCGCCGAGGTCGAGGACCGCCTTGCCGCGGCCGGCGCCGATACGGACACGACGGCCCTGCCGTCGTTCCTGATGATCGGCAGCTGGATCGGCGGCGACCGGGACGGCAATCCCTTCGTCGATGCCGACGTGCTGCGGGGCACCCTGCGCCGGCACAGCGAGAAGGCGCTGACCTTCTATCTGCAAGAGGTTCACAAGCTCGGCCAGGAACTTCCCCTGTCCTCGCTGATCGTGGACGTGTCGCCGGCCCTTGCGGAGTTCGCCGCCGGGTCGCCGGACACCTCGCCGCACCGCAACGCGGAACCCTATCGCCGCGCCCTTAGCCGCATTTACGCCCGCCTGGCCGCGACGCAGCAGCACCTGAACGGAACCACCCCGGCGCGCACGCCGCTGGGCGAGGCGGCAGCCTACGGCGACGCCCGCGAGTTGAGCGGCGACCTTCTGATTCTTCACGATTCCCTGGCCCAGAACGGCTCCCTCGCGCTGACCAAGGGCCGGCTGCGCCATCTGCGCCGGGCCGTCGACTGTTTCGGATTCCACCTTGCCCGCCTTGACCTGCGGCAGGGATCGGATGTGCACAACGCAACCCTGGCGGAACTGCTGGACGCGGCCGAACCCGGCACCGACTACCAGGGCATGGATGAAATGGCGCGGCGCGAGATTCTGGGCGCCGAACTGCAGAGCCGGCGCCCCCTGATCATCCCGCGCCACGCCTATACCGAAACGACGGCGAAGGAACTGGGCGTACTGCGGACGGCGCGCGACGGGCTGGACAAATACGGCGCCGATGCCATCCGCACCGCCATCGTGTCCAACACCCGGGAAGCCTCCGACATCCTGTGCCTGGCGGTTCTGTTGAAGGAAGCCGGGTTGATCGACGAGACGGGGCACAGCAGCCTCAACCTGGTGCCTTTGTTCGAAACCATCGACGACCTGCGCCGCTCGATCGAGATCATGGACGCCCTGCTGTCGACCCCCGCCTACCGCCGTCTGGTCGACAGCCGCGGCGGGCTGCAGGAAATCATGCTGGGCTATTCCGACAGCAACAAGGACGGCGGTTACGTCACCTCGGGGTGGGAACTGTACAAGGCCGAGACGGGATTGGTCGATTTGTGCAAACGCCACGGCGTCAAGCTGCGCCTGTTCCACGGCCGGGGCGGGTCCGTCGGACGCGGCGGCGGTCCCAGCTTCGACGCCATTCTGGCGCAGCCGGCGGGTGCGGTCGACGGCCAGATCCGCCTGACCGAACAGGGCGAAATCATCTCGTCCAAATACACCAACCCGGAGGTCGGCCGGCGCAACCTGGAAATTCACGTCGCTGCGACGCTCGAGGCCTCGCTGCTGCATCCGTCCGACGGCCCCGTGCCCGAGGCCTTCACCGGGGCCATGGACCGGCTGTCGGATCTGGCCTTCCGCGCCTACCGCGACCTGGTGTTCGAAACCCCCGGGTTCAACGACTACTTCCGGGCCTCCACCGTCATCGACGAGATTTCGACCCTGAACATCGGGTCCCGCCCGGCGTCGCGCAAGGCATCCGGGCAGATCACCGACCTGCGCGCCATCCCCTGGGTGTTCAGTTGGTCGCAATGCCGGATCATGCTGCCGGGATGGTACGGGTTCGGGTCGGCCGTTCAGGCCTGGCGGGACGAAACGGGCGACGGAGCCCTTGATCTGCTGCGCCGGATGCACCGCGACTGGCCGTTCTTTGCCACATTGCTCTCGAACATGGACATGGTGCTGGCCAAGTCGAACATGGCGATCGCCTCGCGCTATGCAGACCTGCTTTCGGACAAGGCCCTGCGCGAAACCATTTTCAACCGCATCCGCGAGGAACGCATCGCGACCATCACGGCGCTGTTCGAAATCACCGGCAACGACCGCCTGCTCGCCAACAATGCGCTGCTCGCCCGGTCGATCGAAAACCGCTTTCCCTATATCGATCCGCTGAACCACCTGCAGGTCGACCTGCTGCGCGCCCATCGGGGCGGCGCCGACGACCCCAAGGTGCTGCGCGGCCTGCTTCTTTCCATCAACGGCATTTCGGCGGGCCTGCGCAACAGCGGCTAGCCTCGCGGCCAGCCCAGGGGCTCAGGCGAATTTCACGGCCGCGATCGGCGGCAGACGCGCGTCCAGCGCCTGCCAGCTGTCGCCCGCGTCTTCGGAAATCCAGAACCCGCCCGAGGTCGAACCGAAGGCCAGCCGTTCGCCCGTTTCGTCGACGGCCAGCGCGTGGCGGTAGACCAGGTCATAGGCATGGCGTTGGGGCAGGCCCTTGGACAGGACCTCGAAGGTCTTACCGCCGTCGCGGGTGCGCGAGACGACCAGCTTGCCGTCCTTGGGAATGCGCCGTTCGTCCTTTTCCGCCGGCACGAACCAGGCGGTCTCGCCGTCCGTCGGATGGGCCTGCACGGCGAAACCAAAACCCGTGGGCTTGGCCGCCGTCACCATCGTCCAATTCTCGCCGCCGTCGGTGGAGCGGAAGATGGCGCTGTGATGCTGGCACCACATGACGTCGGGATGGCCCGGGCATTGCGCCAATTGGTGGATGTCCTGGGGGATGGGGTCGCCCTGCTGATCCGGTGGCATGTATTCGTTGGTCATGCCCTTGTTGATGACGTTCCAGGTCCGCCCCTCGTCGCGCGTCGCCCAGACGCCCCCCGTGGACACGCCGACGGTAACATGGGCCGGATCGCGGGGGTCGACCAGGACGGAGGACAATCCCGGTTGCTCACCCCCGGCGACGCCGAACCATTTCTTGCGATCCGGATGCAGCCACAGGCCTTCGACCAGGGACCAGGTTTCGCCCATGTCGTCGGAACGGAACAGGCCGCCCGGCATGGTCCCGGCGTAAAGCCGCCCCGGCACGCCGCCCGGTGTGAAGTTCCAGATGCGCCCGAGGGTCCAAGGATGGGGGTCGTCGTCGGCGTCTTCCGGTTTTTCCGGAAAGGTCGGCATGGCCATTTCCGCCCACGTGCCCTTCGAGTCCCGGCGCCACAACTTGGGCCCGAAATGCCCCAGGTCGGGGGCGGCCAGGGTCATGCCGTCGATGGTCAGAACGGCCGAAATGGGGTCGCCCAGGAAGTGGCTGGCGACGATATCCCAGCCGCCGTTCTTACGGGCGATTTCAAACAGACCCTTGCGGGTCGCCACCTGAAGAAGGTCACTCATCACATCGTTCCTCTTACCTCAGCCCCCAGAGAGGGCCTGAAAAACATGAATCTCATCGTCTGGTTCCACCGGGTCGGTCAGTTTCGCGCGGTCCCGGGCCGGCGCACCCGCGACGAACACCGCGACGTGGCGGCGCAGCGCCCCCTGGTCGTCGAGGATGTAGCTTTTCAGCGCCGGATGATCCCGGAACACGGCAGCCAATGCCGCCCCCAGGGTCGCGGCCCCCGGCCCC
>CAXAVJ010000003.1:0-100046 GCA_963972065.1 uncultured Rhodospirillaceae bacterium
CTGGAGACGGCCATATCCCCCGTCGCGTGCCCATTGGGCGACCTCATCGGCCCTGAAGCCCGCGTGTTCCAGCCAATTTTCCCGGGTGAACCGGCCGTGGCGCAGGGAGGAAAACAGATATCCGCCGTCGCCACGCACGGCGGCCAGGTCACCGTCGGCCGAAACGATGAGGTCCGGCGGCACCACCCGGGCATTGGCGGCGGCGAACAACACGACCCCGGCCAGACCAGCCAGACGCAGCCGACCGCGCAACACGCAGAGCCACAATCCGCCCAACGCCAAGCCCGCCAATGCCCAGGCCGGGGCCGAGGGCAGGATTTCCGTCGCCTCGGGCAGGCCCGCGACCCAGTCGGCGGCGCGGATCACCTGCTCCGTGCCCCAGCCCATGGGGGTAAGCGCCAGCTTTTCCCAGCCGAACGGCAGCAACAGGAACGACAGCATGGCCGCCGGCATGACCCAAAGTGCCGTTACCGGCACGGCGACCAGATTGGCGATCAGCCCGAACTTGGCGACCTGATTGAAGTGGTAGAGAACGAAGGGCGCCGTCGCCATGCTGGCGACCAGGGTGGTGAAGGACACCCCCGCCACGTAAAGGGCGATCCCCCGCCCTGCCCAGCGGAACCGGTCGCCGTCGTGTCGCCAGATCCCCCGTTCCGTAGCGGCCTCATAGGCCGCGACCAGGGCGATGGCGGCGGCGAAGGACATCTGGAAACTGGGGCCGAGCAGGCTTTCCGGCTGGATCAGCAGCACCACCGTGGCCCCCCAGGCCAGCATGCGCAGCGATATGCCCCTGCGGTCAACCATGACGGCAACCAGCACCATGGCGGCGATCAGGAAGGCCCGCTGGGTCGGCACCGTGGCCCCGGCCATCAGGGCATAGCCGAAGGCCGCGAGAAGGGCCAGAAGCGCCGCCGCCTTCTTGACCGGAAAGCGCTGGGCAAATGGCGGATAGAGGCTGAGGACCCGCCTGGCGCCGAAGAACACGATTCCCGCCGCCAGACCGATGTGCAGCCCGGAAATGGCAAGCAGATGGGCAAGCCCGGCATCGCGGAAGGCGTTCAGGACAGCTTCCGGGATCAGCGACCGGTAGCCGGTGATCAACGCCGCCGCGACCGCCCCCGCGTTGCCCGGAACGGCATCAGTCACCCGCATGGCCAGGCGGACCCGCAGGTTCGACAGATGAACCCGCCAGTCGAACGGCCCAGGCGGCGGTCCTTCCAGCACCCGCGCCGCCCCCATGGAAAAGCCGACGGCGCCGATCCCCGTGAAATAGGCATGCCGCTGAAAATCGAAGCCGCCCGGCATCAATGGCGGTGACGGCGCCGACAGGCGGCCGCGCAGGCGCACCCAGTCCCCGGCCTTGAGCGCCGGTTGGTGCCCCCGCAGGCGGACACGCACCCGTTCCGGCGTTACCGGCTGGCTCAGGGCAGCAACGCGGACCCGGTCCAGGATCACCCGCGATCCCTGGTGATATGGCTCGAATTCGACAATACGGCCCTCGATCACCGTGGTTGGCGTCTCATGGGCCAGAAGCCGCCCGTCCAGGCTGTGCGTGCGCAGCGAGGCGGCGGCGAAACCGAGCGCCACGAAAGCCAGAACCATGGCAATAAGGAACGCCGCGCCGCCTGACCGGCGCAGCAGGACCGCCGCCAGGATCATGCCGGCAAGAACCAGTGGCCCGGCAAACCAGATGGGCTCCTCCGGCATCTGGAAATAGGCACCGATACCGACCCCCATGCCAACCGGCAGGGCGAACGGCCAACGCCCTTTGTTGGCCGCCGCCGCCGTGGATAACTCGTTTTGAAACCAATGTCTTAGAGACATGCCACCCTCGGCGCCCCCGCGCCTATCGATCCCCCGATCTCATGCCGGCACAAGGAATGCTGCGCCCGCACAGAAAGTATGCTATCCCTCCGGCGCCCCCCGTTAAAGTCCCGCATTCAGGGATACATAAGGACAAAAAGACAGCCATGACGGTCGTGACCCGCTTCGCCCCTTCTCCCACTGGTTATCTGCACATCGGCGGCGCGCGCACGGCCTTGTACAATTGGTTGTTTGCCAAGCATCACCAACGTCATGGTGCCGGCGGCAAGTTCTATCTTCGGATCGAGGACACGGACCGCGCCCGTTCGACCCAGGCGGCGGTCGATGCCATCTACGCAGGCCTCGAATGGCTCGGCCTGGATTGGGATGGTGATCCGATTTCCCAGTTCGAACGTGCGGATACGCACCGTGCCGCCGCCGAACGCCTGCTGGCCGAGGGCAAGGCCTATAAATGCTATTGCTCGCCGGAGGAACTGACCGCCATGCGCGAAACCGCGCGCAAGGAAGGCCGTCAGCGCATGTATGACGGCACCTGGCGTGACCGCGACCCGTCGGAGGCCCCCGCCGGCGTTGATCCGGTGATCCGCATGAAGGCCCCGCTTGAGGGCGAAACGGTGATCGAAGACCTTGTGCAGGGCCGGGTTACCGTGGCCAATGCGCAACTGGACGACATGGTGCTGCTGCGCGCCGACGGCACGCCGACCTACATGCTCGCCGTCGTTGTCGATGACCATGACATGGGCATCACCCATGTGATCCGCGGCGACGACCACCTGACCAATGCCTTCCGGCAAACACAGCTATACCTTGCACTGGGCTGGGACATGCCGACCTTTGCCCATATTCCGCTGATCCACGGCCCGGACGGCGCCAAGTTGTCCAAGCGCCACGGTGCCCTGGGTGTCGAAGCCTACCGCGACGACGGCTTCCTGCCCGAAGCCCTGCGCAACTATCTGCTGCGCCTGGGCTGGAGCCACGGCGACGACGAAATCATTTCCACGGATCAGGCGATCGAATGGTTCGGGCTGGAAAACGTCGGCAAATCGGCAGCCCGTTTCGACGTTACCAAGTTGACCAGCCTGAACGGCCATTACATCCGCGAGGCCGACAACGCCCGGCTGGTTGACCTCGTCATGGAACGTTTACAGGCCGTCCATCCAGGAAGGCTTGCTAAAGAGGCTCAGGATCGGCTATTTAAAGGCATGGCTGGTCTGAAGGAACGCGCGAAAACAATTTCAGAACTATCTGAAAATGCTACCTTTTACGCCCTTCAACGCCCCATCCCCAAAACAGAAAAAGCGCAGCAGCAACTGGGTGCGGACGGTGTTACCCTGCTCCGCGACCTGCGCCCGGTCCTGGCGGCCGCTGAAGCCTGGAACGACGAAGCCCTGATGGCCGCCGCCAAGGGATTTGGAGAAGCCGGCGGCCTTAAGCTCGGCGCCGTCGCACAGCCTGTCCGCGCCGCCCTCACGGGCAGCACGGTTTCACCGAGCGTATTCGAGATCATGGATGTATTGGGCCGTGAGGAAACTTTGGGGCGTCTCGACGACGCCCTGGCCGGCCTTTAACCCCGGACGGACGCGTTAGAACCGCTACACCCCGCGGCATGCGCGCCGAGACGAACCGGAGACCCCTGTCTCCGCCGCCCATAAGGAGGGACACGTATGAGTGACACCAGCCACGGCAAGAACGCCACCTTCACCCTGACGGACAACCGTGACGGCAAAGCCTATGAACTGCCGGTCATGGACGCCAGCGTCGGCCCCTCCGTCATCGATGTGCGAAAGCTTTACGCGGAGACGGATTGTTTTACCTACGACCCGGGCTTCACCTCGACCGGCAGCTGCGAGTCAAAGATCACCTACATCGACGGTGACGCCGGCATCCTTCTGTACCGCGGCATTCCGATCCAGAACCTGGCCGAACATTCCGACTTCATGGAGGTTTGCTACCTGCTGCTCTACGGCGAACTGCCGACGGGCCAGCAGAAGGACAAGTTCGAGAAGGACATCACCTACCACACGATGCTGCACGAGCAGATCGCCAACTTCTTCCGCGGGTTCCGGCGCGACGCCCACCCGATGGCGGTGATGTGCGGCGTGGTCGGCGCCTTGTCGGCCTTCTATCACGACTCGACCGACATCAACGACCCGCACCATCGGATGATCGCGTCTTACCGCCTGATCGCCAAGATGCCGACGATCGCCGCCTGGGCGTACAAATACGCGCTCGGCCAGCCGTTCATCTATCCCCGTAACGAGCTGAGCTTCGCGGAAAACTTCCTGCACATGATGTATGCGACGCCCTGCGAGGAATATAAGGTCAGCCCCGTGCTGTCGCGCGCCATGGACCGCATCCTGACGCTCCATGCCGATCACGAACAGAACGCCTCGACCTCGACCGTGCGTCTGGCCGGTTCCTCCGGCGCCAATCCCTTCGCCTGCATCTCGGCCGGGATTGCATCCCTCTGGGGCCCCGCCCACGGCGGCGCCAACGAGGCCGTGCTGACCATGCTCGGCGAGATCGGCCATAAGGACAACATCAACGAGTATATCAAGAAGGCCAAAGACAAGGACGACCCGTTCCGCCTGATGGGCTTCGGCCACCGTGTGTACAAGAACATGGACCCGCGGGCCAACGTGATGCGCGACTCGTGCCACGAAGTGCTTGAGGAACTGGGCATCAAGGACGAACCGCTGCTCGACCTGGCCATGGAACTGGAACGCATCGCGCTGGAGGACGAATATTTCGTCAGCCGCAAGCTGTTCCCCAACGTCGACTTCTATTCGGGCATCATCTTCAAGGCCATGGGCATCCCGACCAGCATGTTCACTGTGCTGTTCGCCGTCGCCCGCACGGTCGGCTGGGTCGCCCAGTGGAACGAGATGATCGAGGACCCGAGCCAGAAGATCGGCCGTCCGCGCCAGCTCTACACCGGCTACACCGAACGGCCCTATGTGCCGATCGACAAGCGCTAAGCCGCTTCCGGGTTGAAATGAGTGAAGGGCCGTCCCCCAGGGGCGGCCCTTTTTCTATGTCCGGCTGATGGCGCCGGCGACCACGTCGGCCGCCGCCACGGCCGGACCGTCGGCGGGACCTTGCAGCATGGTCATGGCCTGCTTGAAGTGGCCCCGTTGCGTGGCACGCGCCGCCTGATCGCCAAGCAGGGCCCGCAGGGCCGGAACGATGCGCACGGCCGTGCAATCGTCTTGAATGAATTCAGGCATTACCTCTTCACCCAGAAGAATGCTGACCAGCCCGGCATGGGGGGTCCGGATCAGGCGGCGGGCGATGGCGGCAGTCACGCCGGACACCTTGTAGGCGATCACGGTCGGCACATCGGCGGCGGCCAGCTCCAGGGTGACCGTGCCCGAGGCCGCGAGCGCCGTGTCGGCGGCGGCGAAGGCCCGCCATTTTTCATCGTTGCCTTCGACCACCAGGGGGGTGCCCGGCCAGCCCTGTACGACGGCGGTGATCCGGTCCCTGTGGCGGGCCAGGGTCGGCACCACCACGCGCCCGCGCCAGCCGTCGGCCCACAGACACGCCAGGGTCTCGCCGAACACAGGCAGCAGGCGGTCCAATTCGCCGCCGCGCGATCCCGGCAGCACGGCCAGAATCTGCATGTCACCAGGAATACCATGGCGGGCACGGAAGTCGGCGGCGCGGTCCTCACCACCGGGCTGCGCCCCCATCGACAGCGCAATGGGATGGCCGATGAAGGTCGCGGCCAGGCCCTCGCGTTCGAAATAGGGCGGCTCGAACGGATAGAGGCAGAGCATGTGGTCAAGGAATTGGGCCACGGCCTTGGCCCGCTTCGGGCGCCACGCCCAGACCGTGGGTGCCCCATAATGCACGATGGGCAGGTCTGGCCTGATAGCCTTCACTTTCTTGGCCACGCGGAAACAGAAATCCGGGGCATCGATGGTCACCAGAACGGCTGGGTTCCTGGTCAAAATGTCGGCACGCGTTTCGGTCATGCGTTTTAACAACCGAGGTAGGCGCGGCACGACCTCGGCCAACCCCATGACGGCCAGATCATCCATGGGAAACAGACTGTCGAGGCCTTCGTCGGCCATCAAGGGGCCGCCGACACCCGCGAAGCGGACCGCGCCGTCGAGGCGGGTCTTGAGGGCCGCCATCAGAGATGCCCCCAAGGCGTCACCGGACGCCTCACCGGCGATCAGATAGACCAGCGGGGTCTCCGGTACCGTCATGCCGGGCCCCCGTTCGCATCCGCGTCCGTGAAGCCGTGAACGACCAGACCGGCGGCATCGGCCCGGCGGATCATTTCGTCACGGTCCAGGATCAGCGACCGGCCCGCCTCGACGGCGATCCCGCGCAGGCCCGCCGCCGCCGCCTGGTCGACCGTATCGGGGCCGACGGCGGGCAGATCCACGCGCGGCTCCTGCCCCGGTTTCATGGCTTTCACGAGCACCCCGCCCCGCGCCTCCGGCCCGGCGGCGGCGATCATGGCTTCGGTGCCTTGCGGACCTTCCTCGCACACCACGCGGCCGCCGGCGGCAATCACCGCCTGGCCCGCGTCGCGGCGGCCAAGGTCGCGGGCACCTATGATTCCGGCGGCAAGATCGGCGGCCATGCTGCGGGACAGGGCCTGAACGCCCAAGGTTCCCGCCGGCGTGACCAGATCCGGCGCCAGGTCATGGGGGGCCAGGACCCGGAATCCTTCCTGCTCCTCAAGCGCCGTTAGAATGGCTGTCAGCAGCCCGTCATCGCCCCGCCCCAGGGCCTTGGTACGGGCCAGAAACCGGGCCGACCACAGATCCGGGATCAGGTCGGTGGCCCGCGGTCGCTGCACGGCGCCGGACAGCACGATATCGGTGATATCCAGGGATTTCAGGCGTTTAATGATGCCGCCAACGGCGCCCAGGCGGAACGTCTCGACCTCGGTGCCGGAAAACCGGCCGGCGTCCCCCTGCCCCTTCAACGCAGCCACGAACACAGGCCGGCCGGCGGCATGGCAGCGTTGCACGAGAATCTCGGGCAGCAGCCCACCGCCCGCGATGATCCCAAGCCGGGGCAAGCTAGGCCGCATCCTCCACCAGGGGCTGGCAGATGGAACGTGAGGAATCGGAGCGAATGAACTCGACAATTTCCATGACCGGCTGGTTATCGCCGAACAGGTTTGCGACATCGTCCAGGCGTTCGGCCATGGTGCCTTCCTGGGCGAAGATCAGTCGATAAGCCTGGCGCAGGGCGTGGATCGTTTCGCGATCAAAACTGCGGCGCTTGAGACCGACCAAATTCAACCCTTCAAGCTTGGCCCGGTTGCCGGTGACGGAACCGTAAGGGATCACGTCCTGGGTCACGCCGGTCATGCCGCCGATCATCGCGTGGCGGCCGATGCGCACGAACTGATGGACCGCCGACAGGCCGCCGACAATTGCCCATTCCTCGATCGACACGTGCCCGGCCAGGGTGGCGTTGTTGACCAGGATCACGTTGTCGGAAACCTGGCAGTCATGGGCGACATGGGCGCCGACCATGAACAGACAATTGTTGCCGACCTTGGTTTCCAGGCCGCCGCCTTCGGTGCCGGGGTTCATGGTCACGTGTTCCCGGATGATCGTGTTGGCGCCGATCACCAGGCGGGATACTTCGCCCTTGAATTTCAGGTCCTGGGGCGCATGGCCCAGGGAGGCAAAAGGGAACACGCGGCTGTGGGCGCCGACGCGGGTGTGCCCTTCGACCACGACGTGGGACAGCAGTTCAACACCGTCTTCAAGCACCGCGTCGGGCCCGACAACGCAGAACGGGCCGATTTTGACCCCGCTGCCGATCTCGGCATTCGAATGAACCTGCGCCGCCGCATGAATGTCGGTCATTTTTGTCTCACGATCATGGCCGCAAATACGGCCTCCGCCTTGGTAACGCCGTCGGCGACGGCCTTGCCCTTGAATTTCCACACGTCGCCCCGGTTTTGGATGAGTTCGACATGGATATGGACACAATCGCCGGGTACCACGGGCTTGCGGAACCGGGCGCTGTCCACGGTCATGAAGTAGACCAGGGCATCCTTGGCGTCGGTCAGCCCGGCCATGACCAGCACGCCTGCCGTCTGCGCCATGGCCTCGACGATCAGCACGCCGGGCATGATCGGATGGCCGGGGAAATGGCCTTGGAAGAAGGGTTCGTTGATGGTCACGTTCTTGATGCCCGTGCCGCTCGTGCCCGGGATTGCATCGATGACCTTGTCGATCAAAAGAAACGGATACCGATGCGGGATCATTTCCATGATCCGGTTGATATCGATTTCCATGGTTTCCGTTCTTGCCTCGGAATCCATCGCCCCTAGTCTCCTTTCTTCTTGGCCAACTTGGACAATGTCGCCAATTCCTTCATCCATTCGCGCCTGTCCTTGGCGGGAGACCCGCCAATGGTTGCCCCCGGCGGCACGTCGCGCATGACCCCGCTTTGGGCCGCAATACGCACGCCCGTGCCGACTGTCAAGTGACCGGCGATGCCGACCTGGCCGCCGATAATAACAAAATCGTCGATATGGGTACTGCCAGAAATACCGACGAAGCTGACGAGGATGCACCCCCGTCCGATCCGCACGTTGTGGGCGATCTGCACCAGGTTGTCGATCTTCGTTCCGGCGCCGATCACCGTGTCGGGCCCGGCCCCCCGGTCGATGGTCGTGTTGGCGCCGATTTCGACATCCGATTCAATGATGACCCGGCCCAGTTGCGGCACTTTCAGATGACCCGCCGCCCCCGGTGCGAAGCCGAATCCGTCCTGCCCCACGCGCACGCCCGGATGGATGATGACGCGGTCCCCAACAAGGCAATATTGCAACGTAACACCGGCCCCGATGATGCAATCCGCGCCGACGGTAACGCCGTGCGCGACCACGGCGCCCGGGCCGATCACGGTTCCCGCACCGATCACGGCACCGTCCTGAACCACGGCGCCGGCCTCGATGCGGCTTTCCGGCGAGATTTCCGCGCCGGCGGCGACATGGGCACCGGATTGGATACCGGGTTCAATCGGCGGCCGCGGATAGAAATGCGCTGCCGCCATGGCGAACGCGCGGTACGGATCATCGCTCAGCAACAGGGCGGCGCCTTTTGGCGCCTGATCCGCAAGGCTGGGAACCGCCAGAATGGCGGAGGCCTTGGCAGTACGGAACGCATCCAGATACTTGCGGTTGTCGATGAAGCTCAGGTGCCCCTCGCCCGCCGTGGATAACGGCATGACATCAACAACCGACAGGTCGCCAGACGTGTTCGGGCCCAGGGTTGCACCCGTGGCCTCGGCCAGTTGTCTCAGGGCGAAGGGCCCGGCCCTCGTGAAAAATCGGGGGTCGGCCATCGGCGTCTATTTTTGCGGCGGTGTGACTTTGACCGCCGGCAGACGCTTGTCGAGACGAGCCAGAACTTCCGGCGTCACTTCGATGGGCGGGTGAACGACGATGGTCGCGCTTTTGCGGAAGATGAGGCCGTAAGACCGTTCATTCGCCAGCTCGAGAACGATGGCGTTATAGACCTTCTGAACTTCGATGACGGCCTCGGCGTTGGCGCGGTCGAGCTGCTGATTGCGCGATTGCACCAGACGTTGAACCTCGGCCACTTTCTGGTCGAACTTGCGACGTTCTTCGTCAAAGGCATCGGGCGACAGGATGGTGCGCTTGCGGCGCAGTTCTTCGTTGGCCGTGCGCAGGTCGCCCTGCATTTTCTCGATCTCTTCCTGATAGCTTTTACGCAGCTGCGACACCTGATCGCGAATGTTCTTCATCGCCTTCGCTTCACGCAGAATGCGCTGAACATCCAGCACGGCGACCTTGGCGGCGCGCGAGTTGATATCCTCTGCCGTCGCCGCCTGCCCGGTCTTGGGCTCCTGCTGGGCCTGGACGGCTGCGGGAACGGTAAGGCACAGGGCCAAAATCAGGCCGCGCCAAACAACGGACTTTGTCACGTAATACAAAAGAACCTCCTAAAATCGCGTGCCGAAGTTCACGCGGACAATCTCGGTTTCATCAAACGATTCCTTGACCACCGGAATGCCGAGGTCGAGACCGAGAGGACCGAACGGCGATTTCCAGGTCACACCGAAGCCGACGGAGGCACGCAGCGAGCCCGTATCCTCGATACCTGTGCGGGTGGTCGCGATTTCTCCGGCGCTACCGATATCGGTGAACACACGGCCGGCGACGCCCAATTCAGCCGGCAGGCCCAGGGGGAAGCCAAGCTCCAGCGTGCCGGAATACATCCATTCGCCCCCCAGCGAGTCATCCGTCGTAATGTCGCGCGGCCCGACACCGCCGACGGAAAACCCGCGCAGGTCGCGACCGCCGACGAAGAACCGCTCGGACAGCAGGACGTCGTCCTGCAATGCGTAGACGAAGCCGGCCCTGCCACCAAGGGTGAGAAGGAATCCTTCGCTAGGCGTCCAATGATAGGCACCAGACGCGACGTTCTTCACGCTATAGACATCACCCCCAACACCCGAAAGGTTGGTCGCGAGCTTGGTGAAATAGCCCTTGGTCGGCGTCAGACGGTTATCGCGCGTGTCGTAAGTAATGCCGTGTTCAACGGACGAGAACATGTTGGTTCCCGCCGCATCCTGAACCACCAGAGACGCGCTGGAATCAACATCCAAGATGGATTCCTGACGTAATTCATAGGCCCAATTCTGGGTCAAAAGCTCAGTGATATGGTAGCCGGCACGCAGCCTGAAACCCGTCCGTTTCTTGTCGAAGGAACCGTAATCCTGCAGATCCTCGGTGATGCGGAAGACATCGAAACCGGCCGCGATGTCGCGGTTCAGGAAGAACGGTTCCGTGAACTTCAGATCGATTTCACTGCGTCGCGCGGCCAGGATGAAGCGCAACGACAAATCCCGGCCGGTGCCGAGCAGATTGCGCTCGCGCAGTCCGAAATCGCCAAGCACGCCCTGATCGGTCGAGAACCCGGCGCCGATGGAAATGGAACCCGTCGACTTTTCCGCCACCGTTACGTTGATGACCGCCTTATCGGGGGCGCTGCCGGGAACCGGCTCCATCTCAACGGTTTCGAAGAAGTCCAGGTTCTGGATCCGGGTACGTGACCGGCGCAGCTTGGCCGCGTTGAAGGCGTCGCCTTCGACCAGACGGAATTCGCGGCGGATCACATCATCCTTCGTACGCGCGTTGCCGACGATGTTGATGCGTTCGACGAACACACGCGGCCCCTCGTTGACCTCGAAAACCACATCGATCGTCCGCTTGTCACGGTCACGGTCCAGGCGCGGACGCACTTCGACGAAGGCAAAGCCCTTCTCGCCGACCGCCTCGGTGATGGAATCGATGGTCTTGTCGACCTGGCTTGCGTCATACCAATCACCGGGATCGATATCGACGACCTTGCGGAGAGACTCAACATCAAGATTGCGGATGGTCGTAACCACATCGACCTTGCCGAAGCGGTACCGCTTTCCTTCCTGGACACTGAAGGTAATGAAGAAGTTCTTGCGGTCGCGGGTCAGTTCGGCGACGGCCGACTGCACGCGGAAATCGGCAAACCCGTTGCGCAGGTAGAAGCGACGCAGAAGTTCGCGGTCGAGGGTCAGGCGATCGGGATCGTAGGTGTCGTCACTCGACAGAAACCGATACCAGATGGACTCCTTCGTTTGAACATTCTCGCGCAGGTCATCGTCATCGAAGAATTCGTTGCCGATGAACGAGATGCGGGCAACCTTGGTCGGCTCACCTTCGTTGATTTCGAACACCAGATCGATGCGGTTCTGCGGCAGACGGATGACTTTGGGCTCTACCGTCGCACCGAACCGTCCGGTCGAGCGGTAGACGGCCAGGATGCGCTGCAGGTCTGTTTGAACCTTGGCACGGGTGAAGATGACGCGGGGGCGCAGCGTGACTTCGCCCTCAAGCGTTGAATCCTCGACCTTCTTGTTCCCTTCGAAGGCGACGCGGTTGATGATCGGATTTTCGACCACGTTGACGATCAGCTGCGTGCCGTCCTGACGCATGGTGACGTCGGCGAACAGGCCGGTTGCGAACAGGCTTTTCAGGGAACGGTTGATGCGAACGGGATCGGCGGCCTCGCCTTCTTTGATCAGAAGGTAGGACCGAATCGTGCCCGGCTCGATACGCTGGGCGCCCTCGACGACGATCTCACTGATCGTGCCGCGGCCCTGCGCCGATGCATCCGCCGCTGCCGTCCAAATGGCGGCAATCAGCGCAAAACCAACAAGGAGACGTGATAGGCGCTCCAATTTCTTCCCCCGAACGTACATGCCAAGGCCCCAAGTGTTACGCCCTTATGAGCCTAAATCATTGGCAATCCGTTAAATTAACCCCTTGAACCACTCGAACACACGGTCCCATGGCATCTGGGTTATATCATTCCATGTCACGAACACGACCAGAAACAGCACAAGTGCCAAGCCCAGGCGCATGCCGTATTCCTCGATCTTGGGCGCCACCGGCCGCCCCCGCAACCCTTCTGCCGCGTAAAACACCAATCGTCCGCCGTCCAATACCGGGATTGGAAACAGGTTGATAAGGCCCAGGTTGACCGAAAGCGCGGCCATGAACATGACCAGTTCCTTGAAGCCAAGCTGTGCGATGTCGCCGGAAAGCTGCGCGATGCGCAACGGCCCACCCAGTTCTTCTGCCGAACGGTGACCGGTGATCATCTCGCCGAGCACGCCGAAGATGCGGGTCACCATTTGCACCGTATACCCGACCCCCGTGGAAACCGCCTCGACCGGGCCCTGGCGCTCGTACTCGACCGCCTGGGGATCGAACCGCACGCCAAGCAGGCCGATCGGCGCCGCCTGCCCTTCGACGGAACGCGATTGGGGCGTTACGGAAAGGGTCAGGGTTTCCGTGCCGCGCACGACGTCCATGCGCAGCGTCACACCCGGTTGCGTGGAAACCGTCTGGCGCAGATCCTCAAACCATTTGATCGGCTGACCGTCGATGGCGGTGATGCGGTCACCCGGCAGCAACTGCGCCAATTCGGCGGCGCTGCCCGGCTGAACCTCGCCGACCGCGGCCAGGGGCCGCGCCGTGCCGACGATCCCGGCCAGAAGCGCCACCAGAACGGCGGCGAAAATGAAATTGGCCAGTGGCCCGCCGGCGACGATGGCCGAGCGCTGCCACAGTTTTTTGTGATGGAACGACACCGCCTTCTCTTCGGCCGGCAGAGGTTCGGACTCTTCCTCTTCCTCCCAGCCCATGTCGGCCTCGCCGAACATCTTGACGTAGCCGCCAAGCGGAATGGCGCTGATTTTCCAGCGAGTGTCGTGCTTGTCGGTCCAACCGAAGATTTCCGGCCCGAACCCGATGGAAAACACTTCGACCCTGACCCCGCAGCGGCGCGCGATCCAGTAGTGGCCCCATTCGTGGACGAACACCAGGATCGTCAGAACGATCAGGAAAACCACGACGTAATTGAAGGCGAAGTCGACGATATTCATGTGGGGTCCTTATTTCAGGCCTGTCGAAACCCATGTCGGTGAAATACCCGAAAATCGGGAATTAACCAACTGATTTCGAAGCAATTTCCTCCGCGACACGGCGGGCTTCGGCGTCCGCGGCGAAGACGTCGTCAAGGGAGTTGAGCGACCGGGCGCTCACCCGTTCCAGCACCTGTTCGACGACCTCCGTGATCTTGAGAAAGCCCAATCCCTTTTCCAGGAACCAGGCCACGGCGACCTCATTGGCGGCATTCAGTAAGGTAGGCGCGCTGTTGCCCGCCCGCAATGCCTCGCGCGCCAGGCGTAATGCCGGAAAGCGCACGGGATCGGGGGCTTCGAAGGTCAAAGTCCCGATGTCCTCAAGCGCCAGGCGCGCGGCCGGGGTTTCCACCCGCTTCGGCCAGGCCAGGGCGAAGGCGATGGGCGTGCGCATATCGGGCGTGCCCAACTGCGCCAGCACGGAACCGTCGACGTAATCGACCATGGAATGGATAACCGATTGAGGATGCACCAAAATCTCGATCCGCTCTTCCGGCACCGGGAACAAGTGAAAGGCCTCGATCAGCTCCAACCCCTTGTTCATCATGGTGGCGCTGTCGACGGAAATTTTGGCCCCCATGTCCCAATTGGGATGGGCGACGGCCTGGGCCGGGGTGACGGCGGCCAATTCCTCGCGCGGCTTGGTGCGGAACGGACCGCCCGACGCGGTCAGCACAATGCGCCGGACCTTGTCCGGCTGATCGAAATCGAAGACCTGAAAGATCGCGCTATGCTCTGAATCGACCGGTAGCAGCGTGGCGCCCGAAGCCTCGACCTCGCGCACCATCAGATCGCCGGCGGACACCAGGCATTCCTTGTTGGCGAAGGCCACGGTGGCGCCCCGGCGCACCGCCTTGAGTACCGGTGGCAAGCCCGCCGCGCCGACGATGGCCGCAACCACGATGTCGGTCGGCTGATCACCCGCCTCGGAAATGGCTTCTGCACCAGCGGCGGCCTCGACCGGCGTACCCGCCAAGGCAGATTTCAGGGCGGCATATTTGCTGTCATCGCCGATCACCGCCCGTCTGGCGCCCAGGCGGACGGCCTGTTCCGCCAGAAGGTCCACATTACGGTGTGCGGTCAGAACCTCGGCCTGAAAGGCGCCCGGATGGCGGGCCAGGATGTCGACCGTATTGCAGCCGACTGATCCGGTCGCCCCCAGAACGGTGACACTGCGGGGGGCTGCGTCCTCGGCTTGGTCCGTCGTATCCGGTTGTAAGGCCAAATCCATTCCTAAAGTCCCTGCCTCAACGCCAAATTCCCGTACCCGCAACCGCCAGGGCCGCGGCCAGAAGGCCATCGACCCGGTCAAGCACACCGCCATGACCGGGGATCAGACTCCCTGAATCCTTGACCTTGAAACGGCGCTTTGCCGCCGATTCCAGAAGGTCCCCGACCTGACAGGCAATGCTGCCGACAACGGCGGCGGCGATGACCCGCCCGTCGATCGTCCCGCCGGTCAGATACCATACCAGGATACCCGCCCCGACCCCAGCCAGCAAACCGCCGATGGCCCCTGAAATCGTCTTCGACGGGCTGATCCGGGGCGCCAGTTTCGGACCGCCGAGGGATCGTCCGGTCAAATAGGCACCGGTATCCGTCATCCAGGTGACGACGAACAGAAACAGGATCAAACTGCGTCCCGCGTCACCGTCGCCCCGCATCAGGAACAGGACATAGGCCGCGGCCAGGATGTACGCAGACCCCACGATCAGCCACAGCATCTGCGCCCGCGCCATGACCAACCATTCCCACATCATGGCGGCGGTGAACAGGACGACAAGGATCGTATACCAGGGGGGGCCCGCATAAACGGCGGCGACCACGGGCGGCAGCAAGACCGCAGCAGACAGCACCCGCTTGTGAAATTCCGAAAGGGCCAAAATTCAATCCGCCAAGGGCTTAGGAACTCATGACGCCACCGAACCGGCGCTCCCTGCCGCGGAAATCGCTCAGTGCCTCGGCAAGGTGTTCGTGACCGAAGTCGGGCCACAGAACGTCGGTGAACACGAATTCCGCATAGGCGACCTGCCACAGTAGAAAATTGCTGACGCGTTGCTCGCCGCTGGTCCGGATCAGCAAATCCGGTTCCGGCAGGCCGGCGGTGAAAAGCGCATTCTCAAACCGGGTTTCGTCAATGTCCTCCGGGACGATCTCGCCGCGCCGGACCTGTTCCGCCAAGGCCCGGGCCGCGCCAAGGATTTCCTGCCGTCCACCATAGCTGAGCGCGATCGTCAGGTTGAGCCGCGTGTTGCCCCGGGTCCGATTCTCGGCGTCGGCGATCAGGCGTTGGATGTCGTCGTCGAAGCGCGCGCGTTCGCCGATGATGCGAAGACGCACGCCTTCGCGGTCAAGCTCGCCGATTTCCTTGCGCAGATAAAGCCGCAGCAAGCCCATCAAGTCGCCGATTTCGCCGATCGGGCGGTTCCAGTTCTCCGACGAAAACCCGAACAAGGTCAGATAGGGCACCCCCAGGCTGACCGCGGCCTTCACCGTCCGCCGCACGGCTTCGGCGCCGGCCTTGTGACCGGCGGTGCGCGGCAATCCCTTGCCCTTCGCCCAACGCCCGTTGCCGTCCATGATGACGGCGACGTGGACCGGATTTCCCGGGGCGTCAGTGACTTGAAGGGGGACGGTGGGCATCGGCGTCAAACCTGCATGATTTCGATTTCTTTGTTGGCGACGATCTCGTCGATCTTGGCGACATGCTCGTCGGTCACCTTCTGCACCTCGTCCGTATAACCGTGATAGGCGTCCTCGGAAATGTCACCCGCCTTTTCCGCGTTCTTCAGTTCGTCCATCGCGTGGCGGCGAACGTTGCGCACGGAAATACGCGCCTCTTCGGCATACTTATGCGCGACCTTGCCCAGTTCGGTGCGGCGTTCCTCGGTCAGGGCCGGAATCGGCACACGGACAAGCTGGCCATCCGCGGCGGGGTTGAGGCCCAGGCCGGAATCGCGGATCGCCTTTTCGACGGCACCGACAAGGCCCCGGTCCCAGACCTGCACGGTCAACATGCGGGGTTCCGGCACGCCGATGGTGCCGACCTGGTTCATGGGCATGTCAGAGCCATAGGCCTGCACGCTCACCGGCTCCAGCAGGCTGGTCGACGCCCGCCCGGTACGCAGACCGCCGAGCTCACGGTGGAGGACATCAATGGCCCCCTCCATGCGCCGCGCGATGTCACCCTTCAAATCAGAAAAACTGAATTCCGCCATAATTTCCTCCCATTGCGGTCGCTTGCGCGCGGTCCCAGGGGGCCGGCCGGCGCCCGGTCAATCGACCAGGGTGAACCGCCCCTCCCCGTTGATAACCTTGGAGAATTCTCCGGGATTGTGGATTGAAAACACGAGAATTGGAACCCGGTTGTCACGCGCCAGCGCAATCGCCGAAGTGTCCATCACCTTGAGGTCGCGGGCCAACACATCCTGGTACTTCAGGTTGTCGTAGCGCACGGCGTCCGGATTGGTCTTGGGATCAGAATCATAGACACCGTCGACCTGCGTGCCCTTCAACAGCGCGTCGCAGCCCATTTCCACCGCGCGCAGCGCCGCCGCCGTATCGGTCGTGAAGAACGGGTTGCCCGTACCGGCGGCGAAGATCACCACCCGCCCCTTTTCCATATGGCGCACGGCACGCCGCCGAATATAGGATTCACAAACGGTCTGCATGGGAATGGCGGACTGCACCCGCGTATCCACGCCCTTCGATTCCAGGACGCTTTGCACCGCCAGCGCGTTCATCACCGTCGCCAGCATGCCCATGTAATCGGCGCTGGTGCGCTCGATGCCCTCGGCCGACGACGACATACCGCGGAAGATATTGCCGGCACCGATGACGAGACAGACCTGAACGCCCATGTCGTGGACGGTGGCGACCTCGTCACAGATGCGCCCAACCATATCAGGGTCCAGGCCGTAATCGCGCTTTCCCATCAGGGCTTCGCCCGACAGTTTCAACAGCACGCGCTGGTATTTCGGTTCCGCGGACACTGGGGACACTCGCGCTCTTCCATCAAAATCCGCCGCCGGCCCTTTATGAGGGGAAACCGGCGGCGGGAATGAGTTCCGGATGACAGTCTACATCACCCGTCGGACGGCGTCTTGCCCGGCGCCCGGGAAAGCCGCCGGGACGCCATGTCGAAGGATCAGGATCCGGCCGCGGCCGCGACCTCGGCGGCGAAATCGCCGACTTCCTTCTCGATGCCTTCGCCAAGAACGAACATCTTGAAACCATTGATGGAAATGGCGCCGCCGGCATCCTTTCCGGCGGCCTCGACGGCCTTCGAAACCTGGGTCTCGCCATCGATCACGAAGGTCTGATCCAGCAGGCAGACCTCTTCGTAGAACTTGCGCAGACGGCCTTCGACCATCTTGCCGATGATCTCTTCCGGCTTGCCCGATTCGCGGGCCTGTTCCGACAGAACGACGCGTTCGCGCTCGAGGATTTCCGGGTCCAGTTCGTCACGCGACACGGACTGCGGCTTGGCCGCCGCGACGTGCATGGCGATCTGCTTGCCGAAGGCTTCCAGCTTGCCCTTGTCGCCAGCCGATTCCAGGCCGACCAGAACGGCGATTTTGCCGATGCCGTCGGCCATGGCGTTATGAACATAGGTCGACAGCACGCCGTTGCCGACGGACATGACGTCACAGCGGCGGATGGTCATGTTCTCGCCGATGGTGGCGATCATGTGTGTCAACTGGTCGGCGACCGTGCGGCCCGAACCCGGGAAATCGGCGGCCAAAAGTTTGTCCATGTCGCCGTCGGCGGCCAGTGCCAGGGACGCGACGCTACGGACGAACTCCTGAAACTGCTCGTTGCGCGACACAAAGTCGGTTTCCGAGTTCACTTCGACGACCGCACCCTTGTTGCCATCAACGGCAACGGCCACCAGGCCTTCAGCGGCGACGCGGCCGGATTTCTTGGCGGCGGCGGACAGCCCCTTGGTGCGCAGCCAGTCGACGGCCTGATCCAGGTCGCCGCCGTTTTCGGCCAGCGCCTTTTTGCAATCCATCATGCCGGCGCCGGTTTGTTCGCGAAGCTCTTTGACGAGAGCCGCAGTGATTTCAGCCATAGTTCTACCTTCTCTTCAGATCGTGTCGTCAGCCCGTACGCGCAGACGCGGTTAGGAAGCCGGCTGGGCTTCCCCACCTTCGGCGGGCGTTGCGGCCGCTTCGGAAGCAGCTTCCGGAGCAGCTTCGGCAGGCGCCTCGGGGGCGGCTTCGGCTTCCGGGGCCGTTTCGATGGCGCCACCGGCGTTCTCGTCGGCACCCAGATCAACACCCTTGGCGGTCAGCGACGCGGACAGGCCGTCCAGCACGGAATCGGCGACCAGATTGCAGTACATGGAGATCGCACGGATCGCATCGTCGTTGCCCGGAATCGGGAAGGTGATGCCGGCCGGATTGCTGTTGGAATCGATGACACCAACGACCGGAATGCCCAGCTTGTTGGCTTCGGCGACGGCGATGTCTTCCTTGTTGGTGTCGATCACGAAAATGATGTCCGGCAGGCCGCCCATTTCCTTGATGCCGCCCAGCGCGCGCTCAAGCTTTTCCTGCTCGCGGGTCAGGCCCAGCTGCTCGCGCTTGGTCAGGCCCTGGACTTCCTGGCCGCCCAGCTTGTTGTCCAGCTCCCGCAGACGGGCGATGGACTTGGAGATGGTCTGCCAGTTGGTCAGCATGCCGCCGAGCCAGCGGTGGTTGACGTAATACTGCCCGCACTTCTTGGCGGCTTCGGCAACCCGCGGCGAGGCCGCGCGCTTGGTGCCGACGAACAGGATGCGGCCGTTGGACGCGACGACGTCGCGCACGGCGGCAAGCGCCTGATGAAGCAAGGGAACGGTCTGCTGCAGGTCGATGATGTGGATGCCGTTACGGTCGCCGTACAGATACGACGCCATTTTCGGGTTCCAACGACGGGTGCTGTGACCAAAGTGAACGCCGGCTTCCAACAGCTGACGCATGGTGAACGACGGAATCGCCATGATAATCTCTTCTCCGGTTATGCCTCCGCAGGGTGTCATTCGGCCCCATGGCCGAACACCGGAGCGGCAATTCCCGTGAATTTGCACAGGCGCCGCGTCCCCGCGTGCGATATGGGCGTGGGTTTATAGGGTCAGGACGGCCCGATCAAGGGAAAAAAGCGTGACGTTCCGGCGAAGGACGGTCAGCCCTCGACGACCTCAAGCACGCCCTGGACCGACTTGATGGCCTGGATCACGGCCGGCGACACGGCGTAGCGGTCATTGAGGGACAGCACGACTTCGCGGTTGTCCTCCAGCCGGGGCACGACATAGACCGGCACCTGCCCCCTGCCCTGGCTTTCCAGCACCTCGCGCAGCGGCGCCAGCGGGCTTGCCCCGCCGATCACCACGGTGACGGAGCCGACGGCGTTCAAGGCGGCGCTCTCCAGCGGGCGCAGGCCCTGAACCATGAACCGCGGCGCCTCGGCTTCGATCTGCACTTCCATCTCGATCAGGAAGGAATTGCCTTCGGTCAGATGTTCGCGGGCGGCGGACAGAACTTCCGAGAACATGATCGCCTCGAACGTGCCCGTGGTGTCGGAGAAGCTGACGAAGGCATAGCGCGAGCCCTTGGCCGAGGTGCGCTCCTTCATGGCGACCAGCGTACCCGCCATGCGCCGGTGGCCGGGCCGGGCGGCGGTCAGGATTTCGACGTAGCTCATGACCTTGTGCTTTTCCAGCATGCTTTCGTAGGTCGCGAGCGGATGCGACGACAGGTAGAAGCCGACGGCGTCGAATTCTTCCTTGAGCCGATCCATGGGCGTCCAGTCGGCGATGTTGTCGAGGCGGATGTCCGGCACCTCGGGGGCGTCGCTGCCCCCGCCTCCGCCGAACAGGCCCATCTGGTCGGAAGTCCGATCCTGATGGGCGCTGACCGCTTCCTTCAGGATGCGTTCCAGCCCCGTGAACAACTGGCGGCGGTTGGGGTTGAGGCTGTCCAACGCCCCCGCGCGGATCAGGTTTTCCATCTGCCGCTTGTTGATGACCTTGGGGTCCAGGCGATGGGCGAAGTCGGCGACGTCATTGAACGGCCCGCCGTCCTTGCGCGCCTCGACCAGCGACGCCATGGCGCCCTCGCCCACGTTCTTGATGGCGGCGAGCGCATAGCGAATGGCGCTCGTGCCGTTTTCACGCTCGACCGAGAACTTGACCTGCGATTTGTTGACGTCCGGCGACAGCAGATCCACGCCCATGCGGTCAAGTTCCTGCTTGAAGATGTTGAGCTTGTCCGTGTTGTGCTGGTCCAGCGTCATCGAGGCGGCGAGGAATTCGACCGGGTGGTTGGCCTTAAGATAGGCCGTCTGATAGGCAACCAGGGCATAGGCGGCGGCGTGCGATTTGTTGAAACCGTAGCCCGCGAACTTGGCGACTTGGTCGAAAATGTCCGAGGCCTTGCGGCCGTCGACCTCGCGCTGCACGGCGCCGTCGACGAACAACTGGCGCTGCTGGTCCATCTCCTCCTTGATCTTCTTGCCCATGGCGCGGCGTAGAAGATCGGCGCCGCCCAGCGTATAGCCGGACAACAACTGGGCCGCCTGCATGACCTGTTCCTGGTAAATCATGATGCCGAAGGTTTCGGTCAGGATCGGCTCCAGGATCGGGTGCAGGTAATCGGGCGTCTCCTCGCCCTTCTTACGGGCGATATAGCTCGGGATGTTGTCCATGGGCCCCGGGCGGTACAGCGCCACGACGGCGATGATGTCCTCGAAAGTATCGGCCTTCATCTGGCGCAGCACGTCGCGCATGCCCTGACTTTCCAGCTGAAACACCCCGGTCGTCTCGCCGCGGCCGATCATCTCGAAGGTCGCGGTATCGTCCAGCGGGATGGTCGACAGGTCGATCTCGACCCCCTTCTCGCGGCACAGGTCCACCGCCGTCGCCAGCACCGTCAAGGTCTTCAGGCCCAAAAAGTCGAACTTCACCAGCCCCGCACTTTCCACGAACTTCATGTTGAAGCCCGTGACCGGCAGGTCGGAGCGCGGATCGCGGTACAGCGGGATCAGTTCCTGCAGCGGCCGGTCGCCGATGACCACGCCGGCGGCGTGGGTCGAGGCATGGCGGAACAGCCCTTCCAGCTTCATCGCCAGGTCGACCAGATGCTGAACCTGGGGGTCTTCCTTCATCATCTGGCGGATTTGCGGCTCGCCCTCGACGGCTTCGCCCAGGGTCACCGGATTGGCCGGATTGTTAGGCACCAGCTTGCAGATTTTATCGATATAGCCGTAGGGCATCTGCAGCACGCGCCCGACATCGCGCAGCACGGCGCGGGCCTGCAGCTTTCCGAAGGTGATGATCTGCGCCACGTGGTCGTCGCCGTATTTCTTCTGGACGTAGCGGATGACTTCGTCCCGCCGGTCCTGACAGAAATCGATGTCGAAGTCGGGCATGGACACGCGTTCCGGGTTGAGGAAGCGTTCGAACAGCAGCCCGAACCGCAGCGGGTCCAGATCGGTGATCAACAGCGACCAGGCGACCACGGACCCGGCGCCGGAACCACGGCCCGGCCCCACGGGAATGCCCTTGTCCTTGGCCCAGCCGATGAAGTCGGCGACGATCAGGAAGTATCCCGGAAAGCCCATCTCGTTGATGACGCCGAGCTCGTAATCCAGGCGCTCCCGGTAGGGGGCCGCCGCGGCGTCCCGTGCGGCATCGTCCATGCCGTCGCTGAACACATGAGTAACCAGCCGCTTTTCCAGCCCGGCCACGGCCTGGGCGCGCAGTTCGTCCTCTTCCGTGCGGCCCTCGCCGCAGTCGAAGGGCGGCAGGATCGGCGCGATCTTTTCGACCATGAAGGCGCAACGCTTGGCGATCACCAGGGTGTTGTCGACCGCTTCAGGCAGATCCTCGAACACCCGGCGCATGTCGGCGGCGCCCTTGAACCAGTGCTCCGGGGTCAGGCGGCGGCGTTCCGCTTCCGAGACATAGGCGCTTTCCGCGATGCAGATCAGGGCGTCATGGGCCTCGAACATGTCGGGCGTCGGGTAAAAACATTCGTTGGTCGCGACCAGCGGCAGGTCCAGCCTGTAGGCCAGATCAAGGAATGCCCCTTCGGTCTGTTCTTCCACCGCCATGCCGTGGCGCAGGATTTCCACGTAGGTGCGCCCGTCGTAAGCGGCCGCCAGACGCGTCAGCAGGTCGCGCGCGGCGTCGCCCTTGCCTTGTTGCAGCAATCGCCCGACCGGCCCGCCGGGCCCGCCGGTCAGCAGGATCAGACCCGCGTTGTGTCGCAGCAGGGTGTCCAGCGAGATCGACGTCTCCTCGCTGTCGTCGCCGTCCAGATAGGCGACCTTCAGCATCTGCAACAGGTTGCGGTAGCCTTCCGGGTTCTGGACCAGCAGGACCACCGAAGGTTCGCGTTCGCGCCGCCCGCCCCCGTTCGACGGCGCCATGGCATGGCCGGTGGCCTCCTCGGCCTCCATCTGAACGGAGATCTGGCAACCGATGATCGGCTGAACGCCATTGTCCGTGGCCGCCAGGGAGAATTCCAGGGCGCCGAACAGGTTGTTGGTGTCGGTCACGGCGACCGCCGGCATGTCCATGGACCGGCACATCTTGGCCAGGTCCTTCAGGCGGATGGCGCCTTCGGACAGGGAATAGGCGGAATGGACCCGCAGGTGGACGAAATCAGCATGGGACATGCGGCAATAATTCCACACTTCGGCGGGCGCGCGGAAACCGTTTGCGGTCAGTTGTCCACCGCAGGAAAGATTGCCGTGGATAACCCCGGGGATTCCGGGCCAAAGCCGTTTCTCCGGCATTGTTGAATGCGCACCTCAGGCTGTATCATCCCCCCGCCCGCATCCATGGGCGCAGACAAATTGGGAGAATCGCATGCCGCACGATGGACACGACCACGATCACGACCATACGGAACCGCCATCGGACATCGAACTCCGCGTGAAGTCCTTGGAAAGCCTTCTGGTGGAGAAAGGCTTGGTCAATCCCGCCACCCTGGACGCCTTGGTCGACCGCTACGAACACCACGTCGGCCCGCAGAACGGCCGCAAGGTTGTCGCCCGCGCCTGGACCGATCCCGAATATCGGCAATGGCTACAGGACGACGCCAGCGCCGCCATCGGCGATTTCGGCTTCAAGGGCCGCCAGGGCGAACACATGGTCTGCGTGGAAAACGGCCCCAAGGTCCATAACCTGGTCGTTTGCACGCTGTGCTCCTGCTATCCCTGGACCGTCCTGGGCCTGCCGCCCGTGTGGTACAAATCCGCCCCCTATCGGTCCCGCGCCGTGGCGGACCCGCGCGGAGTCTTGGCCGAATTCGGCACGGTCCTGGACGGCGACGTGGATGTCCGGGTCTGGGATTCAACGTCGGAAATGCGCTATCTGGTGATCCCCGAACGTCCCGCCGGCACCGACGGCTGGACCGCGGAACAACTGGAACAGCTGATTACCCGCAATTCCATGATCGGCGTCGAACAAGCCAAGACGCCCGAGGAACTGAAGGGAGCGGCGGAATGAACAGCGGCCACGATCTCGGCGGCATGCACGGCCTCGGCCCCATCAACCCGGAACCCCAGGACGAGGAGCCCGTGTTCCACGCCGATTGGGAGCGCAAGGCGTTCTCCCTCACCCTGGCGACCGCCCTGCTCGGCCGTTGGAACATCGACATGGGCCGCCATTCGCGCGAACGGCAGCACCCGGCGCGCTATCTGTTGAACACCTATTACGAAAACTGGCTGACCGGCACAGAGGTCCTTCTCAAAGAATCCGGCCTGGTCACGACCGAGGAAATGGCGACGGGCAAACCGCAAGGACCGGCCCCGAATTCCATCCATGTGCCCAGTCCGGACGAAGCCTTGAACGCAGTCAAGGCCGGCGGACCGGCGGATATCGACGCACCGGTTCAAGCGCAATACGCCGTCGGCGACGCCGTGCGCGTGAAGAACTTTCACCCCCAGGGCCATACCCGCGCCCCCCGCTACACCCGGGGGCGGGTCGGCGTGATCCAGCGCCTGCACGGCATCCATGTCTTTCCGGACACCCATGTGCCCGGCGTGACCGAGGGATACCCTCTCTATTCCGTGCGGTTCGAAGGCGACGAACTGTGGGGCCCCGACGGTGACGCCAAGTCGGCCGTCTACGCCGACCTTTGGGAACCTTATCTGGAGCCGGCATGACGGCCTTGAAGCAGGAAGATGGCCCCGCGTTCTGCGAGCCCTGGCAGGCCCAGGCCTTTGCTCTGGCCAATGCGCTGATCGACAAGGGCATTTTCACCGCCGACGAATGGGCGAACACGCTCGGGGCCGAAATCAAGCGCGCCCAGGCGGCGGGTGATCCAGACACGGGCGAGACCTATTACAACCACTGGCTGGCGGCACTTGAACGGCTTTGCGCCGACAAAGGCCTGGCCCTGAACGACGAAGTCAGCGACCGCGCGGAGGAATGGCGGAATGCCTACCTGGCAACGCCGCACGGTCAGCCGGTTGCCTTGAAGTAAGCACCGTGCAGGCAGCACTTCGGTTCTGCAAAATGTCCCGTTCCAACTCAGGAGGCCGCCTTGAAATTTCTAAACCCCTTTACGGACCACCTTTACAGTCTTCTCCGTTTGATGACGGGCCTGTTGTTCCTGCAGCACGGCACCACGAAGTTCCTCAGTTTCCCGGTCACGCAATACAGCGGCGTCGACCCGCTGTCATTGGCTGGTGCCGCCGGCTTGATCGAACTGGTGGGTGGTGCCCTGGTGGCGATCGGGCTGTTCACCCGGCCCGCCGCCTTCGTCTGTTCCGGAACCATGGCCGTCGGCTATTTCCTGGCGCATCTGCCGCAGGGCTTTTTCCCGATTTTGAATGGGGGGGAACTGGCCGCGCTTTACTGCTTCGCGTTCCTCTACATCGCGGCAGCTGGCGGCGGTAAATGGAGCCTCGACGCCCTGCGGTCACGCGCCCCTTAGAAAGCCGCACGACGGAAATTACTTCCGCCGCATGTCACAATCGCCTCCGTCATCTCGTCATCTGGGCACACCCCCCTTTTGACGATGGAGACCGACATGACACCGCGACTGAACGAGCCTTTCAAATTAGCCCAAGCCCCCATCAAGGCGATGCAGGCACTTGAGGTGGCGCTGGCCGCCAGCGGGCTCGACCACAACCTGCTGGAACTGGTCAAATTGCGCGCGTCGCAGATCAACGGATGCGCCTTCTGCATCCACATGCACACGACCGATCTGCGCAAGCACGGTGAAAGCGAAATGCGCCTGTACATGCTGAACGCCTGGCGGGAATCCACGCTGTACAGCCCCCGTGAACGGGCGGCCCTGGCCTGGACCGATGCCCTGACCCGACTCGCGGAAACGGGGGCCCCGGACGCGGATTATGAACTGGTGAAGGCCGAATTCACTGACGCCGAACAGGTCAACCTGACCCTGGCGATCGGCGCCATCAACGTGTGGAACCGCCTGCAGGTCGGCTTCCGGGCGGCGCATCCGCAGGAGGACATTGTTGACGCCGCCTGACAACCAAACCGATGAATTCGAGGCGCACCGGCCCCGGCTGGTGCGCCTCGCCTACCGTATGCTGGGTTCCATGCTGGAGGCCGAGGACATCGTGCAGGACGCCTGGCTGCGCTGGCGGCGGGCCGACCGGGGCGCGGTCGCCACACCGGGAGCGTACCTCACTCGCATCGTCACGCGGCTTTGCCTCGACGTTTTGAAATCCGCCCGCGTGCGTCGGGAAACCTATATCGGCCCCTGGCTGCCCGACCCCGTCGTCGAACCGGACGACGGCGCCCTGCGGGCGGACGACCTGACCCTGACCCTGATGCTGGCCCTGGAACGCCTGTCGCCGCTGGAGCGTGCGGCGTTCCTGCTGCACGACGTGTTCGACGTGCCCTTGGGCGAGGTCGCGGCGACATTGAACCGTGCGCCCGCCGCCGTGCGCCAGTTGGCCGCCCGCGCCCGCAAGAACGTGCGCGAAAAACGGCCGCGCTACGACGTCAGCCGGGAGGAAGGCGAGCGCATCGCCCAGGCCTTCTTCATCGCCTCGACCAAGGGCGACATCGACGCCCTGCGCGGCCTATTGGCCGAAAACGTGGTGATCTTGTCGGACGGCGGCGGCAAGGTACTGGCCTTCCGCAATCCCATCATCGGGCTTGACCGGGTGCTGCGCCTGTTTGTCGGCCTCAGCCACAAGTTCGCCGATAAAATGCCCGACGACATCCGGCATGTGTGGATTGACGGCCTGCCTGGCTACATCAGTCAGGGGCGCGGCGATGTGCTGCAGACCACGGCGCTGGACATTGAGGACGGCCGCATTACCGCTGTCTACATCACCCGCAACCCGGACAAGCTCGGCCGTGTCGCCGGTTTGCTCGACAGTCCTGTCGTATCCTAGGCCGCCTTTGCGGCGACCGCCTCGATCTCGACCTCGACCCCCGGGCGCGGAAACGGCCCGACGGTCAGCAGCACCACCGGCGGATTGTGGTCGCCCATGTAGCGGCCGCGCAGGCGGTAGAAGTCGTCGAAGATCGCATGATCGGTGACATAGACTGTCAGCTTGGCGATATCTTGAAAGTCCATGTCGGCAGCGGCCAGGATGACCTTGATCCGCTCGAAGATGACCTCCACCTGCTGGCCCGTATCCTCGGGCACGGTCCCGTCCGGCCGCGCGCCGACCTGACCATTGCAGAACAGCAATCGCGCATTCGGCGGCACTTCCGTCGCGTGCCCCCCGTTGTCGCGATGGCTGCAGATTTGATCGTTGAGTGTGTGAACGGTCAACATGGCGTGTCCTCCTCCTCGGAAATAATCAGACTTTCGACCAACATCCGAACGTGGCGACCTTGGTCACGTTGACTCCATCGTCGGACAAGGGGGCTCGGACCTGAATTTGTTCGATATTCACGCGTTTGCCGTATTGCGCCCGGTAGACGGTGTCCCGCGACGCAATGGGCCGTTTTTCTTGCACGACGCGTAGGTACTCTTCCCAGCCTTCGGGACCTCGGTATTGGGGAAAATCCCTGGTTCGTTTGCCGGTCTTGTCGGCCCCCTTCCATTCCGTCTGGCCCGTGCCCCAGAACCGAATGACAAAATCAATCACCTCGCGCCCGGAAGGGTCATATACCGCATCGGCGACAATGACGTAGGGCACCAGTTTCGGGTTTAATTTGGGGAGGTTGAATTGCTTCCAGGTCGGTGCGAAGGCCTCCCCTTTCACCGATGACCAGTAGGCAACGAATTCATGGATTTCGGAGTCGGTGATTTCTGACAGGTCGACGATCATCGGCAATTATCCGGGTGCGTGAATCGTCATGTGACAATTACGTCCGACGTTCGACTGCCATTGTGTGCACTTCCCCCCTATCCCGCAACTTATTGCGTCGCCCCCGCCGGGCGGGTGAGCCCGACCTCGATGATCCGGTTGGTGCTGCTTTGGTGGATCAGCAGATTGCCCTCACGAGTCGCCCGCATGTGCCGGATGATCCCGGCATGGATGCCGCCGGAGGGAATGGCCCAGCTTTGGAAGGTCTCCGTCCGGGGATCGAAACGCACCAGGGCGTCCGGGCGGCGGCGGGATTCGTTGTACCAGACGATCCCGTCGACGACGGCAATGGCATAGGGATGCGACGCCTTGCCGGACGGCGACGGCCATTCCTTGATCTCACCGGTTTCGGGATTGTATCTGCCGAGCCGCCCCTGTGACGAATTCACGTACCAGATCATGCCGTCGGGCGCGATGTCCAGGCGTCGCACCGTGGTTTCCGGGATCGGCAGCTTGATCTCGGTCAGCGCCATGGTCGCCGGGTCGATCCTGATCAGGCAGTTGCTGCCGTTGCACGAAGCCCAGGGCGTGCCCACGGCGTCGATCTTGATGCCGTAGGGCCGGGCCTTGGGTGTTTCGACCGTGACCAGTTTCACGGCCCCCGTCCGGGGGTCGAGGCGGCCGATCATGTTACTGTGCTGAAGCGTGAACCACAGGATCCCGGCGGCATCGAAGATCGCCGTATGGGGGTCCTTCGCAGCCGGGTCGGGCATGTTGTAGACGATGATCTTCTCCGTCTTCGGATCAAGCATGCCGACGGTTCCGTTCTTGTTACCCGTGTACCAGACGTTCCCGGCGGCATCGAGGGTCACGCTGTGCGGATACGCCCCATCCGGAAGGGGGTATTCGGTCATTTTTCCGCTTACCGGATCGATTTTCCCGATCAAATTGGCGAACTGCCCCGCCCACCAGATGGTGCCGTCGGCGGCCTGGATCGGATCGCGGGACCGCTGCCCCAGGGTCGGCACGACCCATTCCTTGAAGGCAACCTTGGCCGGGCCGGAAACCAGTGTCGGCACCAGCTTGGCATGGGGCGGGAAATTGGCCGCCAGATACCCGACGATCTGATCCTGCAGTGCGGCGTCGCCGGACAGATCGATCATGGTGGCGATCAGTTCCCGCCAGTGGTCGGGGCTGTAGCCCGATGACCGGGTGATCATGTTGGCCTTGTGGCAGGCGGTGCAGACGGCCTCAACGGTCTGTTTCCCCACACCTTCGGGAAGCGCCGCGTCACGCGCGGATTGCGCCGTGGCGGCAGACGGGACGAGCGCGACAAGCAGCGCACCCACAACGGACGAGCGAACATATCTGGACAACGCGGGGCATCCTCTGATCAGCTTGTACGGAACGCGGCTTGAAAATGCTCCCTGCCCCTCTACACGGCGGGGATGGGGCAGCCGTCAAGCACAGCCGATGCTAGCAATATTCCGGAAGGTTTGAAAATCGGATTTGAAGCGACGGCACCGCCTGTTCCCGCCCCTTATTCGGGGAACAGGAAGCCGTCGGTCAGGCGCAGCGTGCGGTCCATCTGCGCCGCGAGACGCGGGTTGTGGGTCGCGATCAAGGCCGCCAGCCCTGCCCCCCGGGCCAGGCGCAGCAGGATCGAGAACACCTCGTCCGCCGTATGCGGGTCCAGGTTGCCCGTGGGCTCGTCCGCCAACAGGACTTTGGGCGCCGTCGACAGCGCCCGGGCGATGGCGACGCGTTGCTGTTCACCGCCGGACAGCCGCGCCGGGCGATGAGTCAGGCGTTCGGACAGGCCCATCCAATTAAGGATTTCCATGGCCCGGTCCTTGGCGTCCTTATGGGGGATGCCGGAAATAATCTGCGGGATGATGACGTTTTCCAGCGCCGTGAATTCCGGCAGCAGATGGTGATGCTGATAGACGAAGCCCAGATTGTAGCGCCGCATCAGGGTGCGTTCCTCGTCGCCCATGGCGGAACAGTCCTGGCCACCGACCTCGATCGTGCCGGCATCGGGGGATTCCAACAGGCCCGCGATATGCAGCAAGGTCGATTTCCCTGCCCCCGACGGGCCGACCAGGGCGACGACCTCGCCCGGCCGCACGGTCAGGTCGATTCCCTTGAGGATTTCCAGATCCGCCCGCCCCTGGTGGAAGGTGCGCCGGATGCCACGTAGCGCCAGGGCGGGCACCGTCCCTGCCTCACTCATAGCGCAGGGCCTCGGCCGGGTCCGTTCGGGCGGCCCGCCAGGACGGATAGATGGTCGCCAGGAACGACAGGCCCAGCGCCATGCCGATCACGGCGCAGACCTCGCTCCAATCGACGACGGCGGGCAACTGCGACAGGAAATAGATTTCGGCGGCAAACAGGTCCGAGCCCGTCAGGCCCTGAATCCATTGGCGCACGCCTTCAATGTTGTCGGCGAAGGCGATGCCCAGGACCGATCCCGCGACCGTGCCGATCACGCCGACGCTGGCGCCGGCAATCAGGAACACCCGCATGACCATGCCCCGGGTCGCCCCCATGGTGCGCAGGATGGCGATGTCCCTGCCCTTGTCCTTCACCAGCATGATCATGCTTGAGATGATATTGAAGGCCGCGACCAGGATAATCAGCGTCAAAATCAGGAACATGACGTTGCGTTCGACCTGGATGGCGTTGAAAAAGCTGGCGTTGGCCTGTTGCCAGTCGTGGATGCGGCCGATCCCCGGCACGGCGCCGGCGATACGGGTTTTGACCTCAAGCGCCTGATCCGGGTCGCGGATGAACACCTCGAGCGACGATACGGCCTCCTTCGGGAATTTGAAGTAGACCTGGGCATCGGTCAGATCCATGAACACGAAGCTGGAATCGTATTCGTACATGCCGACCTCGAAGGTCGCGGCGATGCGGTAGGCCGCCGTGCGCGGCACCGTGCCGAAGGCGGTGGCGCTGCCCTTGGGCGAAATCAGGGTGATCTTGTCGCCGACGCGAAGCCCCATTTTCTGCGCCAGGCGGTCGCCGATCACGACGCTTTGCCCGCCGTCCTTGAAATCGTCGAGGGAGCCACGGGCGATGTTGTCGGCGATCAGCTTGCGCCGCGCCAGATCGGCATGGCGGATGCCGCGCACCAGCGCACCCTGCGCCGTGCCGTTGGCCGTCGCCATGACCTGACCCTCGATCAGGGGCGTCACGCTGATCACGCCGCGCAGGTCGCGGATACGCTGGCCGATGGGGTCGAAATCCTTGAGGTCGCGGAACTGGCCCTGCACGCTGAGATGGCCGTTGAGGCCCAGGATGCGGGTCAACAATTCCTGGCGGAAGCCGTTCATCACCGACATGACGATGATCAGGGTGGCCACGCCCAAGGCGATGCCGAGCAGCGAGAACCAGGCGATGACGGAGATGAACCCCTCCTGGCGGCGGGCGCGCAGGTAGCGCAACGCCATCATCCATTCAAATCGGCTGAACACGAGGGACGCTATCCTTCCTTGTGGGATCGGCGGTGGAGCGTTCTAAGGGCAGACAAGTGATCTTTAATCCGCATTCCGCCGGTTTTCCAGGCCATGACGGCCTTCATCCTTGAGTCAGACGCGCGAGGGCCGATTCACGGCTGATTTCCACGCGTTCGCCCGTCGCCCGGTTCTTCAGCTCGACCATGCCCTTTTCCAGGCCGCGTGGCCCGGCGATCAGCTGCCAGGGCAGGCCGATCAGGTCCATGTCCGCGAACTTGCCGCCGGCCCGCTCGTCGCGGTCGTCGTAGAGCACATCCTGCCCGGCGCCCAAAAGCTGCTCGTACATTTCCTGGCAGGCCGCGTCGCAGGCCGCATCGCCCGCGCGCAGATTGATCAGGCCGATGCGGAACGGCGCCACCGCTTCGGGCCAGATGATGCCCGCATCGTCGTGGGACGCCTCGATAATGGCCCCGACCAGGCGCGAGACGCCGATCCCGTAGGACCCCATTTCACAAACGATTTCCTGGCCGTCGGGGCCGGTAACCTTGGCGCCCATGGGCTCGGAATACTTCTTGCCGAAATGGAAGATATGCCCGACCTCGATCCCCCGCGCGGTGATCAGGTCATCGCCCAAGGCCGCCTCCTGTGCCGGGTCGCGCTTGTCGTCCGTGGCGGCGTACTTGCTGGTGAAGGTATCCATGACCCCGCTCAGATCGCCGTCGAAATCGACGCCGTCGAGCCAATTGTTGTCGAGGAAGTCCTTGTGGCAGGCGATCTCGCTTTCGCCCGTGTCGGCCAGGATCAGGAATTCGTGGCTCATGTCGCCGCCGATGGGGCCGGTGTCCGCGGCCATCGGGATCGCTTTCAGCCCCATGCGCGCGTAAGTCTTCAGATAAGACACGAAATGCTTCTGGTAAGACTTTCTTGCCCCTTCATAATCCAGATCGAAGGAATAGGCGTCCTTCATCAGGAATTCGCGCCCGCGCATGACCCCGAAGCGGGGCCGCACTTCGTCGCGGAACTTCCACTGGATGTGATAAAGCATCTTCGGCAGGTCGCGGTAGGAGCGCACCGCGTCGGCGAAGATCTGGGTGATCTGTTCCTCGTTGGTCGGGCCATAGAGCATGTCCCGATCATGACGGTCGGTAATGCGCAGCATCTCGGGCCCATAGGCGTCGTAGCGCCCCGACTGGCGCCACAGTTCCGCCGGCTGGATCGTCGGCATCAGGACCTGCTGGCAGCCGATGGCGTCCTGTTCTTCCTCGACGATGCGGGTGATGTTCTTAAGCACCCGAAGGCCCAAAGGCAGCCAGGAATAGATCCCCGCCGACGACTGGCGGACCATGCCCGCGCGCAGCATCAGCCGGTGCGACGCGATCTGCGCGTCGGCGGGCGTTTCCTTCATGGTCGGCATGAAAAAGCGGGAAAGGCGCATGCGGGCCGGGGTCCTTCCGTTAACGGGTTGTCTCTGCGGGATGGGCAGTCGAGGCGGTTTGCGGCACCGGAGCCAAAGCCCGGTAAAGGGTTCAAGAACAAGGGAAGGTCATACCTTGTCCACGGGGGCTTTGTCCACGGGCCCATGATCGGTCAGCGACATCGGACGATCTACGTATGGAGGTATCTTTGCCCCTGTGCAATCAGCAGGTTAACAAAGAAACTTAGGTGCTGCCTTGAGAAAAAGGGTGACCCGACTGGGGGCTCCGGGTAAGATGCCCTCGCTCGCAATGACGAGTACCTGCCGGTCAGACTGGGCCCGGGTTTTGGGAGGAAAAAAGCAAGAAGCAATAATTAAGCGGCAGCCTTCAAACGGCGCGAAGCTTTAGAGAATTCTGGACTTGAGTAGGGCAAGACCGTAGTGGTCTTGCCTTTATTTTTGCCTGTGGGACATGGCCATGGCCGGACCTATTGGCGGAAGCTGACCAACCCGGATTCGTGCAGCCAGTAGAACCCCGCGAAGATGACCCCGGCAAGCACCGAGGTGGCGGCGAACTTCAACAGGATTCGCGGTTTGGCCGGCGATCCCGGGTCCTCGCCCGGGTTGAGGTCTTCGGGATCGACCCGACGCACCCCCCAGGGCAGCACCGCGAACAGCGCGATCCACCAGATCACGAAATAGACAGCGAGGCCGGTTTGCAAGCTCATAACGGTTAGGCCTGTTCCAGTTCGATGAGGGTGCCGTTGAAATCCTTGGGGTGCAGGAACAGCACCGGCTTGCCATGGGCGCCGATCTTGGGCTCGCCGTCGCCAAGCACGCGGGCCCCCTGTTCTTTCAGATGATCGCGGGACGCCAGAATATCGGCGACCTCATAACACACATGATGAATGCCACCCGACGGGTTCTTGTCGAGGAAGCCCTGGATCGGCGAGCCCTCCCCCAGGGGATGCAGCAGTTCGATCTTGGTGTTCTCCAGCTCCACGAACACCACGGTGACGCCGTGGTCGGGTTCCGGCTGCGGCGGCGAGACCTTGGCCCCCAGGGTGTCGCGGTAAATCGCGGTCGCGGCGGCCAGATCGGGTACGGCGATGGCCATGTGGTTCAATTTTCCGATCATGTCGCAGAATTCTCCGTCACGGTTGTCCCTGCCCCTTGTCTTTATCAGATACGCACCAAATGCACCGTTGTCACGGGCTTCATGTCCAATTGTCCGCGGAATGTCCGCCGCACGGCCAGGCGCACGGCCTCGCTGACGGCCGCATCGTCGGCCAACTTGCGCGGCGGCAGGGACCGCACGGCATTGATCGCCGCCTCGCGCGCGGCATCAACCACCGGGTCGTTGTCCTGATCCTCGGAAATGCCCAGGGTGGTGATTTGCGGCTCTTCCGCCAAGCCGCCGTCGTCGACCGCCACCGTCACCGTGACCACGCCGTGCCAGACGCCGCGGATGCGTTCCTTGATCAGGTTGCCTTCCATGGGCACCAGCCGCCCGCCGATCAGGGCCAACCGCCCGGTCGGCACATGATCGACGACCTCAAGCGCCCCCGGCGCAAGGCGGGTCATGGTGCCGTTGGGGGCGACGATCGCCGCCTCGACCTGGCATTCGCGGGCCAAACGCGCGTGTTCATGCAAATGGCGCAATTCGCCATGGACCGGCACTGCATAGCGCGGCCGCACCAGCTGGTACATATGCGACAATTCATCCCGGTTGGGATGGCCCGAAACATGAATGAAGGCATCGCGCGAGGTGATGATCCGCACGCCGCGCGCCACCAGGTCGTTCTGCAGGCGCGCAATCGAGGTTTCGTTGCCGGGAATTTCCCGGGACGAGAAGATCACCCAGTCCCCCTCGCCCAAGGAAATGCGGGGATGATCGCCGGAAGCGATGCGCGACAAAGCGGCCCGGGGCTCACCCTGGCTGCCCGTGCAGATGACCAGGACCTTATCGTCGGGCAGGCTGTCGGCGTCGCCTTCGTCTAGGAAAGCCGGTATGTCGGCCAGATATCCGTTCTCGCGGGCAGCACTTTGGATGCGCCACAGGGAACGCCCGGCCAGAACGACCTGGCGGCCCGTTTCCTGGGCCGCGCGGGCGATGGTTTCAAGCCGCGCCACGTTGGTCGCGAAGCAGGCCACGGCGACCCGGCCTGAGCAGCCGGCGATGACCTCGGTCATGCTGTCCAGGATTTCGCCTTCGGACCCGGACTGGCCCGGCGAAAACACGTTGGTGGAATCGCAGACCATGGCCAAAACGCCATCGTCGCCGAGCGCCCGCAGAGCCGCCTGGTCCGACACGTCGCCGATCACCGGGTCGGGATCGAACTTCCAATCGCCCGTGTGCAGCACCGTGCCCAGGGGCGTGCGCACGACCACGGCGTTGGGTTCGGGGATCGAGTGGGTCAGCGTGATCAATTCCAACTCAAACGGCCCGACGGAGAACGTGCCCTGCAACGGCACGACGGTGACGTCGGCCTCGCGCTCCCAGCCCGGCTCGGCCAGCTTGCGGGCCAGGATATGGGCCGTGAACGGGGTCGCGTAGATGGGGCATTTGAAACGGTCCCACAGATATTGGACCGCTCCCAGGTGATCTTCGTGGGCATGGGTCAGCACCAGACCGTCAAGCTGATCGGCGCGTTCCTCGATGAACGACGGATCGGCCATGATGACATCCACCCCCGGCGGCCAGCCGTCGGAAAAGGTGACGCCCAGGTCGAGCATGATCCAGCGCTCCTCCCCCGGCGGGCCGTAGCCGTAGAGGTTCAGGTTCATGCCGATCTCGCCGGCCCCGCCCAGGGCAACGAACACCAGTTCGTTGCCGCCCGGATTGGCGTTGGCTGTTTTCGATTTCGCCTTCTTCGGCTTTGCCGGCTTGGTCATGCCGTGTTGTTCCGGTGGATCATGTAAAGCCCGTCCAGGGTCAATGTGTCGTCCACCCGTTCGATGGCCTTGGTCGCATCAAGGAACAGCGGCGCCAGGCCGCCGGTGGCGATGACCCGGGCGTCGGCCCCCGTCTCCGTCTGGATGCGCCGCACGATGCCTTCGATCAGGCCGACATAGCCCCAGAACACGCCCGACTGCATGGCGGTGACGGTATCGCGGCCGATCACCCTGTCCGGGCGCTCGATACTGATCAGCGGCAGCTTGGCCGCCGCCTGATGGAGCGCCTCCAGGGACAGGTTGATGCCAGGCGAAATGACGCCGCCCATATAGCTGCCCTGCCCGTCAATGACATCGAAGGTCGTCGCCGTGCCGAAATCGACGATGATCAGCGGCCCGCCGTATTTGGCATGGGCCGCCACCGTGTTGACCAAACGGTCGGCCCCGACCTGTTCCGGGCGGTCGACCAGCACCTTGATGCCCAGGTCGACATCTGCGTCGCCGATCACCAGGGGTTCGATCCCGAAATAGTCGCGGCACAGCCCGACCAGGGGGAAACGGTTGTTGGGCACCACCGTGGCCAGGATGGCATGGGTTATCCCGGCGGGGTCGATGCCGTTCATTTCCATGAGCGGACGCAGCCAGACGGCGTGTTCGTCCTTGGTGCGCTCCAGCTTGGAATTGGCGCGCCAGGAACCCTTGATGGCGCCGTCATCGCCGAACACGGCGAAGACGATGTTGGTGTTTCCGGAATCGATTGCCAGCAGCATGATGCCCCGTCCCGCCCTCAGGCGTCCCGGCTTTGCGGGAAAAAGACGTCGCCGGCGGTGATCGTGCGCAGGCCGGAGGACGTTTCCAGGATCAATGCGCCGCTGTCGTCCAGATCCTTGAAGGTGCCGGTCAGGGTTTCGTTGGCAAGCCGCACTTCGACCTCCTTCCCAACCTGATCGCAGCGCCACAGCCAATTCTTACGCAGGCGCTCAAACCCCTCGTCGACCCAGATGCGGGTCCAGGCCAGGAAATGCCGCCCAAAGATTTCAAGAAATTCGGGCACCAGAACAGTCGTTCCCTCGTCCAACATGGACGTCGCCGGGAACTCCACATCCTCGGGAAAGCTGCGCAGGTTGACGCCGACACCGACGATGACGAAATCGGGCTGCGCGTCGGCGGACGCGGCGCCCTGGGCCTCCAGCAGAATGCCCGCGACCTTGCGCCCGGAAATCAGCACGTCGTTGGGCCATTTGGTATGGGCTTCCGTGCCCGGCTGGGCCAGGCTGCCGATGGCGTCGAACACGGCGAGTGAGGCGACGAAACCGAACTGCGCCGCGTCTTTGAGCGGCACGTCCGGGCGCAGGATGATGGAGGCGTAGAAATTGCCCTTGGGGCTGACCCAGGTGCGGCCCCGGCGACCCCGCCCGGCGGTCTGCTCGGCGGCCCAGACCAGGGTGCCCTCGGGGGCGGCCTCAGCCCCCTGCTCGGCCCGGCGTCGGGCTTCCGCATTGGTGCTGTCGACCGTGTCGAGTTCGACAAGGGTGAACAGTGACGGGAGTCTTGGCGCGTCCATGACGGACTTCACTCTCTACCCTGCAAGGAGGGCTTTCGCCGCCGCCGCCGCGGGCTCCAGGATCAGATTCGGCTGAATAAAGAAGAAGCAGATGATGAAAGCCGTGACGCCGATCAGAATTTTCAATTCACGGCTGACGCCGGCGTCCAACGGATCCTCGGCATCCTCGAAGTACATCACCCGCACGATGCGCAGGTAATAGAACGCGCCGATGACGCTGGTCAGCACACCGATGATCGCGACCGCCATCAGGCCGGCATCGACGGCCGCCCAGAAAATGTAAAGCTTGGCAAAGAAGCCGGCCAGCGGCGGCACACCGGCCATGGAGAACATGAAGACCAGGAACGCGAAGGCGATGGTCGGGTGGGTCTTGGACATGCCGGCCAGATCGGAAATCTGTTCGACCATGCGGTCGCCGCGCTTCATGCACAGGATGCAGGCGAAGGCGCCGACGTTCATCACCAGATAGATCGCGAGATAGACCAGAATGCCGCGTACGCCCGTCTCGTTGGCGACGCACAGCCCGATCAGGGCATAGCCGACATGGCCGATGGAACTATAGGCCATCAGGCGCTTGATGTTCTTCTGTGCCACGGCGGCGACCGCACCCAGGATCATCGAGGCGACGGAAATGAAGATGATGACCTGACGCCAACTGTCGGCGGCCTCGCCGAAGGGCTCCATCATCACGCGGGTGAACAGGGCCAGGGCGGCAATCTTGGGGGCCACGGCGAAGAAGGCCGTGACCGGCGTCGGCGCGCCTTCGTAGACGTCAGGCGTCCACATATGGAACGGCACGGCCGAGACCTTGAACGCCAGCCCCGCGACCACGAAGACGATGCCGACGACCAGACCGACCGAGGGTGCGCCGCCCTTCAACAGATCGGCCAGGACCGAGAAGTTGGTGGTGCCGGAGAACCCGTAGACCATGGAGGCGCCGTACAGCAGCATGCCCGAGGCCAGGGCGCCGAGAACGAAGTACTTCAAGCCTGCTTCGGTCGACCGCTGGTCGTCGCGCTGGAACGAGGCGATGACGTAGAGCGACAGCGACTGCATCTCGAGCCCCATGTAGAGCGAGATCAGGTCGTTGGCAGAGATCATCATCATCATGCCGAGGGTCGCGAACACGACCAGAACGGCATATTCGAACCGCGCCACGCCGTTGCGTTCCATGTAGCCCGCCGACAGCACGATGGCGCAGCCGGACGCGATCAGCACCAGGACCTTGGCATAAGTCGCGAAGCCGTCGACGACGAACATGTTGTTGAAGGCCATCAACTGACGGTCGGCCAGCATGACGACCAACAGGATGGTCAGGCCCAGCACGCCCACGGAAAGCCCCGAAATCAGGCGGAAACTTTTCACGTCCTGATCGGCGAGCGCGCCCTTTTGGAACACGCCCAGCATCAGCAGCGCCATGATCATGCAGGCGACGAAGATTTCGGGCAGGGCCGGAATGATTTGATCGATCGACATCTCGTCCGGTTCTCCCTTAGCGCCCGGCCAGATTGGAATGGCCGGCCGCGGCCAATGCCGTTTCAACATGCTTCAGCAGGTTTTCAACGGACACATGCATGACGTCAAGGAACGATGACGGGTAAATCCCCATCCACAGGGTGACAACGACAAGCGGCGCGAACACCGCGATCTCGCGCTTATCCATGTCGAGGATCTTGCCCAGGTGTTCTTTGGTCAGCTTGCCGAAGATGATCCGGCGGTAGAGGTAAAGCATATAGACGGCCCCCAGGATGACGCCCGTGGCGGCCAGCGCCGCGACCCAGGAATTGGCTTGGAAGGCGCCCATGAGAACCAGGAATTCGCCGACGAACCCACCCGTACCCGGCAGGCCGACGGAGGCCAGCATGAACAGCATGAAGGTAATGCCGTAGACCGGCATGCGTTCGACCAGCCCGCCGTAATGGGTGATCTCGCGCGAATGCTCGCGGTCGTAGACGACGCCGACGATCAGGAACAGGGCCGCCGACACGACACCGTGGCTGAGCATCTGATAGATCGCCCCCTCGACCCCCTGCACCGTCATGGTGAAGGCGCCGATGGTCACGAACCCCATATGGGCGACCGATGAATAGGCGATCAGCTTCTTCATGTCTTCCTGGGCCAGGGCGACCAGGGAGGTGTAGATCACCGCGATGATCGACAAGGTGTAGATCAGCGGCGTGAACATGACGCTGGCTTCGGGGAACATGGGCAGGGAGAAGCGCAGGAAGCCGTAGCCGCCGAACTTCAGCAGCACCCCGGCCAGGATGACCGAGCCCGCCGTCGGCGCTTCGACGTGGGCGTCGGGCAGCCAGGTATGCACCGGCCACATCGGCATCTTGATCGCGAAGGACGCGAAGAAGGCGAGCCACAGCCAGGGTTCGAGCGCGGTCGGGAAGTCATGCACCAGAAGCTTGGTGATATCCGTGGTCCCGGCGTCGAAATACATGGCCAGCATGGCCAGCAGCATCAGCACCGAGCCCAGCAGGGTGTAGAGGAACATCTTGAACGAGGCATAGATGCGCCTGGGGCCGCCCCACACGCCGATGATGATGAACATCGGGATCAGGACCGCTTCGAAGAAGATGTAGAACAGGAACAGGTCGAGGGCGACGAACATGCCGACCATGAAGGTTTCCAGGATCAGGAAGGCGATCATGTATTCCTTCACGCGGACCTTGATCGATTCCCAGCTGGCCAGGATGCAAAGCGGCGTCAGCAGCGTGGTCAGCAGCACGAACAGCATGGAAATGCCGTCGATGCCGACCCGATAGGCGATCCCGGCCATGGGCATCCAAGCCGCTTCCTCGACGAACTGCATGGCCGCCGTGGTGCGGTCGAAGTTGAACCAGATCAACAGCGATACGATGAACGTGCCGCCCGACACCCACAACGCCACGCGCCGCGAATTTTCCGGGTTGTCCGCCGGGATGAACGCGATCAGCGCCACGCCGACAAGCGGAAGAAAGGTGACCAGCGATAGAATGGGCCAATCCATGGTCGTCTCACCCCGCCTTCGTCAGTAGATACCAGGTCACCAGCACCACGATGCCCGCCAGCATGGCGAAGGCGTAATGGTAGAGGTAACCGGTCTGCAACGCCGACGCGCGGCGTGCGATGTACTTCACGGCGGCGGACACGCCGTCGGGGCCAAGCCCGTCGATCAGCGTGCCGTCACCCGTTTTCCAGAGATTGCGCCCCAGGTAGAAGGACGGCCGGACGAAAATCTTGTCGTACAGCTCGTCGAAATACCATTTGTTGAGCAGGAACTGGTAAATGCCCTGGAACCTGGCGGCGATCGCCCCCGGGATGCCCGGCGCGAACATGTAGAACACATAGGCCATGGCGATCCCGGCAACGCCGACGACAAGCGGCAGCAGCTTCACCCAAAGCGGCACGTGATGGGCGTTTTCCAAAGCCTTGTGGTGCTCCAGCACGACAATGGACTTGCCCCAGAATTCCGCCATGTGATGACCGACCATCAGGTCATAGGCCAGCACCCCGGCTAGACAGGCGCCGGCGGCCAGCACGACCAGCGGCAGAACCATGACCATCGGGCTTTCGTGGACATGGGCCATGGTCGTCTCGTCGGCGCGCGGCGCGCCGTGGAACGTCATGATCAGCAGACGCCAGGAATAGAACGCCGTCAGGAAGGCGGCCGTGATGCCAAGCCAGAACGCGTACTGGCCGACGCCCGTATGGGCCCCCCAGGCGGCTTCCAGCACGATGTCCTTGGAATAGAACCCGGCGAAGGGCGGAATCCCGGCCAGCGCCAGCGATCCGATCCACATCAGGATGTAGGTCACCTTAATATGCTTCCAGATGCCGCCCATCTTGCGCATGTCCTGTTCGTCGGACATGGCGTGGATGACCGAGCCGGCGCCCAGGAACAGCAGCGCCTTGAAGAAGCCGTGGGTCATCAGGTGGAAGATGCCCGCCGAATAGGCCGACACGCCGCAGGCGAAGAACATATAGCCCAGCTGTGAGCAGGTCGAATAGGCGATCACCCGCTTGATGTCGTTCTGCACGCAGCCGATGGTCGCCGCGAAAATACAGGTCGAGGCGCCGACGATGGTGACCACGGTCAGCGCGACCTCGGAATATTCGAACATCGGCGACAGACGCGCGACCATGAAGATCCCGGCCGTGACCATGGTCGCCGCGTGGATCAGCGCCGACACGGGCGTCGGGCCCTCCATGGCGTCGGGAAGCCAGGTATGCAGGCCCAACTGCGCCGATTTGCCCATGGCGCCCACGAACAGCAGCAGGCAGCACACGGTCAGCGCATGGAATTCGCCGCCGAACACGTTCAGCGTGGCATCGGCCTTGCCGGGCACGGCCTGGAAGATGGTGTCCAGATTGACCGTGTCGAACAGCATGAAGGTCGCGAAGATGCCGAGCGCGAAGCCGAAGTCACCGACTCGGTTGACCACGAAGGCCTTGATGGCGGCCGAGTTGGCCGACGGGCGATCGTACCAGAATCCGATCAGCAGGTAAGACGCAAGCCCGACCCCTTCCCAACCGAAGAACAGCTGCACCAGGTTGTCCGAGGTGATGAGCATCAGCATGAAGTAGGTGAACAGGCTGAGATAGCTCATGAACCGGGGGATCGACTTGTCGTGGTGCATGTAACCGCAGGAATAGATGTGCACCATGGCCGACACGCCGGTCACGACGATCATCATGACCGAGGTCAGCTGATCGACCCGCAGCGCCCAGGAAACCTCCAGGCTGCCGGAATCGATCCAGGTGAACAGTTCCGTCACCCGGGCATTGCCGTCGAGCGCCACGTCCTTGAACAGGATGATCGCGCAGATGGCCGACAACACCAAGCCGGTGCAGGTGATCCACTGCGCCAGGGTGTCCATGGTGTGCTGCTTGTGTTTGTCCGCCTGCGGCATGAACACGATCACACCGGCCAGGGCCGCGCCGACGAGCGGCAGGAAGACAGCGAGAATTTCGATCATGAGCCGCTCCCTAGCCCTTCATCATGTTGATGTCTTCGACATCGATGGACCCGCGGTTGCGGAAGTACACGACCAGGATGGCGAGGCCGATGGCCGCCTCGGCGGCGGCGACGGTCAGCACGAACAACGCAAACACCTGGCCGACCAGATCGCCCAGGTGGGATGAGAACGCGACCAGGTTGATGTTCACCGCCAGCAGCATCAATTCGACCGACATCAAGATGATGATGACGTTCTTGCGGTTCAGGAAGATGCCGAAGATGCCCAGCGTGAACAGGATCGCCGCGACGGTCAGGTAGTGAGACAGGCCGATTTCAAACATGCTCAGATCCCCTTCCCGACTTCGACCTTGCGGACCTCGACCGTGTCCGTGCCGCGCGCGTTCTGATCGGCGATGCGCTGCCGTTTGACGCCGGTACGCCGCCGATGGGTCAGCACGATGGCGCCGATCATGGCGACCAGCAGAATCAGGCCCGCGGCCTGGAACAGGTAGACATAGTGTGTGTAGACGATCTCACCCAGGGCATGAGTGTTGGTCGTGCCCTTGACGATCGGGGCCGACGCCTCGGCCAGCTTGGCGCCGCCGGCGATGGACTGCCAGCCGCCGGCCACGACGACCATTTCCACCAGCAGGATCAGGCCGACCAGCCCGCCGAACGGCAGATACTGTAGAAAGCCCGAGCGCAGTTCCGTGAAGTTGATGTCCAGCATCATGACCACGAACATGAACAGCACGGCGACGGCGCCGACATAGACGACGACCAGGATCATGGCCAGGAATTCGGCCCCCAGCAGCACGAACAGCCCGGCCGAATTGAAGAACGCCAGGATCAGGAACAGCACCGAATGAACGGGATTCTTGGAGGAAATGACCAGCACACCCGCGGCCACGGCGATGAAGGCGAACATGTAGAACGCCAGGGCTTCGACGATCATCTGCCGCCTCCCTTCACGTTCCCTGTCCACGCCATGGCGCGGCCTTTGTCCTCAATTCCCCTCATACTTTCCTCGTCAGTCCTTAATCGTCTCGTTTCGACCCCGATCAGGGGGAATTGTCAGCGGTAGGGCGCGTCGGCGCGCAGCCGCTCGGCCAGTTCCGTTTCCCAGCGGTCGCCGTTGGCCAACAGCTTGTCCTTGTCGTACAGCAATTCCTCGCGGGTTTCCGTGGCGTATTCGAAGTTCGGGCCCTCGACGATGGCGTCGACCGGGCAGGCTTCCTCGCAATAACCGCAATAAATACACTTCACCATGTCGATGTCGTAGCGCGTGGTGCGGCGCGAGCCGTCGGCGCGCGGTTCGGCCTCGATGGTGATGGCCTGGGCCGGGCAGATCGCCTCGCACAGCTTGCAGGCGATGCAGCGTTCTTCGCCGTTGGGATAACGGCGCAGCGCGTGTTCGCCGCGGAACCGCGGGCTCAACGGGCCTTTTTCATAGGGATAGTTCAAGGTCACCTTGGGCTTGGTGAAGTACTTGAGCGTCAGCGCCATGCCGGCGACAAGTTCCTTCAGGAACAGGGCCTTGGCGCTTTGTCCGATGAAGCTCATGGAACTCTCCTAAACCCTTAACCGGCGACCGGGGTGGGAACCCAGCCGAAGGCCAGCAACACACCGGCCACGGCCGCGACGGCGAACAACGAGATCGGCAGGAACACTTTCCAGCCGAGGCGCATCAACTGGTCGTAGCGATAGCGCGGGAAGGTCGCGCGCACCCAGATGAAGATGAACAGACAGAACGCGATCTTGGCCGCGAACCAGATCGGCCCGGGAATCCAGGTCAGCGGTTCGATCGACAGCGGCGGCAGCCAGCCGCCCAGGAACAGGATCGTCGTCATCGCCGACATCAGGATCATGTTGGCGTATTCACCCAGGAAGAACAGGGCGAAGGCCATGCCCGAATATTCAACGTTGTAGCCGGCGACCAATTCGGCCTCGGCCTCCGGCAGATCGAAGGGATGGCGGTTGGTTTCGGCCAGGGTCGAGATGAAGAACACCACGGCCATGGGGAACAGCGGAATGACGAACCACAGGTCGCGCTGGGCCTCGACGATCGCCGACAGGTTCAGCGAACCGACGCAGAGCAGCACGGTAATGATGACGAAGCCCATGGAGACTTCGTAGGACACCATCTGCGCGGCAGAACGAAGCGCGCCTAAGAAGGCGTAGCGCGAGTTGGAGGCCCAACCGGCCATCAGGATGCCGTAGACACCAAGCGACGAGATCGCGAACAGATACAGAATGCCGACGTTGATATCGGCCAGAACCAAGCCCTCGCCGAAGGGGATAACGGCCCAGGCCATGAGCGCGAGCGCGAAGGTCACGCAGGGCGCCAGGATGAACACCCCCGGATTGGCGCCCGACGGGATGATCATTTCCTTGAGGAACAGCTTGGCGCCGTCGGCCAAAGGCTGGAACAGGCCGAAGGGACCGACCACGTTCGGGCCCTTGCGCAGTTGCATGGCACCGATGACCTTGCGCTCGAACAGGGTCAGATAGGCGACCGAAAGCAGAATCGGCACCACGATCACAAGGATTTTCAGGACGATCCAGACCGTCGGCCAGATCCAGCTGTTCCAGGCCTCAACCATCGGTGCCGGTCTTCCCTTCCCCGCCGCCGAGAATTTCGTCCGTGCATTCAGCCATGGTGGCGGACGCACGGCTGATCGGATCGGTCATGTAGAAATTGGCGATCGGATAAGTGAACGCGCCGGACACTTCGCCGGTCGTCCCGAACTCTCCCCAGGACGCGGCCTGGATGTCGTCGATGCCTTGGAACACGGGGTTGGCCTTGACCAGGCCCCGGCGCACATCGGCCAGGGTCGTGTAAGGCAGCGTGGCATTCAGGGCGTCCGACAGGGCGCGGATGATCTTCCAATCCTCGCGGGCATCGCCCGGCGGATAGACAGCCAGCTGGCCGCGCTGCACGCGCCCTTCCAGGTTCACGTAGGTCGCGTCTTTTTCCGTATAGGCCGCCCCCGGCAGGATCACGTCGGCGACATGAGCACCCGCGTCGCCGTGGTGGCCTTGATAGATAACGAAGGGCTTATCCAGGTCCTTGGTGTCGATCTCGTCGGCACCCAGAAGATAGATAACCTTGATGTCGCCGGTCGCCGCGCCATCCAGGATGCGGCCCGTGTCCATGCCGCCGTCGCCGGGCACGAAGCCCAGGTCCAGGCCGCCGACGCGGGACGCCGCGCGCTGCAACACGTTGAAACCGTTCCAGTCCGCCGTCACCGCCCCGGCCGTTTCCGCGACCTGGCGCGCCAGGCCCAGCACCGCCGCGCCATCGGGGCGCGCCACGGCGCCCGAACCGACGATGATCATGGGCCGTTCGGCCGTCTTCAGGATTTCGGCAAAGGGATGGCTGCCGGCGGCGATCTGCGACAGAACGTCGGGTCCCTCGCCCAGCCAGTCCACGGGATAACTCAAATCCACGGCCGGACCGACGGCGGCGATGGGGAACTTGCCCATCAGATACCGCTTGCGGATGCGGGCGTTGAGCACGGGCGCTTCCCAGCGCGGGTTGGCGCCCACGATCAACAACGCGTCCGCGTCCTCGATCCCGGCGATGGTTGAATTGAAGATGTAGGACGCGCGCACGCCCGGATCGACCTTCGATCCGTCCTGGCGGCAATCCATGTTGGCCGAGCCCAGACCGACCATCAGTTCCTTCAGCAGCAGCATGCTTTCGCAATCGGCCAGATCGCCGGCGATGGCGGCGATCTCGCTGCCCTGCTTGCCTTTGACCGCCTTGGCCACGGCGGCGAAGGCTTCCGGCCAGGTGGCGGGCTGCAGTTTGCCCTTCACGCGCACATAGGGCCGGTCCAGGCGCTGGCGCTTCAGGCCGTCGACGCAATAGCGCGCCTTGTCGGAAATCCACTCCTCGTTGACGTCTTCGTTGAGGCGCGGCAGCACGCGCATGACCTCGGGCCCCCGGCTGTCGACGCGGATGGCACAGCCCTGGGCATCGGATACGTCGACGCTTTCCGTCTTCTTCAATTCCCACGGGCGGGCGGCAAAGGCATAGGGCTTGGACGTCAGCGCCCCCACCGGGCACAGATCAATGACGTTGCCGGACAATTCGGAGCTAACCGCCTTGTCCAGATAGGTGACGATCTCCGCCCCCTCGCCACGGCCGATCAGGCCCATGTCGGTGACGCCCGCGACTTCGGTCGAGAACCGAACACAGCGCGTGCAATGAATGCAGCGGGTCATGATCGTCTTGATCAGCGGGCCCATGTGCTTGTCTTCGACGGCGCGTTTGTTTTCCATGTAGCGGCCGTGATCCATGCCATAGGCCATGGCCTGGTCCTGCAGGTCGCATTCGCCGCCCTGGTCGCAGATCGGGCAGTCCAGCGGGTGGTTCAGAAGCAGGAACTCCATAACCCCCTGGCGCATCTTCTTGACCTCGGGCGTGTCCGTATAGACGACCATGCCGTCAGCCACGGGCATGGCGCAGGACGCCACCGGCTTGGGCGAACGTTCCATCTGCACCAGGCACATGCGGCAGTTGCCGGCGATGGACAGACGGTCGTGATAGCAGAAGCGCGGCACTTCCTTGCCGGCCTGCTCGCAGGCCTGCAGGATCGTCATGCCGGCCTCGACCTCGTGTTCCGTGCCGTCGATGGTGATCTTTGGCATCTAGCTCAAGCCCCTAGTAAACCTGTCTATTCCGCCGCCGACCGGCGCGCGATGTTGTCGAGGATCCGTTTTTCCATTTCCGGGCGGAAATGGCGGATCAATCCTTGGATCGGCCAGGCCGCCGCGTCGCCGAGGGCGCAGATGGTGTGCCCTTCGACCTGGCGAGTGACCTCTTCCAGCGTGTCGATCTCGTCGATATGGGCGTCGCCCGAAACCATGCGCTGCATGACCCGCGCCATCCAGCCGGTACCTTCGCGGCACGGCGTGCACTGGCCGCAGCTTTCATGCTTGTAGAAGGCCGACAAGCGCGCGATCGCCTTGATCACATCCGTCGACTTGTCCATGACCATGACCGCCGCCGTGCCCAGGCCGGAGCGCTGTTCGCGTAAGGAATCGAAATCCATCAGCACGTCGTCGCAGATGTTCTTGGGCAGCACCGGCACCGACGCCCCGCCCGGAATGACGCACAGCAGGTTATCCCAGCCGCCGCGCACCCCGCCCGCATGCCGTTCGATGAGTTCCTTGAGCGGAATGCCCATTTCCTCTTCGACCGTACAGGGCTGGTTCACATGACCCGAAATGTTGAACAGCTTGGTGCCCACGTTGTTGGGACGGCCAATGCCGGAGAACCAGTCCGCGCCCCGGCGCAGGATGGTCGGCGCCACGGCAATGGATTCCACGTTGTTGACCGTGGTCGGGCAGCCCCACACGCCGACCCCCGCCGGGAACGGCGGCTTCAGGCGCGGCTGACCCTTCTTGCCTTCCAGGCTTTCGATCAGCGAGGTTTCCTCGCCGCAGATATAGGCCCCGGCGCCGGAATGGACGTAGAAATCGAACTTCCAGCCCGTGCCGCAGGCATCGTCGCCGATCAGCCCGGCTTCGTAAGCTTCGTCCACAGCGCGCTGCAGGCAATCGATCTCGTGATGGAATTCGCCGCGCACGTAGCAATAGGCCGCATGGGCCCCCATGGCGAAGGATGCGACCAAGGCGCCTTCGATGAGCTTATGCGGCTCGGAGCGCATGATTTCGCGGTCCTTGCAGGTGCCGGGCTCGCCCTCGTCGGCGTTGATGACCAGATAATGCGGCCGGGTGCCGATTTCCTTGGGCATGAAGGACCACTTCACGCCCGTGGGGAAGCCGGCGCCGCCACGGCCACGCAGGCCCGATTCCTTCATCTCGTCGATGATCTTGTCGCGGCCCAGTTCGATCAGCTTGTTCGTGCCGTCCCAGTCGCCGCGCGCGCGGGCACCGTCGAGCCAGGGGCTGTCGAAACCGTAGATATTGGTGAAGATACGATCCTTGTCGGCAAGCATCAGTCGTCGCCTCCCGCCTTGGCGGCCCGGTCCGGATAGCGGTCGGTCAGGGTCGTGATCCCGCCGGCAGGCTCGCAGGTATAACGCCCGGACTGAGAGCCGACCTTCGGCTTCTGACCTGCCTTGAGCGCCGTCAGGACCTCTTCGGTCGCCGCCGAATCCAGGTCTTCGTAATAATCGTCGCCGATCTGCATCATCGGTGCATTGACGCAGGCGCCCAGGCATTCAACCTCAAGCACCGTGAATTCACCATCCGCCGAGGTTTCACCGTTCGAACAGCCGGTGACCTTTTTGCAGGCGGCCATGATCTGGTCTGAGCCGCGCAGCCAGCACGGCAGATTGGTGCAGACTTGGACGAAGTTCTTACCGACCGGCTTCAGGTTGTACATGGTGTAGAAGGTCGCGACCTCGTAGACGCGGATCGACGCCATATCCAGCATGTCGGCGATGACTTCGATCGCCGCCTGGGGCAGCCAGCCGCCATTTTGGCGCTGCGCCAGATCGAGCAGCGGCATCACAGCGCTCTGCTGACGGCCGGCCGGATACTTGGCGATGTGCCATTTGGCCTTTTCGAGGTTCTCCGCCGAAAAGGCGAAGCTCGACGGTTGTTCAATATTCATCCCGGTCACCGGTCGATTTCGCCGAATACGACGTCGATGGAACCGATGTTCGCACAGATGTCCGCGAGCATATGGCCCTTCGACAGGAATTCCGTCGCTTCCAGATGGGCGAATCCCGGTGCCCGGATCTTGCAGCGATAGGGTTTGTTGGAGCCGTCGGCCACCAGATAGACGCCGAATTCGCCCTTGGGCGCCTCGACGGCCGTATAGGTTTCGCCGGCCGGCACGTGGAAGCCTTCGGTAAACAGTTTGAAGTGGTGGATCAAGGCTTCCATGGATTGTTTCATGTCACCACGGGTCGGCGGCGTGACCTTTTTATTGGTCGACTTGACCGGCCCGCCGGGCATGTTTTCAACGCATTGGCGGATGATCTTCAGGGATTCGCGCATTTCCAGCATGCGCACCAGATAGCGGTCGTAGCAGTCGCCCATCTTGCCCACGGGAATGTCGAAATCCATGTCCGCATAGGCGTCATAGGGCTGCGACTTGCGCAGATCCCAGGCAATACCGGAGGCGCGCAGATTCGGGCCCGTGAAGCCCCAGTCGAAGCATTGTTCGGCATCGATGACGCCGATATCGACCGTGCGCTGCTTGAAGATGCGGTTTTCCGTGAGCAGGCTTTCCAGATCGTCGAGGAAAGGCGGGAATTCTTCGTCAGCCCATTTGGCGATGTCTTCCAACAGGCCCGCCGGCAGGTCCTGGGCAACGCCACCGACACGGAAATAATTCATGTGCAGGCGCGCACCCGACGCGGATTCGCAGAACTCCATCAGGCGTTCGCGAATCTCGAAGCCCCACAGCATCGGCGTCATCGCGCCCACGTCCATAGCGAAAGCCGTGATGTTCAGGATGTGGTTGAGAATGCGCCCGATCTCGCAATAGAGCACGCGGATATACTGACCCCGCTTGGGAATTTCGATACCCAACAGCTTTTCCGCCGCCAGCACGAAGGCGTGTTCCTGGTTCTGCGGCGCGACATAGTCCAGACGGTCAAAATACGGCACAGCCTGGGCGTAGGTCTTGTATTCAATGAGCTTTTCCGTGCCCCGGTGCAGCAACCCGATATGCGGGTCGGCGCGCTCGATGACCTCGCCGTCCATTTCCAGGACCAGGCGCAGCACCCCATGGGCCGCCGGATGCTGCGGCCCGAAGTTGAGGTTGAAATTCTTGATCTGGGTTTCGACCATGGTCAGGGCGCCTCGGTTTCCGGTTCCGCCTCGGCCTTCTCGTCGCCCGGCAGAACGACGCGTTCCATGCCTTCCCAGGGGCTTTCGAAGTCGAAGTTGCGGAATTCCTGGGTCAGCTTCACGGGCTCGTAGACCACGCGTTTCTGTTCATCGTCGTAGCGCACCTCGACATAGCCCGTCAGCGGGAAATCCTTGCGCAGGGGATGGCCCTCGAACCCATAGTCGGTGAGCAGACGGCGCAGGTCGGGATGGTCGGAGAAGAACACCCCATACATGTCCCAGATTTCACGCTCGAACCAATTGGCGGTCGAAAACACCCCGGCGACGGACGGCACGGGATCGTCCTCGTCCGTGCGCAGCTTGACGCGGATACGCGTGTTATGGGTCATGGACAGAAGGTTGTAGACGATCTCGAAACGCGGGCTTTCATCGGCATAATCGACGCCGCAGATATCCATCAGTTGATGGAACCGGCAGTTCGAATCATCGCGCAGGGATTTTAGCACCGCGACGATGGCGTCCCGCCTGACGGTAATCATCAATTCGCCGAGACGCACCTCGTCGGCCAACAGCTTGTCGCCAAGCTGGTCGCGGAGGTGTTCGGCAAGTTCCTTGAGGGCCTGATCCATGGTCTTCTTGGTTCTTTTAGTGATCGGTCGCGGTTCGTCCGGTCGTGTCAGCGCCACAGGGCGCCGGTACGGCGGATTTTCTTCTGCAATTGGAGAATGCCGTACACCAGCGCCTCGGCCGTCGGCGGGCAGCCGGGCACATAGACGTCGACGGGCACGACGCGGTCGCAGCCGCGCACGATGGCATAGGAATAATGGTAATAGCCGCCGCCGTTGGCGCAGGACCCCATGGAGATCACATAACGCGGCTCCGCCATCTGGTCGTAGACCTTGCGGAACGCGGGGGCCATTTTGTTGGTCAGGGTGCCGGCGACGATCATCACGTCCGACTGGCGCGGGCTCGGCCGCGGCACGACACCGAATCGGTCCAGGTCATAGCGGCTCATGTAGGCGTGGATCATCTCGACCGCGCAACAGGCCAGACCGAAGGTCATGGGCCACAGCGATCCCGTGCGCGCCCAGTTGACCAGCTTGTCCACATTGGCAAGGACGAAGCCCTTGTCCTGCAGCTCCTGGGTCACGCGGGCGAGAATCTCGTCCTGCTCGGCACCGGGCCCCAGGGGTTGGCCCAGGTCGGGGGCGGTTCCGGGCTGCGTCACGACGGACATTCGGTCACTCCCTTTTTTATTCCCATTCGAGGGCGCCTTTGCGCCACTCGTAGATAAATCCGATGGTCAGCACGGACAGGAATACCATCATCGACCAGAAACCGAAGACACCGATCTTGCCCAGCGTCACCGCCCAGGGGAACAGGAAGGCCACTTCGAGGTCGAAAATGATGAACAGAATCGCCACCAGATAGAACCGGACATCAAACCGGCCGCGCGAATCATCGAACGCTTCGAAGCCGCATTCATAGGCCGAGTTCTTTTCCACATCCGGATTTTGCTGGGCGATCACGAAGGACGCCAACATGATCGCGCCGGCCAAGCCGACGGCAATCCCGATGAAGATCAGGATGGGGAGATATTCCAATAGCAAATCGTTCACGCCGAACTCCCTGTCCCCGGCTTCCTGCCTTGGTCCCCCCGAATGCATTCTAAGGAATGCCGCGATGCGGCCACGTCGATGGCTTAATGCGGCCATGTCGATGACTACCGGGGGAAAGTGACCGATAACCGGATAAATTTCAAAGGTTTTATCGCCACGCAGGCGCAAAAAACCGACGCCCGGCGACAGACGCGAAGGAAACCTGGAATTGGGGGAAATGGCGGGAGTGACGGGACTCGAACCCGCGGCCTCCGGCGTGACAGGCCGGCGCTCTAACCAACTGAGCTACACCCCCTTCTGAAGGGTCTTCCCGCCTGGGGCATGGGCCCCGGTGCGCGAAAGAGGGCACCATGTACTCCAGCGCCGGAAGCAGTGTCAAGGACCATCGGCGGGAAAAGTCCCCTAACCTCTCTTGCCTTGGAAATCGTGGGCTTCCGGCACCCTTCTCGCGCGGCGAATGGTGGGCGGTGAGGGGTTCGAACCCCCGACCTTCTGGGTGTAAACCAGACGCTCTCCCAACTGAGCTAACCGCCCGTCTGCCCGAGGGGTCTATTTAAGGGCTGACGCCAACCAGCACAAGCACGCAAGCCCCCTGCCCCATGGCAATTGAAAACCTCGACCGCCAAGGCATGCGGCCAAACGAACCCGGTCGCCGAAACATTCGGCGGCCAAGCAATTCATCAAACAAAACCGGCCGCCGAAACATTCGACGGCCAAGCAATTCATCAAACAAAACCGGCCGCCGAAACATTCGGCGGCCGGTCTGTAGGCGTTACGTGTGGCTGAGACGCCGGTCTTAGTTGACCGCGTCCTTCAGACCCTTGCCAGCCTTGAACTTGGGCTGGTTGGACGCCGGAATCTGGATGCTTTCGCCGGTCCGCGGGTTACGGCCCGTGGTCGCGGCGCGCTTGGTCACACTGAAGGTGCCGAAGCCGACCAGGCGGACTTCGTCTCCGCCCTTCAAAGCGCCAGCGATCGCGTCGAAAACGCTGTCAACCGCGCTCGCGGAATCGGATTTGGACAAGCCGGTGCTATTGGCAACGGCTGCGATCAGATCATTCTTGTTCAATTGAAAGGCCCCCTCTTGCTGAAAGGTATCGGGTTGGGACAAATAGATTATTATCGTGATCGGGTGTTTAGCCACCCACTCGACCGGGTGTTTCGCCACCCGTTCGAATCGCGAAGAGTGTATGTGCGCACCCATGGGGCGTCAATCTTCATACCCCAGTTTTCCCCAGATTTTTGCGGGTTTCGACGAATTTTCCGACATTCGTTCCGGGCTCGGAAGAATGCCCTCGCCGCCCGCGGACAGGCGGATTTCCGCCATCTTCAAGAAAACGGGCCGCCGGATGATCCGGCGGCCCGCAAAAACATCTATATATTGCAAGTGGTTACCTGAATTTAGTGGGTCACCACACCGCCGACATCGTCGTCGTCGGCGCTGCCCGACCGGAGGGCACGAGCCTCCAATTCAGCCTTTTCCTCGTCCCATTCGACCGGGGTCACCGGGCTGGCGAGAGCATGCGAAAGCACCTCGTCAACGGTCGTCACGGGCACGATTTCCAGCCCGCGCTTCACGTTTTCGGGAATCTCCGACAAATCCTTCTCGTTGTCCTTGGGAATCAGAACCTTCTTGATCCCGCCGCGGAGTGCTGCGAGCAGCTTTTCCTTAAGCCCACCAATCGGCAGAACGCGCCCGCGCAGGGTCACTTCGCCGGTCATGGCGACGTCTTTGCGAACCGGGATGCCGGTCAGCACGGACACGATTGAGGTCACCATGCCGACGCCGGCCGACGGGCCGTCCTTGGGTGTCGCCCCTTCGGGCACGTGGACGTGGATGTCGCGCTTGTTGAACAGCGGCGGCAGGATGCCGAGCGAAGCCGAGCGCGACTGCACATAGGATTTGGCCGCCTGGATGGATTCCTGCATGACGTCGCCAAGCTTGCCGGTGATGGTCATCTTGCCCTTGCCCGGCACCATGACGGCTTCGATGTTGAGAAGTTCGCCGCCGACCTCGGTCCAGGCCAGACCCGTGACCACGCCGACCATGTCCTCGGCTTCGATCTCGCCGAACCGATACTTGCGCACGCCGCCGTACTTTTCCAGGTTCTTGGACGTGACCTTGATGGTCTTGGACGCCCCGATCATGATCTCCTTGACCGCCTTGCGGGCCAGGTTGGCCAACTCGCGCTCCAGATTACGAACCCCGGATTCCCGCGTGTAATAGCGAATCAGGTCTCGCAGGGCGCCATCGGAAATCGACCACTCGTCCTTCTTCAGGCCGTGCGCCTTGATCTGCTTGGGCAGCAGATGGCGGTTGGCGATCTCAACCTTCTCGTCCTCGGTGTAACCGGACAGGCGGATGATCTCCATGCGGTCCAGCAACGGGCCCGGCATGTTCATGGTATTTGCGGTGGTCACGAACATCACGTCCGACAGGTCGTAATCGACCTCCAGATAATGGTCGTTGAAGGTGGAATTCTGTTCCGGATCAAGCACTTCAAGCAGCGCCGAGGCCGGATCGCCGCGCCAGTCCTGGCCCATTTTGTCGACTTCGTCGAGCAGGAACAGCGGGTTGGACGACTTGGCCTTCTTCATGCCCTGGACGACCTTGCCCGGCATGGAGCCGATATAGGTGCGCCGATGGCCGCGGATTTCCGATTCGTCCCGCACGCCACCCAACGACATGCGCACGAAATTGCGGCCCGTCGCCTTGGCAATGGATTTACCGAGGGACGTCTTGCCCACGCCCGGAGGGCCCACGAGACATAAGATCGGTCCAGTGACCTTATTCGTACGATGCTGGACAGCCAAGTATTCAAGGATGCGTTCCTTGACCTTTTCCAGCCCATAATGATCCTCGTTGAGGACTTCCTCGGCCTTCAACAGGTCCTTCTTCACCCGGGTGCGCTTCTTCCACGGAATGGACAGCATCCAATCCAGATAGTTGCGCACCACCGTGGCTTCGGCGGACATCGGGCTCATGGAGCGCAACTTCTTCAGCTCCGCCTCGGCCTTTTCCTTGGCTTCCTTGGTCAGCCGGGTCTTGGCGATCTTTTCCTCGATCTCCGCAACCTCGTCCTTGCCTTCGTCGGTTTCGCCCAGTTCCTTCTGAATGGCCTTCAATTGCTCGTTCAGATAGTACTCGCGCTGGGTCTTCTCCATCTGGCGCTTGACCCGGTTACGGATCTTTTTCTCGACCTGCAGGACGCCGATTTCCGATTCCATGTGGGAATAGACGCGCTCCAGGCGCTCGGCCGCGGATTCAATCTCCAGCAGTTCCTGCTTTTCCGAAATTTTCAGCGCCAGATGCGAGGCGACGGTGTCGGCCAGCTTGTTGGCTTCGTCAATTTGATTAATTGAAACAAGAACTTCTGGCGGAATTTTCTTGTTTAACTTTATGTACTGCTCGAACTGGCCGATGACCGAGCGCGACAACGCCTCAAGTTCGTTCTCATCCCCTTCCTCGTCGGGGATCAGTTCGGCCTCGACCTCGAAGAACGAGGGATTGTCCACGAACTCGGTGACTTTCGCGCGCTGCACGCCCTCGACCAGCACTTTTACCGTACCGTCCGGCAGTTTCAGAAGCTGCAGCACCGTCGAGACCGTACCGACGGTGTAGATGTCGTCGGCCGTCGGATCGTCCTGGGCCGCGTTCTTCTGCGCCACCAGCAGGATCTGCTTGTCGTCCTGCATGACGTCTTCAAGCGCCCGCACGGATTTGTCGCGGCCGACGAACAGCGGCACGATCATGTGCGGGAACACGACGATGTCGCGCAACGGCAGAACGGGAAATTGCTGGGACTTCATACCTGGGAACATCTGGCCTCAACACGGGAAGACCGTGCCGCAAGGGCAACGGCGGGTTGGAATTGCTTCACAACAAAGGTGGGGGATGGAACGCTGCGGCGCAAGCCCAGACCGTGGATAACCTTGGAAAGACGCAAATTACGCGCTGGTTTCCACTTCTTCGGCCTTTTCGCCATAGATGAACAGCGGGTTGGCACTTTCTTCCACCACCTCTCCATTGATGACGACCTCTTCCACACCTTCCATGCCGGGAAGGTCGAACATGGTGTCGAGGAGAATGTTTTCCATGATCGACCGCAAGCCCCGGGCACCGGTCTTGCGCTCGACGGCCTTGATGGCGATGGAACGAAGGGCGGCTTCGGAGAACGTCAGCTTGGTGTCTTCCATCTCGAACAGGCGCTGGTACTGCTTGACCAGGGCGTTCTTCGGCTTGGTCAGGATTTCCACCAGCGCGTCTTCGTCCAGGTCCTCCAGGGTCGCGACCACCGGCAGGCGGCCGACGAACTCGGGGATCAGGCCGAACTTCAACAGATCTTCCGGCTCCACCTCGCGCAGGATTTCGCCGGTCTGGCGTTCCTCGGGCGCGCGCACGTCGGCGCCGAAACCGATGCTGGAGCCCTTGCCGCGGGCGGAAATGATCTTGTCCAACCCGGCGAAAGCGCCGCCGCAGATGAACAGGATGTTGGTGGTGTCGACCTGCAGGAACTCCTGCTGCGGATGCTTGCGCCCGCCCTGGGGCGGCACGCTGGCGACCGTGCCTTCCATGATCTTCAGCAGCGCCTGCTGCACGCCTTCCCCCGACACGTCGCGGGTGATCGACGGATTGTCGGACTTACGGCTGATCTTGTCGACTTCGTCGATGTAGACAATGCCGCGCTGCGCGCGCTCGACGTTGTAGTCAGCGGACTGCAGCAGCTTGAGAATGATGTTTTCGACGTCTTCGCCCACATAACCGGCTTCGGTCAGGGTCGTTGCGTCGGCCATGGTGAAGGGCACATCCAGGATGCGCGCCAGGGTCTGCGCCAACAGGGTCTTGCCGCACCCCGTCGGGCCGACCAGCAGGATGTTGGACTTGGCCAGTTCGACGTCGTTGTTCTTGGCGCCGTGGTTCAGGCGCTTGTAGTGGTTATGCACGGCGACCGACAACACGCGCTTGGCGTTGTTCTGGCCGATCACGTAGTCATCGAGGACGGCACAAATGTCCATCGGCGTCGGCACGCCGTCGCCCGACTTCACGAGGTTCGTCTTGTGCTCTTCGCGGATGATGTCCATGCACAGTTCGACGCATTCGTCGCAGATGAACACGGTCGGACCCGCGATCAGCTTGCGCACCTCGTGCTGACTTTTGCCGCAGAACGAGCAGTAAAGGGTGTTCTTGGAGTCGCTGCCGGTGGTTTTCGTCATTGTTTATCCTGTTGGTCCCGCGCCGCCTCCCGGATCAAGACCATGTTAGCCGGACCCTTGTGCAACACTCAATCACAATCACGCCCATGGAGCTATGCCAAAAGACGTAGCGGCGGAGAGACGTCCCGTGGTGCTTACGCCGCCACCCAAGACACGGGGGCAGCCATTTAGACGGATGCCGCGGCTCAACTCTTGCCGGACTTGCCGCCGTCGTCGTCGCCGGTCGTCGGCCGGTTGGCGACCACTTCGTCGATCAGACCGAACGCCTTGGCTTCCTCTGGAGTCATGAATTTGTCACGCTCCATCGCGTTTTCAATGGTTTCCATCGATTGGCCGGTATGTTCGACATAGATTTCATTGAGCCGCTGGCGCAGCGCGATGATCTCGCGGGCATGGATTTCGATGTCCGATGCCTGCCCTTGGAAGCCGCCCGACGGCTGGTGAACCATGATCCGCGAATTGGGCAGCGAGTAGCGCTTTCCGGGGGCACCCGCAGCCAGCAGAAGCGAGCCCATGGACGCCGCCTGACCGATGCAAACCGTCGACACATCCGGCTTGATGTAGCGAATCGTATCGTAGATCGCGAGGCCGGAGGTCACGACGCCGCCCGGCGAATTGATGTAGAACGAGATGTCCTTGGAAGGATTCTCGGATTCCAGGAACAGCAACTGCGCGCAGACCAGGCTCGAGACATGATCCTCGACCCCACCGGTCAGGAAGATGATGCGTTCCTTCAACAGCCGCGAATAGATGTCGTAGGCGCGCTCACCCCGGTTGGTGGTCTCGACGACCATGGGCACCAGGGTATTCATGTAGATGTCGTGGGGATCGGTCATGCCGCGGTCCTTATGATACGTGCTGCTCGGGATGACGGGTCCGGGGATGCGGGCCGCCTATGCTCTGATAGCGCCCCGGTCCTGCCGCCGCTACTCCTTTTTCGCCGCCGGCTTCTTTGCCGCGGCCTTCTTCTTGGCCGGCTCCTTGCCGTCCGCCGCGTCGTCCTTGGCCGCTGCCTTCTTGGGGGCAGCCTTCTTCTTGGTGGCCGGCTTCTTGGCTTCCTTGGCTTCGTCCTCGGCCTCAAGAACCTTGATCAGGTCTTCGAAGGACGCCGGCTTTTCCGTCACCTGGGCCAGTTCGATGATGTAGTCGATGACCTTTTCCTCGAACACGGGCGCCTTGATCTGCTCCTGCGCCTGGGGATTGGAGCGGAAGAATTCCAGCACCTGCTGCTCCTGCCCCGGGTATTTCTGGGCCTCCTGCATCATGGCGCGGTTGACGTCTTCCGGCGACACCTGGATGGCGTTGGCACGGCCGACTTCAGACAGCAACAGGCCCAGCTTGACCCGCCGTTCGGCGATATCGCGGAACTCTGCCTTGTGCTCTTCGTCCGACTTGTCGTCGTGATCGTGGGCATGGTCGTGATCATGGTCATGATCGTGGTCGTGATCATGTTCCTGCTTACGCTGTTCCTCGAACTGGGCCCAGATGTTGTCGAATTCCATCTCCACCATCTTGGGCGGCATCTCGAAGTCATGGCTGTCGGCCAGCTGATCCAACAGTACGCGCTTCACCTGCATGCGCGCCATCTGATCGAACTCGCGGCGCTGGCCTTCGACGATCCGCTCTTTCAGCGCGTCCAGGCTTTCCAGACCCGCCTTCTTGGCCAGCTCGTCGTCGATCGGCGCCGGCTTGGCCTCGCGGATTTCGTGAACCTTGACGTCGAACACGGCTTCCTTGCCGGCCAGGTCCTTGGCCGCGTATTCGGCGGGGAAGTTGACCTTGACCTCGATATCGGCACCGACATCGACGCCGATCAGCTGTTCCTCGAAGCCCGGAATGAACGAGCCGGAGCCCAATTCCAGTTGATATCCATCGGCCTTGCCACCGGCGAACTCGACGCCGTCCAGCTTGCCGACGAAGTCGATGACGCAGACGTCACCCGACTTGGTCTTGCGCTTGGCGGTGATCGGCTCGGACGTTTTATGGGCGCTGGCCAGATTTTCGAGGGTTTCCTCGACCTGCTTCTCGTCCGGTTTCAGGACCAGTTTCTCAAGCTTCAGCTTGGAAAAGTCCATCGGCGTGATTTCGGGCAGGATGTCCACGGCCAGCGTGTACTCCAGATCCTTGCCCTCGTCGAAGGAAGTGATCTCGACCTGCGGCTGGGTCGCGGCACGGATGCCCTTCTCAGCTAGCGCCTGGGCGGAGGAATCGTTCACCGCCTGATCCAGGATCTCGCCCAGGATCGACGGCCCGAAGCGCTTGCGCAGCAGACCCACGGGCACCTTGCCGGGCCGGAAACCGGGCAGCGAGGCGGATTGTGCGACTTCCTGAAGACGCAGGTTGATTTTCTCTTCAATGTCCTTGGCGGCCACGGTGACTTTCATCTCGCGGCTCAGGCCTTCGGATTTTGTCTCGACGACTTGCATGGAACTCCCGTTTCGGAAATCTGCGGCGAAGCACCTAAATCGGCGCCGCCTGTAAAACACACTAGGATTAAGCCCTCAACTCCCGGGCGGATATATAGGCCGCCACCCCGGACCCGGCAACGATAAACGGCTGGTCGGAATAATCCTGCTACTAGGTGTAGCCTCCCTCCACACGCATTCGCGCGCTTCGGGGAGGCACGCCTACACCTAAACGCCTTCGATTGGCAGTCCACAAATGGCCTGCCACCCGAAGCCGAAGGCATAGGGTGGTGCGGGCGGAGGGACTTGAACCCCCACGGCCAAAGGCCACCAGGACCTAAACCTGACGCGTCTACCAATTCCGCCACGCCCGCCGACGCCGCCGGGATGCCCGACCAGCGAGCGGCGCGACTTTATCCATTCTGACAACGATTACAACCGGGAAATCGGCCCTGCACCGGCGCGCTGCGGGCTTATCCCCGCAGGTGCGCCTTCACGCCCGAGGACATATCGACGCTTCCGGCAGAGGTGTAGGCCTCGTGGTTACCCTCGATACGGCCCAGATCGTAGAGGTAGTTGACCATCAGACCCGCCGACTGGGTCAAGCCCTTGTCCGAGGTATCGCCCAGCCAATTGAGGCGTTCGAGCCGCGCCCCGTTCGACAGGTGGAAATGCGCCACCGGGTCGCGCGCGCGCCCTCCCCGGCCCTTTTCCTTGGCCAAGTAGCGTGCCGCCAGGCGCGTCAACGGCCCCTGCAGGGCGGCGGTCATGACATCGTCCTTGATCCAGGCGGGGGTATCGAGGACCGAAATCAACGATCCCTTGGCCCCGCCCTTGCGGCCCGTGGCCGCGTTCAGCGCCTTACGCTCCTCGGCCGAGAACAGCTTGGGCTCCCCCTCTGCCAAAAGTTCGTTGAGCCAACTACGGAAACCGGGAATCGGCGACAGGGTCGCGAAGGTCTTGAGATTCGGGAACTCCTGGGACAGCTGCTGCGCCACCCGCTTGATCAGGAAGTTGCCGAAACTGATGCCCGCAAGCCCCTTCTGCGCGTTGGAGATGGAATAGAAGATCGCCGTGTCGGCGGCGGCCGGGTCGGTCGCCGGGGCGTCGGTGTCGAGCAGCGCCTGCACATTGGCCGCCATGCCATTGACCAAAGCGACCTCGACGAAGATCAGGGGCTCGTCGGGCATGCGTGGATGGAAGAAGGCATAGCAGCGACGGTCGGAATCAAGCCGATTTTTGAGGTCTTCCCAGCCCTTGATGGCATGCACGGCCTCGTAGGCGATCAACTTTTCCAACAACGAGGCCGAAGAGGAATCCCAGGCGATCCGCCGCAATTCCAGGAAATCGACGTCAAACCAACTGGCCAAAAGGTCCCGCAGGTCGTGCTCCATGGCCTTCAGACCCACGTCGGACTTGGCAAGCGGCAGCAGTTCCGCGCGCAGGTCGACCAGGAACTTGACCCCATCGGGCAGCGCGTTGAACTGGGTCAGCAGCCGGCGCCAGGGCGCCTGCAGGCTGTTCTTGATGTCAATCTGGGCGTTCAGGCGCGCGGCATCGGCATCCGCCGCCTGGAACTTGCCGATGGCCGCTTCGACAGCCTTGGCGTCGGTACCGAAATTGCCGGCCATGAGGCGCAGAAATTTCTCGCGCCCGCCCTTGTCCAGAGCCAGATAGACGCGGCCGAGGGCCGCCGCCTTGGTCCGCGCCGAAACCTCGCCGCCCTTGTTGTCCAGGCATTCCTGCATCTGTTCCAGGATGCGCCCGGCGTCCTCATCCGGCAGGTTGGGGCGCGTGCTCGCGGCGTCCTCGTCGTATGACGATCCGGCGATGGACTGCCACCCCCGGCGCAGATTGGACAGGGTTCGGTCGAGGAAACTGCTCGATTTATGTTCGGTCATCAGAACCCTTTCAAAGGTACACGGACATCCCGTTAAACCTGTTCGCTTTTGCCGGCTGGTTCAAGGGGCAAATGGGTGAAAATTTGCCCGGGAACGCATCCCGCCACGACGCCCGGAAGGGCACGCATGATGCCCGGCATAAGACCGGGAATATCCTCGGCGATCAGGCCATGGCCGACACATTGCGCCGCCGCCGCGTGCAGCCAGACCGCCGCGCAGGCGGCCGGAAACGGCGCCATGCCCTGGGCCAGAAGCCCCGCCGTGATGCCGGCCAGCACGTCGCCGGTGCCCGCGGTGGCCAGATGGGGCGAGCCGTTGGCGTTGATCACGGCGCGGCCGTCGGGGGCGGCGATGATCGTGTCGAAGCCCTTCAGCAGAACCACCGCGCCGGACGTCCGGGCGGCGTGGCGCGCGCGACTCAGCCGGTCGTCGCCGTCTGGAAAGACACGGGCGAACTCGCCCCCATGGGGGGTGATCACACAATTGCCGTGCAAGGCCGATACCAAGGCGTCGGGAGCGTCCGCGAAGGCGGAAATGCCGTCGGCGTCCAGCACCACGGGCTTGCCGGTGGCCAGCGCCGCCAAGGCCCGCGCGCGGGTGTCCGGCCCCGGCCCGTTACCCGGGCCGACGACCAGGGTCTTGTTCCCGTCCTCGACGTAGGCCCCATACGTGGCTGCATCCGCCATCGGCCGAACCAGCACGCCGGCTGCTCCGGCGCGGAATATCGCCGTATCCTCGGGCCGGCAGGCGATGGAAACGATCCCCGCCCCGGCCCGCCGGGCCCCGTCGGCGGCCAGACGCGGCGCGCCCGACATGGTCCCCACCCCCCAGATCACGACATGGCCCCGCGTGTACTTGTGGTCGTCGGGCCCCGGGTGGGGAAAGGCGGGCCACCAGATATCGGCGCTGTTGACCCAGGTATCGGGGGCCTGGGCCGCGACCGCGGCGTCAGGAATGCCGATGTCGGCGACCCGCACGGCACCACAGAAATCCCGCCCCGGCCGCAGGAAATGCCCCGGCTTGAATCGGCAAAAAGTCAACGTTTCCTTGGCTTTTATAGCCGCTCCGGCAACAACACCGGTGTCCCCCATGACGCCCGACGGGATATCCACGGCCAGGACATCCGCCGATGCTGTGTTGAGGGTTTCCGCCACGGTCGCTGCGACGCCGTCGAGCGGGCGCGTGAGCCCCGCCCCGAACAGGGCATCGACGACCCCTGCCCCCGCCGGATCGAAACCTGTCGTCAACTCTTCCACCGCACCGGTCCATCGGTCCGCCGCCAGGGCGGCATCACCCCGCAACCTCTCCCGCTCGCCCAGCAGGTAAAGCCGCACTTCGGCCCCCTGGTCCTTCAGCAGGCGCGCCGCCACGAAGCCGTCGCCGCCGTTGTTCCCCGGGCCGCACAAAACAGCCACCGGCCGTCCGTTGAACAAGGTCCGGGCACGGTCGGCCACGGCGGCTCCCGCCGTTTCCATCAGATCGATACCGGGCGTGCCGCCCGCGATGGTCGCGGCATCGGCTTGCGCCATCTGATCGACCCGGAGCAAGGCCGCCGGCAACCAGGGCGTGTTTTCCATCGTCATTTCATGCTCCGACAATTCGCGATCTTCACGTTATACTCCGGAAAAGGGCGAAACGGCGGGAGAATCCCGGAGTCCGACAGACCCCATCGATCGGTTTTGATGCCGGCGCTGGATATGTATGCTCCGTTACAATTTACATGAAAAAATATACATACAATATTGTTATCACGTTCTTTTTTGTCATTTTATGGGAAGCATTCGGGGCGCCGAGATTGCTTCCGGAGACGGGCGTCGACATATGGCGTCCACTGACCACGGCCCTGGTGGCCGCCCTCGCCACCGCCGCCGCCCTTGCCCTGTCACGCCAGATCGCGTCGCGCCGGTCCCCGCCGCCGGAACTGGCCGGCCAGCTGGTCGGCAACTTGAACGACGACGATTGGTGGCGCTTCATCTTCGCCGCTGCCGATTGGTTCTGGGAAACAGACGCCGAACACCGCTTCACCTTCGTCTCCGACCGGCTATTGAGCACCTACGGCCTGTTGCCGGAGAACCTGATCGGCCAAACGCGCGAGGCCATCGCTGTGATCCGGGGGCCCGCACAGCGCATCGCCTTCGAGCAGCACCGGGCGGATCTGACCGAACGGCGGCCGTTCCGGGATTTCGAATACGGCCTGATCGACGGCAAGGGTAACCTCCGTTATGCACGGATCAGCGGCGCCCCCGTGTTCGCCGACGACGGCGCGTTTGTTGGTTACCGGGGCTTCGCCCGCGACGTGACCCGCGAATGGCAGTCGGATCAGGCGCTGCGCACGGCCAAGGAAGAAGCAGAACTGGCCAACCGTGCAAAGACCGAATTTCTTGCCAATATGAGTCACGAACTGCGCACGCCGTTGAATTCCATCATCGGCTTTTCCGACATCCTGCTGAACGAGACCTTCGGCACCATGAACGTGCCCCAGTACAAGGAATACGCCGGCGACATCAACGACGCCGGCAAGCATCTGCTGCAGCTCATCAACGACCTTCTGGACCTGGCCCGTATCGAACGCGGCCAGATGAGCCTGAACGAACAGCGCCTGGACCTGAGGTTGGTCTTCAATTCCTGCCACCGCCTGGTGCGCGAACGCGCGCTTGATGCCGGGGTCTCGCTGATGATCGACTGTCCCGCCGACCTGCCGCCCCTGATGGCCGACGAGTTGCGGGTCAAACAGGCGCTGGTCAATCTGCTGTCCAACGCCATCAAGTTCACCGAACAAGGGGGGGCGGTCTCCGTCGTGGCGCGCCGACAGGACGACGGCGCCGTGCGGCTGACCGTGTCGGACACCGGGATCGGCATTTCGCCCGAGGACATGGCCGTGGCGCTGTCCGAATTCGGGCAGGTTGACGGCTCCCTGACCCGCAAGCACGAAGGCACGGGCCTGGGCCTGACCTTGTCACGCAAACTGGTCGAACTGCACGGCGGCGTGCTTAAAATGGAAAGCGAGGTCGGCCAGGGAACATCGGCCCATCTCGTGTTCCCGGTGGCGCGCAGCCTGCCCCCGCCCGACGCGTCCTAGCCCCCTCCTGGAACGGGCGGGCCACGTATAAGCCCAACAGGCGCCTCATCACGCAGCTTTGTTCACGCGGCGCCAAGGAACCCGTTACACTTTGAAATCTTCGTCCCCGTCACAGGAGATTTCCCGGATGCGCATCCCTCGTCTGTATTTCCTCGCCGTCGTCGCTTTGGCCTTGATATCGGCCCCACCCCTGGGCTCATCGGCCCGGGCCGCCGACGGCCTGATCGTCAAGCCGAGCCACCACAGCCCCGACGAGACATTGAACCGTCTGGAAAAGCTGCTGAAGACCAAGAACATCGGCATCCTGGCCCGTATCAATCATTCAGCCGGCGCCGAAAAGGCGGGCCTCAGCCTGCCGGCGACGGAAGTCCTGATCTTCGGCAACCCCAAGCTCGGTACGCCGCTCATGCAGGCGACGCGAACCATGGGCATCGACCTGCCGCTCAAGGTTCTGGCCTGGAAGGACGACAAGGGCAGCTGGATCGCCTACAACGACCCCAAATGGCTGGCACAGCGCCACGGCAACACGGTCGACACGGTCATCGAGACCATGACCGGCGTGCTGAAAAAGCTGACTGACGCCGCCGCCGCGATGAATTAGAAAGGCAAACCCCGCATGTTCAGCGCCCTTGCAATCGGTTTTCACGCGATCACCGCCGTCGTCTGGGTCGGCGGCATGTTCTTCGCCTATCTGGTGCTGCGTCCCGCCGTGGGCGGCATCGCCCCACCGCCGGAGCGCCTGAAGCTGTGGGATCGCGTGTTCGGCCGGTTCTTCTTGTGGGTCTGGGCCGCCGTGCTGATTTTGCCGGTGTCGGGCTATGCGGTGATCGCCCTGCAATACGGCACCTTCGCCGCCGCGCCCATCCACGTTCACTGGATGCACGGCATCGGCTGGGTCATGAACGCCCTGTTCATCTACCTGTTCTTCGCGCCCTACCGCGCCTTCCAGGCGGCTGTCGCGGCCCAGGATTGGCCGTCGGGGGCCGCCAGCCTGAACGTCATCCGCCGCATCGTCGCGATCAACCTGGTGCTCGGCCTGATCACGGCGGCATTGGGGGCTTCGGGCCGCTACTGGGCCTGGGTGCCGGGCGGCTGACGGCCATGAAAAAGGCCGCCGGGGGGAATCCGGCGGCCCTGTTCATCGGTTACGCGGCCGTGAGGGCGGCCGCCGCACCCGAAATTACTTCTTCTTCGCCGGCGCGGCCGGTTTGGCGGCGGGCTTGCTGACGGCGGGTTTCGCTGCCGGCTTGCCGGTGGCGGAAGTGGCGGGTTTGGTGCGGGAAAACATGTTCATTTTCCTCAAAAATAGCCGGGGTGCCCCGGCTTGGTGACCGGCTCATTGCCGGCAGGGGAATAAATACCTGATACCTACGAGCCGAAATAACGAATTCTTTTGTACATTAATATTCGTTATTTAGATATTTAAGGAACTCAGCCCAGCTCAGCCCGCACCATGGCCGCACCATCCACCATCGCCTTCAGCTTACCGAAGGCAACCTCGCGCGGCAGGTACTTCATGCCGCAATCCGGGGCCGCGATCAGACGCTCGGGGGCGATATATTCAAGGGCGCCGCGCAGGCGGTCAGCAACCACCTCCGCCGTCTCGACCTCTTCCGTGCCCAGGCTGAGCACCCCGAACAGGATTTTCTTGCTCGGCAGTTTGTCGAGGATCGCCGGATCCAGGTTGGGCTGCGCCGCCTCGATGGAGATCGCCCCCGCCGAGCAGGCATCCAGTTGCGGCAGGAAGGAATAGCCCACGGGCTTGTCCTTGACCACATAGGCATAGCCGAAGCAAAGGTGCACCACGGTCTCCCCCTCGATGCCGTCGAGCGCCTGATTGATCGCGGATACGCCGAATTTCTCGGCCTCTTCCGAATTGGCCTGCATGTAGGGCTCGTCGATCTGGATGACATCGGCGCCGGCCGCCTTGAGATCGCGGATTTCTTCGTTCACCGCCTTGGCATAGGCCGAAATCAGGGCCGCCGTGTCGCCGTAGTGTTCGTCCTTGGCCAATTTGGCCATGGTGAAGGCGCCGGGGATGGTGATCTTGATCGGCCGGTCCGTATGGGCGCGCAGGAATTCCACGTCGCGCACCTGTACGGGGGTGGTGCGCTTGATCTCACTGACCACGCGCGGCACCGGCACGGCGACGCCGCGCCGGTTGGGGACCATGGCCGGATTGTCGATGTCGATGCCGTCCAGCGCGTTGGCGAAGCGGTTGAAATAGCTTTCGCGGCGGATTTCCCCGTCGGACAGGATGTCGATGCCGGCCCGTTCCTGGTCATGGATGGCGGTCAGGGTGGCGTCGTCCTGGGCCTCGTCCAGTTCGTCGGCCGACACCTTCCACACGTCCTTCATGCGCACGCGCGGCGGCGCGGAGCCCAGCATCTTGTCCTTGTCGACCAGCCAGGCCGGCTGCGGATAACTGCCGACGAGAGTCGTTGGGATCAGTTTCTCGGTCATGGATATCCTCCCCTTGGCGTTTGTTCACCCCAGCTTAGACCAGCCGGCTTTCCTCGACGATCTCGGAATGCAGGGTCTTGTGGACCGGGCATTTGTCGGCAATTTCCAGAAGCTTGGCCTTCTGCTCGTCACTCAGATCGCCTTCGAAATGAAGATCGCGGACGATGCGGTCGAGTTTACCCACCTTGGTTTCGCAATCGGCGCAATCCTCGGCATGGATCTTGTCGTGCGTCAAGGTGACGCGGACCTTGGTCAACGGCAGTTTCTTCAAATCCGCGTACATGCGGATGGTCATGGCCGTGCAGGCACCAAGCGCCGTCAGCAGGAAATCATAGGGCCCGGGCCCCGTATCCGTACCCCCCACATCCGCGGGTTCGTCCGCCATCAGGACGTGCCGCCCGCCGACGGAAACCGCGTTCTGGAACTTGCCTTGGCCGGTTTCCTCGACCACCACCGTCCCCGCCTCGGCCTGGGGTGCGATGCGCGATGCCGGCGCGTCGCCCAGGCAGACATAACGCCGCGCCCAGGCGGCGATCACGCCGGCGACGTATTCGGCGTCTTCCTTGCGCGACAGCATATGGTCGGCATCGTCCAGGGACACGAAGCTTTTCGGATGCTTGGCCGCGCCATAGATGGCGGCGGCGTTGTCGATGCCGACGGTGGCGTCGACCGGCGAATGGAAGATCAACAGCGCCTTTTTCAGCCCGGCCACGGCGTCCTGAACGTTCTGCGCCCGGATGTCGTCGAGGAACTGCTTCTTGATGCGGAAGGGGCGGCCGACCAGCAGCACCTCGGCCTCGCCCTTGGCTTCGATCTCCGCGACCGATTCCTGGAAGTTATGAGCCACATGGGCGACGTCCGCGGGCGCCCCGATGGTGATCACCGCCTTGGCCTCGGGCACCTTCGCCGCCGCGACCAGAACCGCCGCGCCCCCCAGCGAATGGCCCAGCAGCATGGCGGGGGCTTCCAGGTTGCCCCGCATCCAGTCCGCCGCCGCGATCAGATCGCCGACGTTGGAGGAAAAATTGGTATTGGCGAAGTCCCCTTCGCTGGCGCCCAGGCCAGTGAAATCGAAGCGCAGCACGGCGATGCCGCTTTCCGTCAATGCCCGCGCCACCCGCGACGCGGCGAACACGTCCTTGGTACAGGAAAAGCAGTGCGCCCAAAGGGCATAGGCCTTGGGCGGGCCATCGGGCAGGTCAAGGCGCGCGGCCAGGGTCTCGCCCAAAGCACCCGGGAAGGAAACCTTTTCGCTTGTCGTCATGGCGGCGGCCTTTTGTCAGTGGGGAAGTCGTTGATATGAAACCTAAGGTGACCATACTACCGCCGCAGCATGAAAGGGCGATGTCTGATGGACAGTAAGGATCTTGATGTATTGGCGCGGCGCCAAGTGTTCCAGGGCTATTTCCGTATGGAGGAATGGCGGATACGCCACCGCCTGTTCGAAGGTGGCTGGAGCAACGAAATTACCCGCGAATGTCTGGAACGCGGCCATGCGGTCGCCGTCCTGCCTTACGATCCGGTGCGCGACGAGGTGGTGCTGATCGAACAGTTCCGCGTTGGTGCCGCCGCCAGCGCACCGTCCCCCAACTGGGGCGGCCAAGCGCCCTCGCCCTGGTTGATTGAGATCGTCGCCGGCATCGTCGAAGACGGCGAGCACCCGGACGCGGTCGCGGCCCGCGAAACCATGGAGGAATGCGGCTGCGATCTCCTCGCCCTCAAGCCGATCACGTCCTATCTGGTGACGCCCGGCTGCTCGTCGGAGACCATCGGCCTCTACCTGGGGCGGGTCGATGCCTCAAAGGCCGGGGGCATTCATGGCCTGGATCACGAAAACGAAGACATCCGCGTGTTCACGGTCCCGGCGGAAGACGCCTTCCGCATGGTCGCCGCCGGCACCATCAACAACGGCACCATCATCATCTGTCTGCAATGGCTGCAGTTGAACCGGGATGCCGTGCGCCGCGAGTGGACGTAATCGCCCGTCCTATTCCTTGAACCAGCTTGGGTTGCGCTTTTCGATAAACGCGGCAAGCCCTTCGCTGGCTTCGGCCGACTGGCGCTTTTCCGAATGCAGACGTGCCAGATCCTCGGCCGTCGCCTCGTCGATGCTGGCTTCCGCAAGCTCCAGAATCTTGGCCTTGGTCTGGGCCACGGCGTCGGGGCCGCTGCGCAGGAAGGCTTCGATCGTTTTTTCCGCTGTGCGTTCCAACTGCATGGGGGGAGCCACTTCGTGGACCAGCCCCATGTTATTGGCTTGGTCGGCGGAGAAACGTTCGGCGGTCAGGGCATAACGGCGCACGTTGCGCGAGCCCATGGCGGCGATCAGCTGCGGCAGGATCGGCTGCGGGATCAGGCCCCAGCGCACTTCGGAAATGGTGAAGGTGGCATCGGACGCGGCGATCACCACGTCGCAAGCGGCGATCACGCCGGTGCCGCCACCGACGCAGAACCCCTGCACCACGGCGACCGTCGGCTTGGGACAGGTGTCGAGCAGCCGCACGACCGTTTCCGTGCGCCGCGAGACTTCCAGGTTCTCGGCCTCCGATTGCTCGGAGACGGCCAACAGCCATTTCAGGTCGGCCCCGGCCTGGAAATGCTTGCCCGCGCCGCGCAGCACGATCAGGCGCACGTCGTCGTTCGCGGACAGGCTCTTGATGCCCGACAGCAGGACATCGATCATTTCGCCGTTATAGGCGTTGTTGACTTCGGGTCGGTTCAGCGTGACCGTGGCCACGCCACGCCCGTCAATCTCTACAAGAACCGGTTCGTCGGCCATGTTCGTTCTCCATTCTGGTTTATTTGTTTCGTGCCCGTCCCGGCGGGCGGGGAGAATAACGCTAACCACCGGCCGGACGGAACAGGAAATCCGCGCGAAATCCAATGCCCGCGCCTTGATCGCCCCCGCAGGCACGGTTATGTTGCCGCAAACCCCAATAAACGTAAGCTGACGAACCTCTAGGGACGGAACTCAAATACATGAACATCAAGAAGGGCCTGGTGGACGCCATCGGGAACACGCCGCTCATTCGCCTCAACAAACTGTCCGAGGCGACGGGCTGTGAAATCCTGGGCAAGGCCGAATTCCTCAACCCCGGCCAGTCCGTGAAGGATCGCCCGGCCCGCCACATGATCCTGGAGGCAGAAAAGCGCGGCGACCTGAAGCCCGGCGGCCTGATCGTCGAAGGCACCGCCGGCAACACCGGCATCGGCATCGCCCTGGTCGCCAACGCGCGCGGCTACCGCACCACCATCGTCATTCCGGAAACCCAGAGCCAGGAAAAGAAGGACATGCTGCGCCTGTGCGGCGCCAAGCTGGTCGAAGTCCCGGCCCTGCCCTATTCCGACCCCAACAACTATCAGCACATCGCCCGCCGCATGGCGGAGGAGCTGTCCGCGACGGAAGAAAACGGCGTGCTGTTCGCCGACCAGTGGAACAACCTGGACAACCGCCGCGCCCATTACCATTCCACCGGCCCGGAAATCTGGGAACAGACGGGCGGCAAGGTCGACGGCTTCATCTGCGCCGTCGGCACCGGCGGCACCCTGGCCGGGACCTCCACCTTCCTGCGCGAAAAGAACCCGAACATCGTCGTCGGCTGCGCCGACCCCAAGGGGGCGGCCATGTACCACCTGTTCAAGGACGGTGAGGCCAAGGCGACCGAAGGCGGCTCGATCACCGAAGGCATCGGCCTGGGCCGCGTCACCGCCATCATCGAGGACTTGAAGATCGACCAGCCCTATTCCATCGACGACCAGGAAGCCGTGCCGCTGATCTTCGACCTGATCAAGGACGAAGGCCTGGTGCTCGGCGGCTCGTCCGGCATCAACGTGGCGGGGGCCGTGCGCCTGGCCAAGGAACTGGGCCCGGGCAAGACCATCGTCACCATCCTCTGCGACATCGGCACGCGCTATACGTCGAAGCTGTTCAACCGCGATTTCCTGAAGTCCAAGGGCCTGCCGGTCCCGGACTTCCTGCCCTGATCGCCGGGAAGGAAACCGCCCCATGCCCTATTCGAACCCGCAGGCCCTGGTCTCCACCGATTGGGTCGCCGATCACATGTCGGCCCCCGACGTGCGCATCGTCGATTGCACCTATTACCTTCCCAACGACGGCCGCAACGGACGGGAGGAATACGCCAAGCAGCACCTCGACGGCGCCGTGTTCTTCGACATCGACGACGTCAAGAATCCGGATAATCCCCTGCCCCATATGATCCCGCCGGCCCATGTCTTCTCATCCAAGGTGCGCAAGCTGGGCCTGGGCGACGGCAACCGCATCGTCTGCTACGACCACAACGGCGGCGGCATGGCGGCGGCCCGGGTATGGTGGATGTTCCGCTTGTTCGGCCACGACGACGTCTGCGTGATGGACGGCGGCCTGCCCAAGTGGCTGGCGGAAAACCGGCCAGTGACGGATATCGAACCCAATCCGCGGGAACGTCATTTCACGCCCCGCGAAAATCATCTGATGGTTCGCACGGTGGATCAGGTTCTGGCCAATATCGACGGCAAGCGCGAGGACGTTCTTGATGTGCGCGCCGCCGGCCGCTTCGCCGGCACCTCGCCGGAACCGCGCGCGGGCATGCGTTCCGGCCATATGCCGGGCGCGCTGAACCTGCCTTACGGCGACCTGATGGACGCGGGTAAGAACTGCACCATGCGCTCTGCCGAAGAGATCCAGGCCCTGGCCGACAAGGCGGGCCTCGACCTCAACCGGCCGCTGGTCACCAGCTGCGGGTCCGGCGTCACGGCCTGCTACGCGGCCCTGGCGCTTTACCTGATCGGCAAGGAAGACGTCGCGGTCTATGACGGCTCCTGGTCCGAATGGGGTGCCCGGCAGGACACGCCCATCGTTACCTGATTCCGTCTCTCCAGCCCATCCGGACACGGCAAAATCCGGCGGATACCCAGACCATGACGCTGCCGGACTTTTCCACCACCGCCCTGATCGTCATCATCCTGGGCCTGTTTTCCGGCTCCCTGGTCAAGGGCGTGCTGGGGGCCGGCATCCCGGCCGTCGGCCTGCCGATCATGGTCATGGTGATCGACCCGGCCCAGGCGGTGACGCTGTTCATCGTGCCGGTGGCGATTTCCAACGTCTGGCAGATCATCGAGTCCGGGGAATTCAAGGAAGCGACCCGACGCTACTGGCCCTTCCTGATCCTGCTGATGATCGGCGTGTGGATCGGCGCGGGCGCCCTGACCAACCTGGACCCGCAGGTGATCGCCCTGGCCCTCGGCTGCGTCGTCATCGCCACGACCTTGGCGCAAATCTTCACACCCAACGCCACCTTCCTGCAACGCCACGCCCGCGTCGCCAATCCCGTGGCCGGGGGGCTGATCGGCCTGTGTTCGGGCGCCACCGGCGCCTTCACGCCGGTGATCGTCTATTTCGCGGCCCTGCGCCTGCCCAAGAACCTGTTCGTGGCCCAGATGGCCATGGCGGCGATGGTCGGCTCCGTGCCGCTCTACCTGCGCCTGATCACCGAAGGCCATATGTCCTGGCCGCAGTTCACGGCATCGGCCCTTGCCATGATCCCCGTCGGCATCGGCATCGCCACGGGGTTCTGGATCAGAAAGCGCATCTCGGAGGCTTTCTTCCGCCGACTGGTGCAGGTCGGCCTGATCCTGCTGGGCCTGATGCTGATCTGGCGGGGGCTTTCCTAGCGTCGGCCAGCGGACCTTCCGTCAGACCGCCGCCGGCTGACGGATCGTCGCCGACAGCCCGCCATCGACCACCAGCGACGTGCCCGTGATATAGCCCGCCCGATCCGAGGCAAGAAACAGCGCCGCCTCGGCAATGTCCCAGGCACTTCCCATCCGCCCCATCGGACAGCTTGCATCGCGCGCGGCACGCATCTGCACCTCGTCGCGATCGCCGTAGCTTTTGGCCAGCGTCACCCCGATCCGGGGCGTGTCGATCAGCCCGGCAATGATGGAGTTCACGCGAATGTTGTCGGGCGCCAGTTCGACCGCCAAGGCCGTCGCGAAGTGACTCGCCGCCGCCTTGGTCGCGCTATAGGCAAGGTGCGGGAACCCGGGATAGCGAATTCCCGCGATCGAGGACGTAATCGTAATCACCCCTGCCCCTTGGGAACGCATGGTCGGGATCGCCGCCTGTGACGCGACATGCAGCGACGTCAGATTGGCGTCATTGATCCGCCGCCAGTCGGCGGCCGAGGTTGCGTCCGACGGGCCGCTTTTGCCGAGCCCCACATTGCAATGCAAGATGTCGAGCCGGCCGTGACGGTCGATCACACGCGCCACCAGCGCCTCGACCGAGGCATCGTCCAGCACGTCCACTTCGGAGATTTCCCCGCTGTTCCCCGCCTCGGCGATCATGTCGCAGGTCACCTGGGCGGCCGCCAGGTCGGTGTCGGCGGCCACCACATGCGCCCCTTCCCGGGCCAGGGCCAGGCAGATCGCCCGCCCGATGCCGATCCCGGGCGCAATCGACCCGGCGCCGATGACCAGGGCCACGCGCCCACTCAATTCCGGGGTTGCCGTGCCACTCATTGCTCAGCCCCCCGCGGCCAAGAGGTGGTCTTGCGGATGCAAGGGGCCGGCAGTGCCGGGATGGCCGTGGGGACCCGGAGGAACGGGGCGAGACTGGTGATCATGATGGTTTTCCAATGGTCGGAAGAAGAAGTGGTCGGTGCTCTGCAGATTACCAAGTCCAGGCGACATGGAAACCACCGGGTCGCCCCCAGCCATGACGCGCCAGGTTTCATGCACCGAGCCCCACCTGTTCCCACGCCGGCGACCGGCCGATCCGGTCCACGAGGAAGTCGATGAAAACCCGGACTTTCGCGGTCAGTACGTTGGCGCTTGGGTACACCAGCCACAGTGCCGCCTGATTGTCGATTTGATATCCGGGGAGCACCTGAACCAGGGAGCCGTCCGAAATCTCCGGATGCACGCTCCAAAGCGAGTTCATGGAAATGCCGGCGCCGGCAAGCGTCGCGACCTTCTGGCTGAGACCATCGTCGACCGTCATCCGGCAATTTGCCTGCTTCGGATCGAAATCTCCCGTGCGCCCTGCCGGCCCGATCAGCTTTCTGGCGGTCTGATCCCTGAACGCGATCAATTGATGGTCGCGCAAGTCCTCCGGCGTCGACGGCGTCCCATGTTTCTCGAGATAGCCGGGTGACGCGCAGAGAATGCGGCGATCATCGGCGAGCTTCCGCGCCTTCAGGCTGCTGTCGGCCAGCGCGGAATTCCGCAGGGCAAGGTCGAAGCTGCCTTCGATCAGGTCGAACTGCGTGTCGGAAAGGCGCAAATCAAGGTCAATGCCCGGGTGGCGTTCGAGAAAATCGGGAAGAAGCGGCGCGATATAGATCTGGGCGAATGAACTCGGCGCGGCGAACCGCAACCGTCCCGTAACCGTCGCCTTGCCATGGCCGAGCGCCGCCTTCGCCGCGTCTTCCTGGGCGATGATCTCACGGGCGAAGGGAAGAAACTCCGCCCCTTCCAGCGACAACGCCACCTTTCGCGTCGAACGATGCAGCAAGTCGGCCCCCACCGTGCTTTCCAGCTTGGCGAGCTTTCCGCTGGCCACGGCCGGCGCCATGCCCAGCGCCCGCCCGGCGGCGCTGATATTCAGCTTTTCCGCCGCCAGGACGAACAATCGCAGGCTGGTGGTGTCCATCTTATTATCCTTGAAATCCGAATTCTGAAGCAGAATTTATCGTGTTTATATATGAAATTAAATCAATATATTTCGCATATGAGCTGCGGCGCTCATCTGCCGCGGCTCTCCGTCAATCGCCCAAATTCACCTGACCTCATCGCCCCTCCCTGGCGGCAGGCGCACCGGCCGCCGCCCCATATGATTAGGACGAACACAATGCTTCACACCATGCTCCGGAACTCTGTTCTTAGGCAGAAAACGCTTCCGTCCCTCGCCCTTGCCGGCGCGGTGACCGCCGCCTTCACCTTCGCGCAGATTCCGCCCAGCACCGCCGCCGAACCTGCGCCCCGGGTCGTCCTGGCATCCGACGTCGATTGGACGCCCCTCAACCCCGCGCGCGGCGACGCCAGCCCAAAGGCCGGCACCCTTTGGGGGGATCGTGCGTCCTCCGGACCGTCGGGCTTTCTCGTGCAGTTTAACGAAGGATTCTCCTCACCGCCGCATATCCACAACGTCACCTACCGGGGCGTCGTGATCCGCGGCCTCATGCACAACGACGACCCCAAAGCGGCGGACATGTGGATGCCGGCGGGATCATTCTGGACACAGCCGGCTGGGGAACCGCATATCACCGCCGCCAAGGGCCGCATCAACCTGGCCTATATCGAAATTCAGGAAGGCCCCTATCTGGTCCACCCGACCGAGCAGGCCTTCGACAACGGCGAACGGCCGGTCAACGTCGACAAATCGAACATCGTCTGGCTGGACGCATCGGACCTGACCTGGGTCGATCAATCCGGCGCCGCCGCCACCGCCGAAGGCCCCAAGGTCGCCTTCCTTTGGGGCACGCGCCAGGACGGTCACCTGAACGGGTCCCTCATCAAGCTGCCGACCGGATTCACCGTCACGCTGCGCAGCCACGGCGCGACCTTCCGCGCCGTCGTCATCCAGGGATCGACCAAATACCAGGGAGCCGACGTGAAGACCCTGGAGCCGGGCAGCTATTTCGGTTCGGACGGCGCCTCGGCGCACCGGATCACCTGCGACGCCGCCGCGGGTTGCATCATCTATGCACGCACCCAGGGCAAGTTCGACATCGTTTCGGCTCCGTCCAAGAAATAGCCCCCGTCTTTTGGAGTAATCCCATGAAAGCAATGGTTCTCAACGAATACGGCGACAAGGCCGAATTCCAGCCCGCCGACATTCCAAAGCCCGCCCCCACACCTGGGCATGTCCTTGTCCGGATCGAAGCGGTCAGCGTGAACACGGTCGATACGATGATCCGCCAGATGGGCAAGGATCTGCCGATTTCACCCGACCTGCCCGCCGTGCTGGGCATGGACTTCGCCGGCACCGTCGAAGCCGTGGGGGAAGGCGTCACCGCCTTTGCCCCGGGCGACGAAGTCTACGGTTGCGCCGGCGGCTTGGCTGACCTGCAAGGTGCCCTGGCCGAATACATGACGGCCGACGCCAGATTGATCGCGCGCAAGCCCAAGACCGTCTCCATGCGGGCGGCGGCGGCACTGCCCCTGGTCGGCATCACCGCCTATGAAGGATTACAAAGAGCAAACGTCCAGGCCGGGCAGAAAGTTCTGGTTCACGGCGGCGCCGGTGGCGTGGGCCATGTCGCCGTACAGATCGCCAAGCACCTGGGCGCCGACGTTTACGCGACAGGTACGGGCGACGCGCAGATCGCGGTCATTGAAGGATACGGCGCCACCGCCATTGATTTTCGCGCCGAGACCGTTGCCGAGTATGTGGAGAAACACACCGGCGGCGAAGGCTTCGACGTCATCTTCGATTCCGTCGGCGGCGCCAATCTGACGAATTCCTTTGAAGCCGCGGCATTGAACGGGCACGTCGCCACCACGGTGTTCCTGGTGGAACTGGATTTGACCCCGGCCCACTTCAAGGGCCTGTCGCTGCACGTCGTCTTCATGCTGATCCCCATGCTGCACGACCACAAACGCGAACAGCACGGCGCGATCCTGGCGAAACTCAGCGAGATCGTGGATGCCGGCGCCCTGCACCCTCTGCTGGACGACACCCGGTTCGCCCTCGCCGATGTCGGCAAGGCCTACGATCGGCTGACCAGTGGCCAGGCCATCGGCAAGGTCGTCGTCAAAGTTTAGGTCGCGCCGGCGTTTCGCCGGTTGTCCCGCCAACAGAAAAGGCGCCCCGAGGGGCGCCTTTTCCATGTTCGAAGACCGGCTGTTCTAATGCGCCAGGATCTGGCTCAGGAACAGCTGGGTACGTTCGTGCTGCGGATTGTCGAAGAACGAATGCGGTTCGTTCTGTTCGATGATTTCGCCGCCGTCCATGAAGATCACCCGGTCGGCCACGGTCTTGGCGAAGCCCATTTCGTGGGTCACGCAAAGCATGGTCATGCCCGTGTCGGCGAGTTCGATCATGGTGTCGAGCACTTCCTTGATCATTTCCGGATCGAGAGCCGAGGTCGGCTCATCGAACAGCATGATCTTGGGGCTCATGCAGAGCGACCGCGCGATGGCGACGCGCTGCTGCTGACCACCCGACAACTGGCCCGGGAACTTGAGCGCCTGTTCGGGAATCTTGACCCGCTCCAGGTACTCCATGGCGATCGCCTCGGCCTCCTTCTTCGGCGTCTGGCGGACCCAGATGGGGCCCAGCGTGCAGTTTTCCAGCACCGTCAGATGGGGGAACAGGTTGAAGTGCTGGAACACCATCCCGACTTCACGCCGGATCAGGTCGATGTTCTTGAGATCGTTGGTCAGCTCGATGCCGTTGACCAGGATGTCGCCCTTCTGGTGTTCCTCCAGCCGGTTGATGCAGCGGATCAAGGTCGACTTGCCCGATCCGGACGGCCCGCAAATGACGATCCGTTCCTTGGCCTTCACCGACAGGTTGATGTCCTTGAGCACATGGAAATCGCCATACCACTTGTGCATGCCGTGGATTTCGATGATGTCGCCGGATCCCTTGGAGGACCCGATCGCGCCGGCCGTTGCGGCGGTTTGTGTTTCAGCCATGATTGCTGGCTCCTCTTAATGACCCGTGTGCAGCTTCTTCTCGAGGTACAAGGAGTACCGCGACATGAGGAAGCAGCTGATGAAGAAGAAGATGGCGACGAAGACGTAGACCTCGGTCGAGAGGCCCTGCCACTTGCTGTCGGCCAACGACGACCGTCCGATCCCCAGGATATCGAGCCGGCCGATGACGATGACCAGGGTCGTATCCTTGTAGAGGGCGATGAAGGTGTTGACGATGCCGGGGATGGCGATCTTCAGGGCCTGCGGCAGGATGATCAGACGCATGGACTGCCAGTACTTGAGGCCCATGGAGTCGGCCGCTTCGTACTGTCCCTTGGGGATCGCCTGCAGGCCGCCGCGGATGACCTCGGCCATATAGCCCGAGGCGAACAGCGTGACCATGATCAGCATGCGGACCAGCAGGTCGAAGTTGGTGCCCGGCGGCACGAAGTAGCTGAGCATCACGGCCGCCACGAACAGCAAGGTGATCAGCGGCACGCCGCGGATGAACTCGATGAACGCGACGCAGACGATGCGCAGCACCGGCAGATGCGATTGTCGCCCAAGGGCGAGGCAGATGCCGATCGGCAACGAGAAGGCGATGCCGGTGACGCCAATGATGACGTTCAACATCAGGCCACCGAACTGGTCCGTCGCCACGTATTCCAGCCCGAAGATGCCGCCGACCAGCAGCACACCGGCAATCAACGGGTAAAGCACGGTAAAGATCAACGCCTTGCCCCGATGCGGCACGTTGTCGTAAAGCACGGGCGCCAGGGCGACGAACAGAAGGATCGCCGTCAGGTTGACCCGCCAGCGCTCGGCCTCCGGATAGAAACCGTAGATGAACAGTTGCAGGCGGGTGCCGATGAAGGCCCAGCAGGCGCCGCTGGCCTGGGCCTCGCAATCCTTGCGCGAGGTCCCGGTGTAGGCCGCATCAATGAACATCCAATCCACCATGGCTGGGATGATCTTGTACAGCAAGTAGATGGTCAGCAGGGTCAACAGGGTATTGGTGACCGAACCGAACAGATTGGTCTTGATCCAATGGACCGGCCCCTTGACCGACGACGGCGCCGGCCAATCGGGATGCTCGCCTGGCTCGTAAGCGTTCACGAGGCCGGGTGTCATATCGGGATTCTGTGTGTTTGCCATGATCCCCTCCCCTTACCTTTCAACCAGCGCGATGCGCTTGTTGTACCAGTTCATGAACGCCGAGATGACCAACGAGAAGCTGAGATAGATCAGCAGCACGATGATCATCGTTTCCATTTCCTTGCCCGTCTGCATGAGCGTGATGCCGCCGATTGTGGCGACGATGTCCATGTAGCCGATGGCGATGGCGAGCGACGAGTTCTTGGTCAGGTTCAGGTACTGGCTGGCCAGGGGCGGAATGATGACCCTGAGCGCCTGGGGGATGATGACAAGCTGTAGCACGCGGTTGCGGCGAATACCGAGCGCACCCGCGGCTTCCCACTGTCCCTTGTTGATCGCCATGATGCCGGAACGCACGATCTCGGCGATGAAGGCCGAGGTATAGAACGACAGCGCCAGCCATAGGGCCAGGAACTCGGGCAGCATCATGACGCCGCCCTGCAGGTTGAAGCGCCCCATCTTGGGCAGTTCCCACACCAAGGGAGAGCCCGAGATCAGGAACACGATCAGCGGCAGGCCGATGATGACCCCCGTGCAGATCAGGAACACGGGATAGATCTTGCCCGTATCCTCCTGCACCTTCTTGGCCCAGCGGCGGAAGATCACGGCGGCGATCACCGCGATCCCGAAGGCCGCCACGGTAAAGCCGAAGCCGTCGAGGAATTCGGGGCGCGGCGCATAGACGCCGCGGTTGGACAGGAACAAGGCATCGCCGACGCTGATCGCCTGCTTCGGCAATGGCAGGAAGTGCACCATGATGCCGTGGATCAGCAGGATATGCAGCAGCACCGGCACGTTACGCGTGAACTCGATGAACACGTAGACGATGCGCGACGCCAGCCAGTTGTTCGACAACCGGATGACGCCCAGCACGAAGCCGAGGATCGTCGCCAGAATGACACCGCAGAAGGCCACCAGGGCGGTGTTCAGGATCCCCACCAGCATGGCCCGCGCGTGCGATGACCGCGAGGTGTATTCGATCAGCGTCTGGTTGATGTCGTAGGACGCGGGCTCCTGCAGGAAGTCGAAGCTGAACGTCTTGCCCAGCGCCTGCAGGTTCAATACCGCATTGTTGATGATATAGGCGAAGAAGGCGAACAGCAGGGCCATCGTCACAATCTGGATGATGACCGAGCGGGTCTCCTTGTTTCGCCAGAGCTTCAACAGCACATTGGGTTCGCCCCGTGCCGTCGCGCTTCCTTGATCCACAGTCGTGGTCACGTCAGCCCCCTGTCGTTATTGGGCGGTTTGATTTAAACCTTACCGGTGTTCCGCCGCCTTGTTCCTTCCCCAGAGCACGGGAAGGCAATTTCTTATTATCGGCTTCCGAAACGAAGACGCGCCGGAGGGGTACCCCCACCGGCGCGTATCGTTCAGGTCGTTTGCACGAATATGTCCCGGCTTACCGGAACGGCGGTGCGTACTGCAGACCGCCTGCGGTGTAGAGCGCGTTCAACCCACGCTCCAGACCGATCGGCGTTTTCGTGCCGAGATTGCTCTCGAAGATTTCACCGAAGTTGCCGCGAGCCTTGATCGCGCGTAGCGCCCAGGCCTTGTCGAGACCGAGCATGGCGCCCAGGTCACCTTCGGCACCCAGCAGGCGGGCGACGTCGGGGTTCGGCGGGGTCTTGGCCATTTCGTCGGCGTTGCCGGCGGTGACGCCGGATTCCTCGGCCTGGATCAGGGCGAACACGGCCCAGCGGACGATGTCTTCCCACTGGTTGTCACCGTGGCGGACGACCGGACCCAGCGGTTCCTTGGAAATGATTTCCGGCAGGATCACGTGGTCGGACGGCTTTTCGAAGGTCGCGCGGGTGGCGGCCAGGCCCGAGGCGTCCGTGGTGTACGCATCGCAACGGTCGGCCAGATAGTTCTTACGCGCTTCCGAGCTGTCTTCGATCGGCACCGGCGTGTACTTGATCTTGTTGGCGCGGAAGAAGTCGGCAAGGTTCAGTTCGGTCGTCGTGCCGGTCTGGATGCAGACCGTGGCGCCGTCCAGTTCCTTGGCGCTTTTCACGCCCTTGGATTTGCGGATGATGAAGCCCTGGCCATCGTAATAGGTCGGGTGGATGAAGGTCAGCTTCACGTCCACGTCGCGCACGAAGGTCCAGGTGGTGTTGCGGAAGATCACGTCGCCTTCCTTGGAGTTCAGCAGCGTGAACCGGGTCTTGCCGGTGGCCGGAATGAACTTCACCTTGTCGCCGTCCCCGAGGACAGCGGCAGCGACGGACCGGCACATGTCGGCGTCAAAGCCGGCCCAGTTACCGTTGGCGTCGGTGTACGAGAACCCCGGAAGGCCGGTGTTCACGATGCAATGCAGGACTCCGCGTGCCTTGACGTCATCAAGCGTTGCCGCTTGTGCCCCCGTGGCAATGCCGACAACCGCTGCTGCGGCGGCGACAATACTTGCTCGTTTGAACATTTGTAGATTGCTCCCTGGCTATCTGAAATCGGTTTATTACTTTGTTTTCCGCGGGCGAATGTTCATACCGCACCCGCGAAGGCTTACAGGCGTAACATAACCTACAAAAATCGCTCAAGCGAGAATCATTGTCTTTTTTCCCCGGGACGCCGCCCACTTTGACGCGGTGCACATGCGTAACGCCTTGCGAAAACATGGTTTCCCGCTATCTTGCCGAAACGCCCAACCAACCGAGGACTCCCCCTAAAATGACGAAGAAATCACGGCGCAAGGACACGGTCATCGCTCATACGGCGATGAAGCCCTGGGACAATGTGGGCATTCCCAATCCGCCCATCTATTACGCCTCGACCGTGCTGTTCCCGACCGTCGAGGAATTCGAAACCCGCGACCGACCGCCCTTCAAGGGCGTGCAGTACGGGCGTTCGGGCACGCCGACCCAGTTCGCGGTCGAGGAAGCCGTGACGGCCCTTTACGAAGGCTCCCACCGCACCGTGACCTTTCCATCCGGCCTGGGCGCCATCGCCGCGGCGACCATCACGTTCCTCAAGCACGGCGACCATGTGCTGATTTCCGATTCCGTCTATGGCCCGACGCGCAAGCGGGTCGGCGCCAATCTTCTGGAACGCGCCGGGATCGAGATCACTTTCTACGATCCCCTGATTGGCGGCGGGATCGAGGATCTGATCCAACCCAACACACGCATGATCTACATGGAATCCCCGGGCTCCCACACCTTCGAGGTACAGGACGTGCCGGCCATCACCAAGGTCGCGCGGGCGCGGGACATCATCACCGTGATCGACAACACCTGGTCGTCGGCCTTCTTCTGCAACCCGTTCACGCTGGGCGTCGATATCGTGCTGGAAGCCGGGACCAAGTACCTATGCGGCCATTCCGACGCCATGCTGGGCACGGTCACGGTCGCGACCGAGGAACAGTTCCAGGCCTTGAAAGGCATGCAGAACACCTTGGGATCGCGCGCCGGGCCCGACGAATGCTATCTGGCGCTGCGCGGCATCCGCACCCTGTCCGTGCGCATGGAACGCCACCAGAAAAACGCCATGGAGGTCGCAACCTGGCTCGCGGCCCGGCCCGAGGTCGAGCGCGTGCTCTACCCCGCCCTGCCCTCCGACCCCGGTCATGCCTTGTGGAAGCGCGACCACACGGGGGCGTCCGGCCTGTTCGGCGTGATGCTTGGCGATTATCCCAAGACGGCGGTCTCAGCCATGGTCGACGGGCTGGATCTGTTCGGAATCGGCGCCAGTTGGGGCGGCTTCGAAAGCCTTGCCATCCCGATCAACCCCAAGGGGTCGCGGACGGCCGTGGCCTGGGGACATGACAATCCCATGGTGCGCCTCCATATAGGCCTGGAGGACCCCCGGGACCTGATCGAGGATCTGGAGGAAGGCCTCGGGCGGCTGAATGCCGCCCGCTGAACCCAAATTCAGCGGTTCAACGCCGCGACATGACCAAAGAACGAGGACGACGGGCATGAGTAACGACGTGGCGGACCGGGTGATCGGCCGCCTGAAATTCAACGAAGCCGGCCTGATCCCCGCCGTGGCGCAGCAGCACGACACCGGCGAAATGCTCATGCTCGCCTGGATGAACGCCGACGCCATCCGCGAAACCCTGGAAACGGGCCGGGTCTGTTATTTCTCCCGGTCCAAGGGCCGGCTGTGGCGCAAGGGCGAAAGCTCGGGCCAGGTTCAGATGCTGAAGGAATTCCGCTTCGACTGCGACGAGGACGCGGTGCTGATGCTGGTCGATCAGACGGGCGTGGCCTGCCACACGGGCCGTCACAACTGTTTCTTCCATGCCGTGCGCGACGGCGACATCCGCGTGATCGCCGAACCCGAGGTCACGCCGGAGGCCCTCTATGGCGGAAAGGACTGACGCGGGAACAGCCGACGCCCCGCAGGACGTCAATGCCCGGCTGATCGCCAAGACCATTCCCGTGACCGTGCTGACCGGCTTCCTGGGGGCCGGCAAGACGACGCTGCTCAACAAATTGCTCGGCCATCCCGACATGGGCGAGGCCGCCGTGCTGATCAACGAGTTCGGCGAGATCGGGATCGACCATCTGCTGGTCAAGGAAACCCGTGAGGACACGGTGCTGCTCAATTCGGGCTGTCTGTGCTGCACCGTGCGCGGCGATCTGGTCAACGCCATGCGCGAGCTGTTCTGGCAGCGCTTCGACAAGAAAATTCCCTGGTTCAAGCGCGTGGTGATTGAAACCACGGGGCTCGCCGACCCCGCCCCCATCATCCACACCCTGATGACCGACCCGACCGTGGGACCGCGTTATCGGCTGGACGGCATCATTACCGTGGTCGACGCCGTGAACGGGCCGCAGACCCTGGACAGCCAGCCGGAAAGCGTGAAGCAGGCCGCCGTCGCCGACCGCATCGTGCTGACCAAGGCCGATCTGGCGACGCCTGAACAACTGACGACGATCCAGGACCGCCTTCATACCCTCAACCCGTCGGCCCCGGTGTTCGACGCCACAGGAAACTTCGGGCCTAAGGACCTGTTCGACGCCGGGCTGTTTTCCACCGACCGCAAGATCGCCGATGTCGCCGGCTGGCTGCGCGAGGAAGCCTTTGCCCAAGACCACGACGATCACGAACATGGCCACAGCCACGATCATGGACATGACCACGGGCACGATCATCACCATGACCCCAACCGCCACGACGCGCGCATTTCCTCCTTCTGCATGATCGTGGACGACCCGATCCCCTGGGATGGATTCGTCACCTGGATGGAAATGCTGATCACGACCCAGGGCGAAAACCTGCTGCGCATCAAGGGCATCCTGAACGTCGCGGGCGAGCCCAACCCGGTCGCCGTGCATGGGGTGCAGCACCTGTTCCACCCGCCCGTGGGGCTGCCCGCCTGGCCGGACGACGATCACCGCTCCAAGATCGTGTTCATCACCCGCGACATCGGCCGCAAGGTGATCGAGGACACGTTCCACGCTTTCGTCGCTGCGGCAAAATAACCGAGACACAGAATATTTCGGGCGCTGAACATACGGCATGCAACGTGGTCGCCGCTGTTCGATCCTTTCCACTACCGACACAGGGGGCGTTATGCGCGTTTATTTTGGTTATCTGTTTTCCGTCCTGGTGTTTTGAGCGGGTGATGCACGGATACCGCCCGTGCCCGGAATGTCTTAGTATCCACTGATGCTTGAACCGGCCCTCATCGCCTTCGCGACCTTCTTCGCCACCGTCGGGCCGCCCGACGTCGCCATCGCCTTCGCCGCCCTGACACCAAAGGCCTCGGCGGCGGCGCGGCGGCGCACGGCCGTGCGCGCGGTTGTCATTGCCGGCGCCATCCTGCTGTTCTTCGCCGTGCTTGGAAAACCCGTGCTGACGTACATGGGGATCTCCCTGCCCGCGCTGCGCACGGCCGGCGGCATTCTCCTGCTGCTGATTTCCATCGACATGGTGTTCGCCAGGTCCTCCGGCGGGACGTCGACCACCGACGAGGAAGACGCCGAATCGATCACCCGCAAGGATGTCTCCGTGTTTCCCCTGGCGACGCCGCTGATCGCCGGGCCGGGAACGATCGGGGCGGTCCTGCTGCTGGTCGCCGACGCTCATGGTGATCCGTTGCGCCTGGCCGCCGTGGCGGCCGCCATGGCGGCGGTCCTGGTCATCGCCCTGGCCCTGATGCTTGTGGCGGCGCAGGTTCAGAAACGCCTGGGCGTGACCGGCGTGCATGTGCTGTCGCGGGTGTTCGGAATTTTGTTGGCGGCCCTTGCCGTGCAGTTCCTGTTCGACGGCATCCGGGCCAGCGGCTTGCTGACAGGGCTGGCTGGCGGAGCCTAGGCGGTCTTGACCAATTCCTCGATCAGGGCCAGCAGCTTATCCGCATTGATCGGTTTCTCGACATAACCATCGGCCCCCAGCTCCGCCGCGCGATCTTTCCAGGTTTCGGCGGAATGGGCGGAAACGATGATGATCTTGGTCCGGCGCATGCGGGGGCTCCGCCGAAGTTCCCGGCACAGATCGAAGCCATCGACGGACGCCATCTGAAGGTCCGTCAACACGACATCCGGCACATGCTGCTTGATGGACGAGATCGCCGTGGCCCCCATGAGGTCGCGCGTAACCTTGTGCCCGGCGCCTTCAAGGATGGACGTCAGGATGTCGAGCGTGATCGGGTCGTCATCAACGATGAAGATTTTCAAGGGCGTCTGTCCGCTATGTCTGATCATCTGCCCAATAGGTAGGACCTGCGGGCGCTGCCGTCTAGGCCGCCTGTTCCTTTTCCCAGGGCGGAACGGGGCCGAACTTTTCGGCGAAATAGTCGATGAAGGCGCGCACGTTGGGCGACAGGTTCCGCTTATTGGAATAGATCGCCAGAATGTCCGAGGTCTCGTCCGCATAATCGGGCAGCACGCGGACCAGCCGCCCCTGCGCCAAGGCGTCATTAACCAGATAGGTCGAAAGCCGGGCAATCCCGACCCCGGCAAGCACGGCATAATAGATGGCATCGGCGCTGTTGGCCTCGAAATTGCCTTTGATCGGCAGGCGAACGGGACCTGTGCCGTCGTCGAAAGTCCAGGTGTTCCAGGCTTCCACGGTCGAAATGCGTAAACAGTTATGGCCCGCCACATCGTCCGGGGTGCGCGGCACGCCGTTGGCGGCGACATAGGACGGCGCCGCCACATAGACCCGGCGGTTGGTCGCCAGCTTGCGCGACACCACGGACGAATCGTCGATCTGTTCGGAAAACCGAATCGCCACGTCGACCTGTTCCTCGACCAGGTCGATGACCCGGTCCGTGGCGTCGAGGGAGATCTTCAAATCCGGATTGTCGGCCAGGAATGCCGGCAGCAGCGGCAGCAGCTGCGCCTTGGCGAAGGCCACGGTGGCCGCCACTTTCAGGGTGCCCTGAGGATGGTCGACCATGTTGAGAACCTGGGATTCAGCCTCCTGCACATTCTGCGACACTTCGGCGCAGCGGGTATAGAACGCACGCCCCACCTCGGTCAGGGAGATACGCCGGGTTGTGCGGTTCAACAACCGTGTTCCCAGGCGGTCCTCCAACTGGCCGATCTGTCGGCTGACCGCCGAGGGCGTCAGGTTCAAATCCCGCGCCGCCGCGGAAAAACCGCCGTTTTCCACCACGGCGGCGAACATGATCATCTGTGTTGCGATATCCATTAACTTATATCCAATTAAATTTTTGTCCGTTTGTGCGTGAAAGTCACAAGCCTTGTGCAATCCGAGGGGATTATCGCTGATTCATCTTACCACTATATTGCACTGCAACACGGATTGTTGCAACGCAGCAGCCGCAGATTCAGTGACGAACCGCACACCAAACCCGAAAGGAGTCCTCAGATGAGCAACATCGTTGGACATACGACCTACAAAGAAATTTCCCCCGAAGAACTGACGCGGCACCTGCACGAAGCCGAACTGCTTCGCGCCGAAGCGGTCCGCGACCATTTCTTCGCCCTCGGCCGCGCCATTTCCCGGCTTGTCGGATCGATCCGTCACGGCCTCGACGGCCTGATCCATCCGAACGCCGCAGGCGCCCGCTAATTTAACCCGTACCACCACGGGTTCCGGCGGAGCACCTATAGGACGGGCGTTCAAGCGGACCTCCCACCGCGCGTGGTCCCGTCCTTACTCCGCCGGCCGGATCGGCGGCGCCTCCTTGGCCCAGTCAGCCATAGGAAGGAGGCGCCCCGGTCCGGCCCAAATTCGCTCCGGCCCTCATGGGCCCGGCCCTTCAGGGGCCACTTTCCAGCCCGCAACGGCGCGGGCCTTCCATTGAAAATCGATACCGAATCCCCTGCCTGACCCCACGGTCAGGTAGCGCCGAATTGATATAGGAATCAGGTAGTTGCCTGATCGGATTCGAATTTCAGAGAAGGACCGATCCGCCCGGCAACGGCGTCTGGCGTTCACTCCGATCATTCGTTTGGCACGCATCACCATAACCGGTGCCGTCAAAAACCAATCAGACAGGGAAAAGTGAGAACGTCATGAAACGCCGAGACCTATTGAAAGCCTCCGTCACCGCCGGGGCCGCCGCCGGCGGCCTGCTGGCCGCGCCCGCCATCGCCCGCGCCAAGGACACCTTCAACTGGAAAATGACCAACATGTATCCGGCTGGCGCCCCCTTCTATACGATCGGCCCGGGCAGCCCCACGGACTTCTGCGCCCGCGTGAAGGAAATGTCGGACGGCCGCCTGAACATCCAGCATTTCGCCGCTGGCGAGTTGATCCCGCCCAAGGAAGGCTTCGACGCCGTGCGCGCCGGCACCATCGAAATGAACGCCGGCAACGCCTATTACTGGGCCGGCAAGATCTTTGCCGCGCAGTACTTCACCACCGTGCCCTTCGGCCTGAACTTCCAGGGGGTTAACGCCTGGATGTACCACGCGGGCGGCCTGGAACTGTGGAACGAGGTCTATGCCGATTACGGCCTGACCGCCCTGCCCATGGGCAACACGGGCGTGCAGATGACCGGCTGGTTCAAGAAACCCATTGAATCCGTTAAGGATTTCGACGGCCTGAAGATGCGGATCCCGGGCCTGGCCGGCAAGGTGTACGAAAAGCTCGGCGTCGCCGTGAAGCTGCTGCCCGGCGGGGAAATCTTCCCGGCGCTGGAACGCGGGGTGATCGACGCGGCTGAATTCGTCGGCCCCTTCCAGGACCGCCGCATGGGCCTGCACAAGGCCGCCAAGTACTACTACACCACCGGCTGGCACGAGCCGTCCAACGTGACGGAACTGCTGATGAACAAGAAGGCCTGGGACAGCCTGCCCAAGGATCTTCAGGCCATCGTCAAATCCTGCGCCCAGGCCTGCAACCTGGACAGCCATGCCTGGAGCGAGGCCCATAACGCCGACGCCCTGACGGATCTGGTGACCAACCACGGCGTCATCGCCCAGACCCTGCCGGACGCGGTCGTCGCCGAACTGAAAACGCTGACCGAACAGGTTCTGGCGGAAAAATCCGCCGCCGATCCGCTGACCAAGAAGGTCCACGACCATTTCATGGCCTTCCGCGCCAAGCATCGGTCCTGGGCGGCGATTTCGGAAAAGCCCTATCAGGGCATGATCTCGTCCTAACGCGGGCGAGGTAATCGCACATGCATCCACGCAGCCCCTCGGGCCTGCGGCGTCTCGAAGCGGCCCTGCTCATTCCGGTGGAATGGGCGGGCCGTCTCGCGGCCGCTTGCGGCCTGCTCATGGTCTTCGTCGTCGCGGGCAACGTGCTGACCCGCTACGGCTTCAACATCAGCTCCGTCGCCCTGCAGGAACTGGAATGGCACCTGGTGTCGCCCATCGCCCTGATCGGCATGTCCTATGCCATGCAGAAAGGCGAGCATGTGCGGGTGGATTTCCTCTACGCCCGCCTGCCCGTCCATTGGCAGGCGCTGGTCGACCTGGTCACGGACTTTCTCGTGATCGGGGTTTCCGTCACCATCGTCGTGCTGTCCCTGCCCTACGTGCAGCAGTCCTACGGCATTCTTGAAGGCTCGCCTGATCCCGGCGGCCTGCCCTACCGCTGGGTTCTGAAAGCCTTCATTCCCCTGGGCTTCGGGCTTCTCGGCCTACAGGCGATCAGCCAGGCCCTGGGTGCCCTCACCACCTTCGCCGCCGCGCGCGCCGAGCGGACCGCGCCGCAATGACGGAAATGGAACTCCTCGCCATCGGCATGATCGGTGGCTTCTTCGGGCTTCTGGTGATCGGCATTCCCGTCGCCATATCGCTCGCCGTCTCCGGCCTGCTGTTCGGCTATCTCGGCTTCGGGACCAGCCTGTTCGGCCTGTTGCCGGGGCGCATTCACGGCGTCGTCACCAATTACACCCTGCTGGCCCTGCCGCTGTTCATCTTCATGGGCGTGATGCTGGAAAAATCCCGCATGGCCGAGGACCTGATCGACGTCATCGGCCATGCCATGGGACGGGTGCGGGGCGGCATGGGTCTCGCCATCGTCATCGTCGGCGTGCTGATGGGGGCGTCGTCGGGCATCGTCGGCGCCACGGTCGTCACCGTCGGCCTGTTGGCGCTGGGCCCCCTGGTGCGGCGCGGCTACGACAAGGGCCTGGCCTGCGGCACCATTTGCGCCTCGGGCACGCTGGGCCAGATCATCCCGCCCAGCCTGGTGCTGATCCTGCTGGCCGACATCCTGGGCCTGTCCGTGGGCACGCTGTTCGCCGCCGCCATGGTGCCGGGCCTGATGCTGGCCGGGATTCTCGCCCTCTACCTGTTGCTGGTTGGCTATTTCCGCCCCGACATGGCCCCGGCCATCCCGGAGGCCGAACGGGACGCCATGGGCCGGCGCGAGCTGCTGATCAAGCTGGTACAGGTCGTGCTGCCGCCCCTGGTGCTGATCTTCGCCGTGCTGGGCTCCATCGTCGGCGGCGTCGCGGCCCCGACGGAAGCCGCCTCCATGGGCGCCTTCGGCTCCCTCATCCTGGCCCTCGTGGGCGGGCGGCTGAACCTGCGCGTCCTGGCCGACGTGTGCAAAAGCACGCTTCTGACCTCGGCCATGGTGTTCTTCATCCTGATCTGCGCCCAACCCTTCGGCCTGGCGTTCCGCGGCCTCGGCGGCGAACACCTGGTCGGCTACATGTTCGATTTCATCCCGGGCGGCGTAATGGCCGACCTGCTGTTCATGATGGCGGTGATCTTCGTGCTGGGCTTCTTCCTGGAATGGATCGAGATTTCCTACATCGCCCTGCCCCTGTTCCTGCCCGTGTTCGCCAACTCAGGCATCGACATGGTGTGGCTCGCGATCCTGGTCGCCATGAACCTGCAGACCTCGTTCCTGACCCCGCCCTTCGGCTGGGCCCTGTTCTTCCTCAAGGGCGTGGCGCCGCCGGACATCACCACCGGCGACATCTACCGGGGCGTCATTCCGTTCATTCTGTTGCAGGTGGTGGCCTTGGGCTTGTTGTTCACCTTCCCGGAAATCGCGACTTGGCTGCCCAAGGCGATTGGGTGGTAAGAAGTCCAGCGACGGCTCACTTCCCTAACCGTCCCGAAGCGAACCGTCGGCTACCACCGACCGGCTCCTACGTTCCTGGAGCTCCCTGTTTAACTGGGCAACCAGTTTCTCCAGGTCGCCTTCCAACGGAAGATAAACCACCACGCGGGGCCGGCCATAATAAAGGAAATGGTATCCTTCCGGCCCCTCCAACTCGAAGGCCAATCGGTTTGCAAACGCCGTCGAAATGGCGAATTCCCTAATCTTTTGCCATGGATAGCATCGAGGCTCTAACAGCGGGCGAGGAAAGCAGATACCATTGTCTGTAATCATCAGCCCCCCGCGCACCATGAAATAAACAAAGACGGGAGGGATGAAGCCGCAGAAAACACCCACGAATGCCTGCATAGCCAAAAGGGCCGGCTCGTCTGCAAAGCCCCACCGCCAGGTCGCCCAAAGCACACCCAGGAAAACCGCGCCAATCAAGGCAACGACCGGTGCTTGCAGAAACTTCCACGCGCGGGAAAATGGGATGAAATCAGGAAGCGGCGACCCGTCCTCGGGTGTAGAGTCATATCGGATGAAGCCAGGAAGGCCATGCACGTTCAGGTCCGGTTTGCCGCGCACTTGGTAGAGATCGCGTTCAAGAAAGACATACAGGCACGCAAGCCACACCAGGCGAAACAAGAACACGCCAGGGAAGTAAAATGGCAAACGGCGGGCAGGGCTTAGCCAAGTCGACTCGAAATGGACAGCGGCGTCGGCGCTCCGAACCGACCTTTCTGAAGCTTCGCAGAACTGGACGCCGACACCAAGGAACACGGCAGTCGTTCCCCATTGCCATAAAAGCTGAGCGTGTGAGCCCGCCCCCTTCACATAGTCGGGGAACGAGAAAAACCCGAAAAATCCTATCAAAATAAAGGCTTGGCCCAAGGGCGCAGTGCCGGCAACCGTGGAAAAGAACGGTACTCGGCGAAACCCCAGTTTGAAATCGATAAAGCGCGCTACCGGCCAATGGATGGCAAATGCCACCAGCATCAGGGTCGCAACCCGCAGGTACCAGTCATCCGGCCACCACATCGCGTTCCCCTTCCCCCAAGGTCACCACCGTGATTACTGCTGTGGCACGTAGTGGTCCTGCCACTTGAGCACGATGTTGAAGCTGACCGAGACCCGTGTGTCCTTGGACAGGTTCGGGTGGATGAAGTGGCTGAGGAAGGCCGGCCACATCATCAGCAGGCCCGGTTCGGGCAGCACCGTGAATTCCGGATCGACGTAGGGGTCCTTGGCGATCGCCGTCATGTTCACGCCCGGGCGCGGATCGTAGAACGTGATGTGCGAAGGCCGCAGGTCGGCGCGGTTGCGCATGGGCTCCTTCGCCCCCGGCATTTTCAGGTAATAGGTCCCCGACAGGTACGATCCCGGATGATTGTGGGCGTCGTGGTAATCGCCCAGACGATTGATGTTGGGCCAGCCTTGGATGGTCCACTTCACGTCGTAGTCGATGCCGATGGCGCGCAGGTAATCAACCACGGTCTGGTTGATCTGTTCGCGCAGCCAGCCGACCGCCGGGTCGTCCAGATTGAAGAAATCGGGCGCCAGATAGTCCGTGGTCAGGTTCTTGTTCACCCGTTCCATGTCGCGGATCAGCTTGACCAGGGCCTGGGTCGGCTCCTCGAAGCCCGGCAGATGCCGACGCACCAGCTTGGTCGGCCACAGGTCGAGGATACCGTCTTGGGAGGTGTCGGACATATCAGGCGCAGGCCGCACTGCGGCGGGTTAGAAGCATCCCAGCCCGTACAGGCTGTTCTGCACCACCTTGATCGCGTTGGCGTCCAGGCTTTTCGACAGCACGAAGGCCCCCGCGTCCCTCAATTCGGGCGCGAAGATCAGGGCGGCCATGCCGACCAGGGCGGCGAGTGCGATCTGTCGTTGCATAAGCGCCATAATATGGCCGAACGGCGCGCGATCCAAGAAAAATGGCCAGGCCGAGGCCGCCGCCGGTCACGCTTTCGAGAGCCACGATGGATATTCAGGCTGTGTTTCCTATATGCTGACCAACACCGGATTTTCGAGGAATGCCGCCATGTTTTCCCTGTTCAAGATGCCGAACAAATCAGAATTGCCGACCGCCGACCAGGCCCTGCCCGGCCGCGACACGCCGATCCCCACGTCCGAATTCCATGTCGTCACCGGCAACCGCATCAAGCCGCCGTTTCCCGACGGCACGGAAACCGCCGTGTTCGGCATGGGGTGCTTCTGGGGGGCGGAACGCAAGTTCTGGGAAACCCCCGGTGTTTGGACCACGGCGGTGGGATACGGCGCCGGGTTCACCCCCAACCCGACCTATCAGGAGGTCTGCACGGGCCAGACCGGCCATAACGAGATTCTGCTCGCGGTCTACGACACGGCCAAGGTGAGCTTCGAGGACATGCTGAAGGTGTTCTGGGAAAATCACGACCCGACCCAAGGCATGGGCCAGGGCAATGACCGGGGCACTCAATACCGTTCCGGCATCTACGTGAATTCGCCGGAGCAGCGCCGCGCCGCCGAAGCCTCGCTGAAAGCCTATCAGAAGAAACTCACCGACGCCGGCTACGGCAAGATCACGACCGAGATCAAGGATGCGGGGCCCTTTTATTACGCCGAGGACGTCCATCAGCAGTATCTGGCCAAGAACCCCCGGGGCTATTGCGGGCTCGGCGGCACGGGGGTCGCCTGCCCGATCGGCCTGACGGCATGATATACTGACGGGCGTTGATAGCTCGAAATCGAGTCTATCGATTAATGATAAAAATATAATCAATTATACTGAATACACGTCTCTCGGTAACGTCACCATACGCCGACGCTGCCGGTCGAACTCTCCGGCACGCTGATGGCAGCGGCCCAGTCCGGGCCGTGTCTACGGGAGAAGACGGTGGACTTGGGTAATTTTTACACCTCATAGACGCAAATTAAACTCGTCTCGACTTTTCCCTCCGCACGCGCGTTTTTCAACAACCGACGATGTAACTGGAGGACCCCAATGGCCGAATCAAAATGCCCCGTCATGCACGGCGGAAACACATCGCATGGCGCATCCATGGAATGGTGGCCGGAATCGCTGAACCTGGAAATTCTGGCGCAGCACGATACCAAAACAAACCCGCTGGGCGCGGACTTCAACTACCGTGACGCGGTCAAGACGCTCGACTTCGCGGCGTTGAAAAAAGACATGCAAGCCTTGATGACGGACAGCCAGGAATGGTGGCCGGCCGACTGGGGCCATTACGGCGGCCTGATGATCCGCATGTCCTGGCATGCCGCGGGATCGTACCGCACGGCCGACGGGCGTGGCGGCGGCGGCACCGGCAACCAGCGTTTTGCGCCGCTCAACTCCTGGCCCGACAACGTCAGTCTGGATAAGGCGCGGCGCCTGTTGTGGCCGCTCAAGAAGAAATACGGCAACAAGGTCAGCTGGGCCGACCTGATCATTCTGGCCGGCACGGTCGCCTATGAAACCATGGGGCTCAAGACCTTCGGTTTCGGCTATGGACGCGAAGACATCTGGCACCCGGAACTGGACATTTACTGGGGCGCGGAGAAAGAGTGGCTCGGCAAGGATCGCTATGAAGATGCCGGCGACGAAGCTTCCCTCGAAAACCCGCTCGCCGCGGTCCAGATGGGCCTGATCTACGTCAACCCGGAAGGCGTCGACGGCAAGCCGGACCCGATGAAAACGGCGGAAGCCGTCCGCGTGACCTTTGCCCGCATGGCCATGAACGACGAAGAAACCGCGGCACTGACCGCCGGCGGCCACACCGTCGGCAAGACCCACGGCAACGGCGATGCCGCTGCATTGGGACCGGATCCCGAAGCCGCCGACGTCGACCAGCAGGGTTTCGGCTGGGCCAACCCGAACATGGACGGCAAGGCCGCCAATGCGGTGACCTCCGGGATCGAGGGGGCCTGGACGACCGAGCCCACCAAGTTCGACATGGGCTTCTTTGACCTGCTGTTCGGGTATGAGTGGGAGTTGAAGAAAAGCCCGGCCGGCGCCTACCAGTGGGAGCCCGTCGACATCAAGGAAGAAGACAAGCCGGTCGATGCGACCGACCCGTCGATCCGCCACAACCCGATCATGACCGACGCCGACATGGCCATGAAGGTGGACCCGACCTACAACGCGATCTGCAAGAAGTTCATGGCCGATCCGCAGTACTTCAAGGACACCTTCGCCCGGGCCTGGTTCAAGTTGACACACCGCGACATGGGCCCGAAGGTCCGCTACATCGGCCCCGACGTGCCGAACGAGGACCTGATCTGGCAGGACCCGGTTCCCGCCGGTTCCAAAGGCTACGACGTCAATGCGGCCAAGTCGAAGATCGCCGCAAGCGGTCTGACGGTGGCCGAGATGGTTGCCACCGCCTGGGACAGTGCCCGCACCTATCGTGGCTCCGACATGCGGGGCGGGGCCAATGGTGCCCGCATCCGTCTGGCGCCCATGAAGGATTGGGACGGTAACGAGCCGGCCCGCTTGGCCAAGGTTCTGGGGGTGTTGGAACCCATTGCCGCGGACGTCGGCGCCAGCGTCGCCGACATGATCGTCCTGGCCGGGAATATCGGCGTCGAACAGGCCGCCAAGGCCGCGGGCGTCGAGGTCACGGTGCCCTTCGCGCCGGGCCGCGGCGATGCCTCGCCCGCCGATACCGACGGCGACTCCTTCGACGTCATCGAACCGGTCCACGACGGCTACCGCAACTACCTGCAAAAGGATTACGCCGTCAAACCGGAAGAGCTGATGTTGGACCGTACCCAGCTCATGGGCCTCACCGCCCCGGAAATGGTCGTGCTGGTCGGCGGGATGCGGGTCATGGGCACCAACCATGGCGGCACCAAGCACGGCGTCTTCACCGACAACGAAGGCGCCTTGACCACCGACTTCTTCGTCAACCTGTGCGACATGGCCTACACCTGGAAACAGGCAGGCAAGGATGTCTACGAGATCCGCGACCGCAAGACCGGCGCGGTCAAATGGACGGCGACCCGCATGGACCTCGTATTCGGGTCCAACTCGATCCTGCGGTCCTATGCCGAAGTCTACGCCCAGGACGACAACAAGAAGAAGTTCGTCAACGACTTCGTCGCCGCCTGGACCAAGGTGATGAACGCGGACCGCTTCGACCTCGCCGCCTGAACCGGCGCCGAAAGACGGTCTTGAAGACAACGGGCGGGTCCCTCAGGGCCCGCCCGTTTCTCTTGTGCGATTGATGCCCATTGCGTCAGGCCGCCCTCTCGAAACCGCACGCCCCTCGGGCCGGACGGTCTATATCTCAAGTCCAGGGTGTGCGTTTCATCACTTTTCCCAGGAATTCTCTATATTATTTTGATATCGAAATAAGAAGGGGGAACCCCATTGAGGAAAGGACCAAGACCATGACGAAGCTCCTTGTATCGGACGACAACCCCAACGGCGCCAAGCTGGAGGACATTCTCCGCATCCTGCGCAATGACATCATCGCGCGCTGCAACGTCTCCGTCGAAACCCATGAACGGGAGACGGAGAAAGTCGTCGCCAACAACATGCGCATCCTCAACCTGCTGACGGAATGCATCGACCTGGCCGAGGTCTCGACCGACATCCTGGTCCAGGCTTACGGCGTCGAACAGGCCGCCAAGGGCATCGCCCGGCGCCCCGAGGGGAGCCAGAACGCCTCGGCCTAACCGTGCTTAGGGATGGCTGGCACCCGTCCCCGCGAGGGAAGCCCCGTCCCCGCAAGGGAAGCGAAGATACCGCCGGCGTTATGCCTTAAACCCGACAGGGTCTGTCATTTAAGAAGCTCTGTACCGCGACATATCGGCGAAGGCCGCGACCGCGGCACTGGCGATGACCGTTTCGTAACCCCTCTCCGGGTAAGGAACGTTCAAGCCGCCCTTGACGACGCGGACCGATGCGCGGCCGTGCGGCAGCAGGGCCTGCACCGCGTCGATATCGACCGCCGAGGGGTCCTGCACGCCGATCGTCACCTCGACCGTCATCTCAGTGTCCGGGTCCATGCCCAGTTCGCGCATGAACGACAGGCTCGAATGGTGGATGGCGTCATCGACGGCGCGGCACGCGGCTTTCGTGTAATTGCCCCCACGCAGCGACACGCCGGAGCCCATTTCCAAAATCACGCGATCCAGTTTCTTGCTCATTGGGCGGCTCCCAGAAGTTCATCCGAAACCTCCATGCGGACCACGACCGCCGCATGGGCCAGCAAGGTTGAATCCGTGCCGTCCGGTGTCACGATCTCCAATCCGCCTTCCTTGCAGGTCACGGTGATCTGACCGTAGGGAAAGACCGCCGCGACGGCAGCCTTGTCGATGGTCTCGGGGCGCGGTGCCCCGATGGTCACCTCGATCACCATGTTGTCGCGCGGCTGCCCAAGGACATCGGCGATCTGCAGGTAATTGCGCCACAGCGCATCGCGCACGGCGCGTTCAGCGGCCTTGGTGCTGTCCGCGCCGTGGATATCGGTCCCCTGCCCCATTTGCAGAACCATGCGTTTCAAGCTCACCGCAGCCCACTCCCTTTAAGTCATTGAAATAACTGGCGACCCCGGCAGGACTCGAACCTGCAACCTGCTGCTTAGAAGGCAGCTGCTCTATCCAGTTGAGCTACGGAGTCTCCGGCGGACATGGCGCCGGCAAGACGGCCCGGCGCAGCCCCATTCAGTGGGTCCAGACGCCGACCTTGTCGTAGGCGAAATTATCGGAATAGTTCTTCGGCTTGACGCGGCGCGTGTGCGGCTCGATCACCTTGTAGATCAGGCCGTTCTTCTTGGCGTAGTCGACGGCTTCTTCCTTGCTGTCGAACTTGAGCCGCAGCTGGCCACGGGTGTCGCCCGAGCCGATCCAGCCCATCAGGGGATCGGCGACGCGGGGTTCCGCCGGCTCGTATTCCAGTATCCAGCGCCGGGTTTTGCCCCGGCCGGACTGCATGGCGTTCTTCGCCGGCTGAAAAATGCGCGCTTCGCTCATCTTCCCAATTCCCATCCTGGCGCGGCCGGTTGCCGCGCGTCTTAAGGTCTTCTATGCGGCCATCAGGCCGTCCCGTCAACGGTCACATGGACGGACCCGGCGGCACGGCCCTGGGCCGCCTGCCTGGATACTGGTCGGGGCGACTGGATTCGAACCAGCGACATCGTGCTCCCAAAGCACGCACTCTACCAGGCTGAGCTACGCCCCGACGCGGTGGAAACCTATGATTTAAGCCTGCCCAAGGCAAGCACGCGGTTAGCGGAAGATCGCGTGCTCGACCCGGTCGCCGACACGGATGCCGAGCCGCGCCACCGTCCCGGCGGCGACTTCCAACACGGCGCGGTTGCGCTCCGGCGCCTCGATGGTGTCCAGCGACTGCGGCGTCGTGCGTTCGCGAATGAATCCGATGCGCCCATCCGCGCCGATGAACAGCATATCAAGCGGAATGAAGGTGTTGCGCATCCACATGGAGATGTAAATCTCGCGCCCGAAGTCGAACAACATGCCGCGGTCCGGTGCCAGGTCGCGGCGATACATCAGACCGAGGGCGCGCTGCGCGTCGTCGACCGCCATCTCGACCTTGAACGGGTGTGCGCCGTTCACCGTGTGCACGACCACTTCGGATTCGGCGAATCTGACCGCCCGGCCGTCCGCATGCACTGGCGTGCCGCCCAAAACGACGCAAAGCACCGCCAACACACCGGCATAACACAGGGCGGCGCGGCGCGTGATTTTCCACGATCTGAAAATCCTGTCGATCATTTCAGGCCCATCGCACCTATTAATAATACAGCTTCCGTAGATTTCCGCCGCCCTTGGTATACCAGCGCGAACGTCCTTGTTATTCCATGAAATTATGCCCATTTTGTTGTCACGTCGATGGCTTTGGGTGGTATACCTGAGCCTCGGATAACGTTGTGATCGGTGTCGCCCTTCAAAGGTGCGGTAACGCCGACCAGGGGAAGAACGGGGGAACGTTTCAGTGCTCCATGCGATCAGCCTTAGCATCGGCCTGGCCGCGCTCTGGTGGCTGCTGTCGGGCTATACGATTCCGCTGATCCTGGCCTTCGGCGCCGCTTCCGTCGCCCTGGTCGTGTTCATCGCCCACCGCATGGATGTGGTCGACCACGAAGGCCACCCCATCCAGGTTACCTGGCGCTGGCTGACCTACCTGCCCTGGCTGGGCAAGGAAATCGTCATGGCCAACATCGACGTGGTCAAGGCCGTGCTGTCGCCCAAGGGCCGGGTCCATACCTCGGTCCTGCGCACCAAGGCGACGCAGAAGACCGAACTGGGCCATGTTATCTACGCCAATTCCATCACCCTCACGCCGGGCACGGTGACCCTTGCCGTCGAGGACGGGGTGATGATCGTCCACGCGCTGACGCGGGGTGCCGCCGACGGGCTGAAGTCCGGCGAGATGGACCGCCGCTGCACGGCCGTCGAAGGTGCTCCCGGAGAGGACCGCTAACGCCATGAGCTTCGCCGCCGCCGCCCTCGCCGTTCTGGTCACCATGGTTCTGGTCCTGGTGCGTGCCTTGAAGGGGCCGACCGTGTTCGACCGCATCCTCGCCGTGAACGCCTTCGGCACACTGACGGTCTTGTTGATTTCCGTGGTCGGGTTCCTGCAAGGACGGCCGGAATTTCTCGATCTGGCGCTGGTCTATGCGCTGATCAATTTCATCGGCACCATCGCCGTGACCAAATTCATCAAGTTCCGGGACATGGGCCATGGCGAACAAGCCACCGGCCCCGATGCGGGGGATATCTGACCATGGCGCTCCCCATCGATCCGATCATCTTCGACATTCTGACCTGGCTGTTCATTCTGCCGGGCGCGGCGCTGCTGATCATCGGCGGCATCGGCATGATCACCATGCCTGACGTGTTCGCGCGCATGCATCCGGCGGGCGTCATCGATACGCTGGGCTGCGAATTGATCCTGGTCGGCCTGATGTTCCAGGCCGGGCTGACCATTGTCACGGTCAAGCTCGCCCTGATCCTGGCCTTCATCTTCTTCACCAGCCCGACGGCGACCCACGCCCTGGCCCGCGCCTGCCTCAATGCCGGCGTCACACCCCGGGTCGATGAGGAAAAAAGCGCGGCCCTCAGCCGGGGAGGCCGACCATAGAAAACGTCATCATCATCGTCCTGATGCTCATGATGGGGGCCGTCGGCCTGGCCATCGCACGCATCCGTGACCTGTTCGCCGTGTCCATGCTGTCGGGCATCTTCTCGCTGATCGGCGCCGCCGCCTATGTGGTGCTGGACGCGGTCGATGTCGCCTTCACCGAAGCCGCCGTGGGCGCCGGGATCTCCACCGTCCTGATGCTGGGCACCTTGGCATTGACCACACGTAAGGAAAAACTGGGCGGCGGCAAAAGCAAGAGCACGACCGCGTTTCTGGTCGTCGCCGTGACCGGCGCCGTGCTGGTCTACGGCACCTTCGACATGCCCCGCTACGGCGACAAGATCGCCGCCATCCACCACCACGTGGTGCCCCGCTACATCGAGAAATCGGGCGAAGAAGTGGGCATGCCCAACATCGTCACCAGCGTGCTGGCCAGCTACCGCGGCTATGACACGCTCGGCGAAGTCTTCGTGATCTTTACCGCCGCCACGGGCGTGCTGGCCATCCTGGGCCGTGCGCGCCGGCGGCGCGAAGACGAGGAAGCGGATGAAGGCGGCTCCGGCACGAAGGGGGCCGCATCATGATGCACCGCAAGGTCGTTCTCCGCGTCGTCTCCAAGTTCCTGATTCCGCCGATCCTGCTGTTCGCGCTTTACGTTCAGTTTCATGGCGACTTCGGCCCCGGCGGCGGGTTTCAGGCCGGCGTGATCTTCGGTTCGGGCTTTATCCTCTACGCCATCCTGTTCGGCGTCGAGACGGTGAAACGGGTGCTCCCGCCCTGGTCGACGCGCCTGCTGCTGGTCGTCGGCGTGCTGACCTATGGGCTGACCGGGGTCGCGGGGCTGATCCTGGGCGGCAACTATCTGGACTACAACGTCCTGGCCCACGACCCCTTGCACGGGCAGCACTACGGCATCCTGATCGTCGAATTGGGCGTCGGCATCACGGTCGCGGCGGCGATGATCACGATCTTCAACGTGTTCGCCAGCCAGTCGGGCGGGGACTGAGGCCATGCAGGGATTAGTCGACATCTTCAAACCGCTTTACGACCTGTGGCTTTCCTTCGAAGCCTTCATGGTCGGCCCGGCGTCGCCCGGCCTGCTCGGTTACTGGATCGTCATCGCGCTGATGATGACCGGGTTCTACATCGTCATCGCCCATGACAACCTGGTGAAGAAGATCGTCGGCCTGAACGTGTTTCAGGTCTCGGTCTTTCTGTTCTACATCCTGATGGCCAAGGTCACGGGCGGCACGGCGCCGATCCTGGCCGAAGGCATCACGCAATATTCAAACCCCCTGCCCCATGTCCTGATCCTGACCGCGATCGTGGTCGGCGTTGCCACCACGGCCCTCGGCCTCGCCTTGGTCGTGCGCATCCGCAACGCCTACGACACCATCGGGGATGACGAGATCCTGGCCGTGGAAGAGGAGGAGGACAGGTGACCATCTTCTAC